>CAYTYV010000067.1:0-19792 GCA_964441055.1 uncultured Polyangiaceae bacterium | reverse complement strand
ATTGATGCGCAGCGAGCCGTTGGCCCCGTCGGCGCGGTACTGGTAGGCGGCCTGGAGGGTGTAGATGTCGTGGTCGGCAAAACGGTCGGTCCGGAAGATCTCGCCACCTACGTGGCCGCAGATCATGAGGTCGATGTTGGTCAGGTCCTTGAGGGCCTCGTAGGTGGCCTGGCCCTGAGCACCCCAGCTCGCCGCGGAATTGATGAGGTAGTGGACGGTGAGGATTACGCGGTGGTCGGGGTGGTCCTCGATCACCCCTCGCGCCCAGTCGAGCACCAGCGGGTTGGCGCTCTCGTCGTACTCCAGGAAAAGCCCCAGGTAGCTCGCCGCTCCAGCCTCGAAGGTGATGTAGTGGTTATCGTTGTTGTCGCCGTAGTGCCCGCCGTAGTAGCTGCGGCCCAAGAACCGATCGACGCCGAAGGTGGCGTTGAAGTAGGTCGTGGTGCCGTCGGGATCGCCTTTGGGGCTCTGGTCGTGGTTGCCCACCGCGAAGCCATAGGGCAGGCCCTCGGGTAGTCCGGGCAGCGGTGTCTCCAGGGTGGACATGGCCTCGTCGGCGTAGATCCACTCCTCTTCGTAGGTATCGCCGTTATCGGTGATGTCCCCCGCGTGGAGCACCGCCCGGATGTTGTAGCGGCTTTGGTTGGCGACGATCCACGCCGTCTGGTCGGCGAAGATCCACGGAAAGCTCTCGGCGTAGTATTGGGTATCGGGCAGGACCACCACCGCGAAGTCGGCGCCCACCTCTCGGCCCCAAAAGCGAACCTCTACTGGGCTGCCGACCTCGCCGCTGCCGTCGGTGTCGATCCACGCCGACAGCGTGGCCGCCTGTTCGCCCGCGATGGCTCCATCGGCCGGGGACACCCGCGCGGGCATCGCCAACGGGACGTTGGCCGAAAAGGGTGCCCCGAGCGCCATCGCTGGCCCACCGACGGTCGTCCCTGCATGGTCGCCCACCGAGTCCGCGAGCTCGCCGCCATCGATCTCGTCCAAGGCCCAGCGGGCGACCAGCCCATCGCCATCCGTGAGCGGACCCTGCAGGCCCGCGCCAAGCTCGGCTGCCGAAAGAGCGCGGTTCCATATCCGCACCTCGTCCAGGGTTCCGCCCAGGGCACCCGCAGGCGTCCCGCTCGAGTCCAGCGCGGCGCCCAGCGCAAAGTGCTGCACGCTGTCGTGGCGGGGAACGGCGTCGACGTCCTGCTCGCCGTCCAGCACCCCGTTCAGATACAGCCGCCACGCCGTGCCATCGAAGGTGGCCGCCACGTGATACCAGAACTCGGGCTCGAGCGGGGTCTGGCCAAACACGGGATGGTTGGCCCCGGAGCTGAGGTCCTCGAAGTCCGCGGCCAGGGTCGACGAGCCGTCGCGAATGGCGAAGAAGTAGTTGCAGTCCACATCGCTGCCGTCCGACTCGCCGCGGCCCTTGGCCACCAGCGGGATCCCCACCACGCCGCCCACCCCGGAGCTCGCCGTCTGCCCGCCGCCAGACCAGCGCACCCACGTCTCCAAGGTGAAGGTCGCCAGGCCCAGATCGCTGGCTACCCCCATGGTCGCGTAGTCGTCCACCCCGTCCAGCTCCAGGCCCTGCCCCTCTGGCTCCCCGCACTCTAGCCCTCGGCACATCGCCTCTGGCCCGCTGGCGTCGCAAAGCTCCCCGAGGGCTGCGCAGTCGGTCTCCAGCACCCAGTCGAGGCAGCCGTCGGACGCGGCCTGGCAGCGCTCCACCGTGCCCGCACCGCACCGCGTCTCCCCTTCCAATGCGCACGCCTGGATGCATCCGCCACCAGCCCCGCCCTGCGCCTCGGCGGCGCCGACGGAGCCATCACCCGGCTCGGCGCCGCAGCCTGCCGCCGCCCAACACGCTGCCAAGAGCGCCAACACTGCAATCAAGGGCTTCATGCTTGTCCTCGCACCGCCAGGGTCGGCAGCGCCACCGCTGTAGTATCTCAGCGAACCCGAAAAACCGTCAAGCCCGAGCGGCACGTGCGGGAGCCATCGGGGCGGCCGCTACGGCACTCGCGTTCTCGGGAACGTGCTACCTTCCTGCGCGAAGCGTGGTCCCCCTGCAAGCCCACGGGCGAGTGACTGGCCGCTACCCAAGAACGCCATGTACGACAGCAAGAGGTCAATCGCGTACATCGAGAAGCGGTTCCCCGAGCTGTCGGAGAAGCTCCATAACGAGACTTGGGACGGCCTTCTTCACTTGCAGGTCGGCGTCTTCTCGCGATTGGCCCAAGACGCGATCGATCGCGGAGACCGCGACGCGTGGCAACGGGTATCACAGGTGTTCTTGGATCTCTGGCGCGACTGCACGCCAGACGTGAAAAATGCCCTCAACGTCTCCTTCTTGGAGCACCTGAGCTTCTCCGACAGTAACAAGCCTCGGTCATGGGCATATCAGGCCATGCCCCGGGCCATGCGCGAAGCCTGGGATGAGATGGAAACTTACAACCGGAAGATACGCGGCGGCTGACCTGGCCCTCCACTCGGGCTGGAATTCCGCCACGATCCATTCTCGCTGACGATACGGTGCATGGTCCATGCGCGCTGCCGCCGAGAGTGCTAGCGTTGGCTACCCCACCCCGATCCGAAGACTCTTCCTGCCAAGGAGCATGTGACGTGAAGGTCTGGGAATCCCCGCAGATCGACTGGGAGCCACCGCAGCCGCGCCCCGGAATGGCGGGTTGGTTGGACCGCTTCGTTGGGCCGGGTGCCACGGGTACGGAGCTTTTGTGGCAATTCAGTGCGGCGTCCGCCGCCGCCGTTTTCGTCCCAGCGTACGCGCTCGGGGCGGATCTCAACTGGTCGGCGTTGCAGCTCGTTGTCGCCTGCCTTCTCGCGTTGGACCTTGTCGGCGGCGTGGTCACCAATGCTACGGCCGCGGGGCAACGCTGGTATCACCGAAAGGGACAAGGGGCAAAGCAGCACTTGGCCTTTGCCGCAGTTCACATCCTTCAGCTTCTGTTGGTCGGCTGGCTCTTTCGGGGTGGCGACTGGCTGTTCGTGGGGGTCTTCTACGCATACCTCATGTCCGCTGCGACGGTTGTCTGTCTCTCTCCCTTGTACCTCCAGCGTCCGCTCGCGATGATGCTCGTCGTCGGCGCGGTATTTTTCGACGAGTTCATCTTTTCCGCCGCCCCTGGCATGGCGTGGTTCATTCCCGTCTTCTTCATCAAGCTCTTGATCAGCCACTTGCTACGAGAGGCGCCCTACTCGAATCGGCAGCAGCCCCGCCCGGCAGCGGCCGCAAACCAGGCGATGAGCCCGAGCGAAAGTGGCGCTCGGTTCTGAGAGGATCTCCTTTGATGAACGCCCCCGACGACGAAAGCGCGGCCTTCGACGCGCTGCTTGCCGAGCTCGACGGCCTTCTCGATCAATACGACCCAGGTGCGCTCGAGCCCGACCGGGTCGTGCGGGAGATCATGCAAGAGCGTGCCCGCCAACGCCCTCTTTTCGAGCGCGCGGTCGAGCACGCGACCGCTGGGCTCGAGCGGTTTCCCAACAACGGCGAGCTGCTTCGACGGCGAGGCTTCGCGCTTTGCAGGATCGTCACCCCTGACGGGGTCTACCCGCGTCTCGAGGAGGCAAAGCGAGATCTTCGCGCCATCCTTCGGTTCGAGCCCAACAACATCCGCGCGGGCTTCGATCTGCTGCACATGCTGTTCACGTTCAGCGGTCTCGACGATGCCGAGGTGGCGACGATCGCCGAGCAGCTCGCGGCGCAGGCTCAGGATCTCATGCTGTCGGCTCGGACGCTGCAGATCCGAGCGCTGCTCTACGCGCGGAAAAAGGACGAGGCCGAGAGGCTCGCCGCGACCTGGACCCGCTTGTTTCCCGACGATCGCGACCTCGCTGCGGCAATCGGCGAGTTTTCAGACCTGATCGACGACGAGTAGAATGCATCCTTGAGGAGGACCACCGTGACCACGAAATCATCCTCGCGCTCCAAGCCGCGGCGGCCCCAAGACGGGGACGATTCGCCTACGGGCTGAGGAGCCGCTGCCGACCGCCCTTGTCAAAAAGCTGGTGAAGGCACGGATGGCCGAGCTGCGAAAGGACGTGCACGGCTGATGCGTTGGCCGTTGTGTGATACATAGCGGAACGATTTCATGCCAACCGAGTTCGAGCTAGATAGGTCGAAGCGGATTGTCTATTCGCGCGCCTGGGGCGACCTCACGGATGCCGAGCTGCTCGACCACATGGCGAAAATGCGGGGGCTCTTGGAGCAAGGGGCCCTGGATTCGACTTGGGCGCAGGTTTTCGATCTCAGCGATGCGAAGAACTTGGACGAGGTCTCCTCGGCGGGAGTGGGACGCCTGGCCAAGGGCAACCCTTGGCCCAAGGGATCGATCCGAGTGGTGATCGCGCCATCCGATCTGCTGTACGGACTGACGCGCATGTACCAGCTGATAGGCGACCCCAAGACCGAGGCCGTGCACATTGCGCGCCAAAGAAACGAGGCAGAGGCGTTCATCGCCTACCAAAGAGCGCAGCTCGGTGAGGCCATCTAGCACTATTGCCAAGCCGCCATGCGCGTGTACGCCGACCATCCTGAAAGGTTCCAAGACCTGCTGCCCGATCTGTGCGTCGGCTCGCGCCGCGACCCGACGAGCCTGCCGAGCGCCGACCGGGCGCTTTGGTCCGCGCTTTCCGAGACCGATCGGCCTTCCGCAGCCGAGGTGAAGGCCCCGCAGGAGGCCTCGCTCTGGCGCACGGTCGTCGCGATCGCTGAGGCGCCGCGCTCGCAGTTCGATGCGCTGGTCGAGCTCATGCACCAAGGCGCGGACCTTCCCGAAGCGGTGGCAGCGGTAGCGCTCACGGGACGCGACCACCATGGGCAGCGGGGCCGGTCGTGGGCGGTGGCGCGCGGCAACCTGCACCTTTCCGTGGCGCTGCCAGTCGGGCTGCCCGCGGCGCGGATCCTGCCCGCCCTCACCGTGCTGCCCGCCGTTGCAGTGGTGGACGCGGTGCGCAAAACCGCGGGCGGCGCGCTCGAGCCGCGCATCAAGTGGGTCAACGACATCGCGGTGGGCCATCGCAAGCTCGCTGGGGTCATCGCCACCACCCAGAGCCGCGGCACCACCGTGGAGTCGGCCGTCTTGGGCATCGGCATCAACGTGGCCGAGGCCCCGACCGTGCCGCCCACGCCGTCGGTGCCTGCCGTGGGCTGCCTGGCCGACGAGCTCGCGCCCGCTGCCCCGCCCAGCCTGAGCGCGGTGCTCTGGGCGACGCTGGAGGCGCTGGCTGCCCGCTATCAGGAGCTGGCTCGCCACGGCCCCGACGCCGTTGTCGCCGAGTACCGCCGCCTTTCAGCCGTGGTGGGTCGCCAGGTGCGGATCTACGCCGATCCGCCGCGCCCGCCTGGGCAGCCCGAGGAGCCCACTGCCTCGGAGCTGTTGGCGGTCGGCACGGTCGAGCGCATCGAGCCCGATCTCAGCCTGCGACTCGTCGGCCAGGTCGAGCCCGTGCGCAGCGGCAGATTGGTCTTCGAGGAGATCGCCCAGCAAATGGGCCTCGACTGAGAGGGCATTCCACCGCTCTTGGGCGCCCTCGCCGATGGACGTGCCGTCGATCCCGAAGCCCGAGCCAGAAGTCCTAGTCCGAATCGTGCAAATCGGCGCTGCTTGACTTCGCCCGAGGTGCGCGCAATCGTTTGAGGAGGTTCCGCGAGGCAGCCTTGGCTGTCGCGGTCTCTGACCGCCGTGGGGGATGCACCTTTGCCACCATCGTCGGATCTGCTGAGCGCGTGCGGCATCGCCTTTGCCGCGGTGTTTTCGCTGCTCGCCTTCCTCGCCGTGGTGATGCATCTCATCGCGGTGGCCTTTCCCGGCTCCGAGCGCGACCTCGGCCGGTCGGCCCCGCGTCGCCAGCCGCCGCCCGAGCCGCCGCCCGAGCCTGCGCCCGCGCGACCCGCGGCCGAGCCCGCCGCAGCTCGCGCCATCGATCCAGCCGTCGCCGTTGCCATCGCCAACACCACCGCCACAGCCTTCGCGGGTGCCCGCGTGACCCGCATCGAGGAGCTGCCATGATCTTCGCCAAGACCGCCAAGACCATTCGGGTCATGTTCACGCCCTTCCGCGACGGCCTGCAGAGCTCCTTTGGCGGCAAGGCGCGGCTGGTCGACATCCTGCCCGCCATGGAAGCCTCGGCCCAAGCAGGCATCCGACACTTCGAGTTCGGCGGCGGGGCGCGCTACCAGGCGCCCTTTTTCTACGTGGGCGAGGACCCCTTCGAGTGCATGGATCGCATGCGCAAAGCGGTGGGCAAGGACGCCGACCTGCAGATCCTCACGCGCTCGGTCTCGGGCGTGACGCTCACCACGCAGAACCTCCAGGCGCTGACGCTGCAGGCCAAGCTCATGGCCAAGCACCAGACCACCTGGGACCGCAACTTCGACTTCATGAACGACGTCGAGAACCTGGCCAAGACCGGTAAGCCCATCGTGGCCGCGGGCATGCACCACCAGGTCTGCGTGGCGCTTATGGGCCTGCCCTTTGAGTCGGACAAGGCCCACACCGCCGACTTCTACGTAGACGTGATCCGCCGAGTGCTCCGAAAGGGCGTCAAGGTCGACTCGGTGTGCATGAAGGACGCCTCGGGCACCACTGATCCGCGCACCTGCTACGAGACCGCCCGCGGGCTTCGTCGGCTGCTGCCGCCCGAGATCCCGCTCTGGCAGCACACCCACGATACCGCATCGATGGCCGTGGCCTGCTACCTGGCGGGCATCGAGGGTGGCGTGGACGGCATCGATCTATCGGTGCGCCCCATGGCCTCGGGCACGGTGCAGCCCGACGTGCGATCGATGTGGCACGCCCTCAAGGGCACGGGCTACGCGCTCGACGTCGACCATAGCAAGATGGCCGAAATCGAGAACCTCTTGAACGAGGGCATGAAGGACTACGACTTCAACCCCGTGACCACTACGGCCGATGCCCGCGTGGTGGGCTTCCCCATGCCTGGCGGCGCCATCGGGCCCAACGTGCACATGATGAAGGAGGCGGGGATCCTCCACAAGTACGACGAGGTGCTGGCCGAGTTCCCCGTGGTGGTCGAAGCGGGCGGGGCGTGGACCAGCGTCACGCCCGGAAGCCAGCAGTACTGGCTGCAGGCCTTCAACAACGTGCTCTACGGCCGCTGGAAGAAGATCGACGCGGGCTATGGCAAGAGCGTGCTCGGCTACTTCGGCAAGACCCCGCTGCGACCCGATCCGCAGGTGGTGCTCATCGCCTCGGAGCAGCTGGGGCTCGAGCCCTTTGACGGCGATCCGCTCGAAGCAGCGCCCGACAGCCTGGGTCCCGCGCGCAAGGCGCTCGAGGAGCGCGGCTTGCCCGTGACCGACGAAAACGTCTTTTTGGTGGCCTCGGCCATCGTGCCCGGCAAGAAGATGGAGCTCAACGAGGGCATACGGCTGCTCACCGGAAAGCCCAAGATCGTGCTGCCGCTCAAGAAAACGGAGCCCGCCGCAGCCCCGAGATCCACTGCGGCCGCACCCGCCCTGACCGCGCCTGTGGTCACCACCTGCACGGTGGTCGAAGGCGATACCGAGCGCCGTTTCCGAATCACCATCGAGCCCCCTCGGGCCGCTCCGTCAACCGCCGAGCCCGCCCCGCACGCGCAAAAGCCCGCGGCGGGCGCGGGCAAGCCCGTCTACTCGCCCTTCGAGGGCAAGGCCGAGCTGGTCGACATCGCCGTCGGGGTAGGCGACGCGGTGAGCGAGGGCCAGGTGGTCGCCTGCGTAGAGGCCATGAAGGCCAAGCACGACGTGCGCGCTCCGTACGCGGGCAAGGTAACCAGCGTCGACGCGGGCCTGGGCGACGACGTCATGGCGGGCAAGCCCATCCTGCACATCGGAGGCTAGGATGGAGGCGGTCAAGAGCCTGCTGCGCGAGTCGGGCTTCGCTGGCCTGGCTGCCGAATGGCAGAGCCTGGTGATGTTCGTCATTGGCGGGCTGCTGATCTTCTTAGCCATCAAAAAGCGCTACGAGCCGCTGCTGCTCATTCCCATTGGCTTTGGCGCCATCCTGGCCAACCTGCCGAACGCCATGATGAGCGCCTCGAGCAGCGCCACGGCGAGCGGCAGCGAGGGCGGCGTGCATCCGCTCCTGCAGCTGGTCTATGACCACGGCATCCGCACCGAGCTGCTGCCGCCCATCATCTTCTTGGGCGTGGGCGCCCTGACCGACTTCCGGCCACTGCTCGGTCGGCCCATCACCTTCCTATTGGGCGCGGCTGCGCAGCTCGGCATCTTCGCAGCGGCCTACGGGGCCTACCGGCTGGGCTTTTCCCCCCAGGAGTCGGCTGCCATTGGCATCATCGGCGGCGCCGACGGGCCCACCAGCATCTTTCTGACGGCCATCTTGGCGCCGCACTTGCTCGGCGCGGTGGCGGTGGCGGCCTACAGCTACATGTCGCTGGTGCCTGTTATCCAGCCGCCCATCATCCGCGCGCTGACCAGCCGCAAGCAGCGCGCCATCGAGATGCCCCAGGCCAAGCCGGTCTCCAAGACCGCCGTGGTCCTCTTTCCCATCTCGGTCGCTGTCCTGGCCGCGCTGGCGGTGCCCTCGTGCGCGCCGCTCATCGGCATGCTGATGTTCGGCAACCTCTTGCGCGAGTCAGGCGTGACCGAGCGGCTGCGAAAGACCGCGGGTGGCGCCCTGGTCGACATCGTCACCATCTTTCTGGGCGTCACCATTGGTGCCACCATGGTGGGCTCGCACTTTCTGGCCTGGGACACGCTGAAGATCCTGCTGCTGGGCGCGGTGGCCTTTGCCCTCAGCACGGCGGGCGGGGTGCTCTTTGCTCAGCTTCTCAACTTGTTTCTGCCCGCCAAGCACAAGATCAACCCGGCCATCGGCGCCGCGGGCGTCTCGGCCGTACCCATGGCCGCCCGGGTGGTGCAAGACGTGGTGGCCAAGGACACCCAGGGCAAGGTCAACCCGCTGATGGCCGCCATGGGTCCGAACGTTGCGGGCGTCATCGGCTCGGCCGTGGCCGCGGGCGTGTTTCTCGCCCTGCTGGGCCCGTAGCAGAGCTGTCGGGGGTCGGTCTCGCGTATCGGAGAGGGTGTGTCGTGCTGTTGAGCATCGTATGCGCGGTCGTTCTGGCGATTCTGGTGGTCCATCGGGCCAAGGCCAAGGGCGTGCCCGTTGCCAAGCCGCTGGTGGTCTCTTTGGGAGCGCTTCTGGTGGTGTGGCTGGCCGTGCGCTTCGGGAGGCCCACGATGCGGGTTCAGCCACACGACCTGGTCTCGACCATGCTGCTCGGCCTGCTGCTGGGCACCATCGCGCTCGGCGCGGTGACCGCCACCCTCTACCTCGAGGCTCGGGACTGGATCGACGCGCAAGCCCAGGAGCTCGGCACGGGTCGTCCCGTCGCGCCCGAGGCGGCCCATCCCATCGAGCTCGGCGGGCTGCTCGGGGTGGGCGCCCAGGCGATCGACCGGCGGCGCTTCGGGCTGTTCTTCGGCTGGCTGGCCATGACCGAGCTCGCCCTGCGGCTGTTGAACGTGCGGCCCTGGTTCGAGGGGTGGGGCCTGCTGATGGTGCTCTTGCCTGCCGGCTGTATGGCCGCCGTGGCCGTACCGGCTTTTCGCAAGATGACCAACCCCTGGGCGGCCGCGTTGGTGGTGGCGCTGGGCTACACCCTGGCTCTCGAGCTGGCGCGCATTGTGGTCGGCTTGCCCTGGGATGAGCTCAGCCCGCTCGCTACCTACCTCGAGGCCTTCGTGCCGCTCGGCGTCCTGGTGCTGCTGCTGCCCTCGCTCCGCTCGCTCGGTTTGATGCTGGTCATCGCCTTGACCGCAGGCGCGGTGGCACCGCGCTCGATCGATGCGGCCGCCAACCTGGTCGAGCTCCGCGACCCGTTTGCTTGGGGCTACCTGAGCGAGGGATTGCTCCGCGATGTGACGATGAAGACCTTGGTGTTCGTCGGCGGCTACGTCCTCTTGGCGCGCCTGCTGGTGCCGAGCTCGACGCCCGTAGCCCTGGACGCGCATCCCCCAAGCGGCCCGCACCCGGATGCGTCGGGCCACACTGCGTCGCCGCCGTCCGCCGCCCTGCCCCCGTCGGGCGCGGAAACGGGCTTGGGCAGCGAGCTGCTCCCGCAGCTCAAGCGGCCGCGGGGCATCGTCGGGCTGCTGCTGCTCGCCGCCGCCCTGGCTCTGGGCGTGGGCTCGGGCTTGGCCGCCTACCAAGCCAAGAGCCTGGAGCGGCGCAGCCGTTTCGACACCACCCAGCCGCCGCTGCATGGCATGAACGATCGCTTTCGCGACACCGTGCGCGAGCTCGAGGAGCACTCCACCGTCCTCGACATCCACCAGCGGTACAACGCCCGCGCCGTCTCCTCGCTGCTCCTGGCCTTCAGCATTGCCTTGGGCGCGGTGGGGCTGGCGCTGGTCGTCAGCTTGTGGTGGGCCGACCGCGCACCGCCCGACCGACGGCGCACGGTGCTGGTCCTGCTTTTCGGGGGCGCGGCCGCCGTGGCCGTCCTGGCCTTGGCCGTAGGCATCGGCGCCTTCCGCGCCACCGTGTTCGAGGCTCGCTACGCCGTAGCCAAGCTCGATCTGCGGCGCATCGCCAAGGGGGCGGAGGCCTACTTCGAGCGCAAGGCCGCGGGCGCAGACCTCGACTTCGACGAGGGCAGCGCCTCTGGGCCGGCCTTTCCGCCATCGGTTGGGCCCACCCCAGCCAGCCGTTCCTGCTGCCGAGAGCAGGGCGGGCCCGACCAGGACGGCGATGGCCGCTGCGACGCCGATGCCCGCCGCTGGGACGCCGAGGGATGGCAGGCGCTGCGCTTCGAGCGGTTCGGCAGCCACTGGTGCGCCTACCGCTTCGAGTCGCACGGCCAGGGCGAGGGCGCCAGCTTTGCGGCCGACGCGCTGTGCGATCTGCGCTGCGACGGCGAGCCCGTGGTCTTCCGCATTGCCGGTCGCGCCTCGAGCGGCCTCGTCAGGATAGATCCCGTGGTGGAGGTGAGCGAGCAGCCATGAGCCCGCCATGCGACGGTCGCCGAGCGTGCGGCCCACGGCGAGCTCGCCGCCCCGCGACGGTGGCCCCAGCCCTGGCGCCCTCGCCGCAACCGCGAGCTCAGCCCTGGGGCTTTGCTTCGGCCACCAGGCCGTAGTGCGAGAGGTGGCTAGTCGGCACCAGCATGGCCTCGGCGATCGAGGCGGCTTGCGACGGACCGCGAAGCTCCGCGGCAAGCCGCAGGGCGAAGCGCAGCGCCGTGGCGGGTCCTCGGCTGGTGATGACCGCGCCGTCGACCACCACCGCGTCCTCGCAGTACTCGCCGCAGGAAAGCTCGCCAGAAAAGCTCGGATAGGAGGTCGCCCGACGGCCTTCGAGCACCCCTGCGGCCGACAGCGCGATGGGCGCCGCGCAGATGGCCGCCAGCTTTCCGCGGCGGCTCTGCTGGGCTCGCAACAGCGCCTGCACGGCCTCGGAGTCGCGCAGGTTGGTCGCGCCAGGCAGGCCGCCAGGGAGCACGACCAGATCCCAGGCCTCGCCGCCGCGCTCGGCCAGGGTGGCGTCGGCCTCGAGCACGATGCCGTGCGCGCCCGTCACGCGGCGGTCCTCCACGCCGACGGCGGTCGTGTCCACCTCGGCGCGGCGGAGCACGTCGATGACGGTGGTCGCTTCGATCTCTTCGAATCCAGGGGCTAGCAGAACGCAGGCTTTGCTCATGACGGGGTAGCGTAACGCCGCGGGCGCTTCGGTGCATGAGCTTCGGGCACGAACGTGCTACGCCTGGGCTCGACAGAGGCGGCGTCACTCGGTTGTCGGCGGCGGGCACTGGAGGCAACGGGCATGTCGGGACTCATCCTGATCGTGGGCATTGAGACGCTGCGGGGCCAGGGCTGTCGCGTTCGCGGGCACCCTGAGGAGGTTGAGCAATGATGGCCGTCACGGCATGCACGGGAAACGTGCGCCGCTGGGCTGCGGCCGCGGCGCTGCTCGGCTCGATGCTGCAGGCCGAAGCCGCGCGCGCCCAACAGCAGCCGGCCGAGCCGACCGAGGCAACGACGCCCGCCACCGCGACTCCCCAAGCGCCGCCCGCCTCCGCGTCGGAAAGTCTCTGGGACGCGATCCACCCGAGCACCATGTGGTATCTGAGCTACGCCGCTAGCCGACAGGACGGCCAGTCGGTGAACCGCTTCCACATCGGCCGCGGCTACGTGACCCTCAAGTATAAGCCCGTCAAGTGGTTCGCTCCCCGGGTCACGCTGGACGCCCATCAGGACGATAGCGGCGACTTCAAGGTCAGGCTCAAGTACCTCTACGGAAAGTTCATCCTGCCATTCGAGAGCGACGTTCTGACCGATCCGAACGTCGAGCTCGGGATGGCCCACACCCCCTGGTTCGACTACGAGGAGCACATCAACAACTACCGCGCCGAAGGCACGATGTTCATCGAGCGAAACGGCGTGATGAACTCGGCCGACCTGGGCATCACCGTGGGCGGGCTCCTCGGCGAGAAGCTGCCCAAGGACTATCAGAAGAAGGTCAGCAAGAAGTATCCCGGCAGGTACGGCAGCTTCGCGCTCGGGCTCTACAACGGCGGCGGCTATCACGCGGCCGAGGAAAACGACGGCAAGGTCTTCGAATCGCGCCTGAGCGTGCGGCCGCTGGGATTCGTGTTTCCCAACTGGCAGGTCTCCTACCTGCTCATCCACGGCGAGGGCAACACCGAGGCCGAGCCCGCCTGGCGGATGCACACCGTCATGACCAGCGTCGAGCACGAGGTCTTCGTGCTGACTGCCCAGCTCGCTACGGGACAGGGCAACCAAAAGGGCAGCCAGGTCGACGACGACGGCGAGGCCCACGATCTTTTCGGCTACTCCTTTTTCGGCGAGCTCAAGCTGGCCGTCATCCAATCGAGCCTGATCGCCCGCTTCGACCGCTTCGACTGGGGCACCGACGGCGGACCCTGGCCCACCTCCCGGCTGATCGCGGGACACGCCTTCCACTTCCTGCCGCACAACTACCTGATGGCCAGCATCGACCACGTGAGCTACGACGAGCCCGAAACTCCCGCCGATCGCCAGGCCAAGCTGACCTTTCAGCTGCACTATCCCCCCAAGTAAGCGCCCCGGGAGCGCGGCGCTCCAAGACGTCACCTGTCCGTCACCGTGCCGTCACACGCTTTCGTGATAGCATCGCACCCACGACAAACCCATGAGACCCCACATCAGCGCTTTCATCATCGGCCTGGCCCTGCTGGCGGCAACGGGTTGCTCTCGCCAGAGCAAGCACCAGCGAACGGTCATCCAAAACAAGGGCTCGGACACCCTGGTCAACGTGGCCCAGGCCTGGGCCGAGAAGTACAAGGAGGTCCATCCGAGCGTGGCCGTGGCGGTCTCGGGCGGCGGATCCGGCACGGGCATCTCCGCGCTGCTCAACGGCACGGTGGACATCGCCAACAGCAGCCGACGGATCAAGGACAGGGAAGCGCAGATGGCTGAGCAAAAGGGCATCGAGCCGACCGAGCACATCGTCGGCTACGACGCCCTGGCCGTCTTCGTCCACAAGGAAAACCCCATCAAGGGAATTAGCCTGGCCAAGCTGGCCGACATCTACGGCGAGGGCGGCGCCATCACCAAGTGGTCCGAGCTCGGCGTCACCGTGCCCGGCTGCGAGGGCGACGGGATCGTGCGGGTCAGCCGTCAGAACAACTCGGGGACCTACGCCTACTTCAAGGGGGCCGTGCTCGGCAAAAAGCGGGAGTACAAGCTCGGCTCGCGCGACATGCACGGCTCCAAGGACGTCGTCGATCTGGTGGGCCACACCCCCTGCGCCATCGGCTACAGCGGATTTGCCTATGCCACCGCCGAGGTGCGCATGCCCTGCGTGTCCAAGGACGAGGCGGGCTCCTGCGTGGCGCCCAGCGTGGAGTCGGCCGTCGACCGAAGCTATCCCATTGCGCGGCCGCTGTTCATGTACACCTCTGGCCCGCCGACGGGTGCGGTCAAGGACTACCTCGACTGGATCCTCAGCGATGCGGGACAGTGCATCATCCGCGACAAGGGCTATGCGCCCGCCCGCAAGGTGAGTTGCCCCAAGTAGCGCACCGACGCGGCGGAGGGAGGCATGAGCCACTACGAAGAGCGACTGGCTGCGGACAAGGACCAGATTCGACAGCGCGTGGCCGCGGTGGGGGGACGCGTCGAGCACGCGGTGCGCGAAGCGGTCGAGGCGCTGCTCGAGCGCGACCACGCCCGCTGCTATGGCATTGCGCTCGGCGACCTGCCCATCAATCGCGAGGTCCGCGCCATCGACGGGCGGTGCCACGCCTTTGTGGCGCGCCATCTGCCGTCGGCCGGGCACCTGCGTTTCGTCTCCTCGGTGCTGCGGCTCACCGTGGCGCTCGAACGCATCGGCGACCATGCGGTGGCCATCGCCCGCGCCGCGGTGCAGCTCAGCGATAGCCCCCCGCCCGAGTTGAGCGCCCGCATCGTCGAGCTGCGCGACCACGCCTGCCGAATGCTCGAGCGGGCGGTGCGGGCCTTTGCCGACGGCGACGCCGAGCTGGCCCGCGAGACCAAGCTGCTGGCCCGCACCGTGGATCGCGGCTTTGACGCAGCCTTTGGCGAGCTCGCCGAAAAGGACGGGGCTCGGCCCGTCCGCGACCTGTTTTCCCTTCTGGGGGTGCTGAACCAGCTCGAGCGGGTGGGCGATCAGGCCAAGAACGTCTGCGAGGAGACGCTGTTCGAGCTGACGGGCGAGACCAAGCCGCCCAAGGTCTACCGCGTGCTGTTCGTCGGCAAGCGCGACGCGCTCTTGGGCCCGCTGGCCACGGCCCTGGCCCGCAAGGCCTTTCCCCAGAGCGGCCGCTTCCAGAGCGCGGGCACCGAGCCGAGCGAGAGCCTGGACCCAGTGCTGGAGGGATTGGGCGAGTCGCTCGGGCTCGACCTCGAAGGGCTGGCGCCCGAGCGGCTGCCTGCAGATCCCGACGAACTCGGCCGCTATCACGTCATCGTCTCGCTGTGCGGCGATTGCCGTGCCGAGCTCGGCGGGGTGCCCTTTCACACCGCCTACCTCGAGTGGGAGCTGCCGCGGCTCGCCACGGGCGGCGAGCTCGACGGGGCGAGCCTCGAGCCGCTCGTACAGCAGCTCGGCGCGGAGATCCGCGGGCTGATGGTCACGCTGCGCGGCGAAGAGGCGAGCTAGGATGGCCGAGCCGCACGGCACCGAGGCCGAGGCCGAGGATGCGGCCCCCGCGGACGCGGACGCGGACGATGCGGTCGATCGGCGCGATCGGCATTGGTACGTGGATAAATTCGTCGCCGCCATCGTGTTCATCGGCGGCATCTCCGCCATCCTGTTCATCATCGGCATCTTCGTCTTCATCACCCGCGAGGGGCTGCCGTTTCTGACCGGCCGCTTCGAGCTAGGCGAGTTCTTCGGCTCGACCGCCTGGCGCCCCACCTCGGACGCGCGGCCCACCTATGGCGCGCTGGCCCTCATCGCGGGCACCGCCAGCGTGACCGGCCTGGCCATGGTGGTGTCGGTGCCGTTTTCCGTGGGAGCGGCCATCTACATCGCCGAGTTCGCCCGCGGCCGCGTTCGCGAGGTCCTCAAGGTGCTGGTCGAGCTACTGGCGGCCATTCCGTCGGTGGTCTGGGGCTTCATCGGCCTGTCCATCATGAACCCGCTAGTCATCGATCTGTTCGACGTGCCCGTGGGCCTATGCGTGCTGAACTCCGGGATCATTCTCGGGCTGATGGCCGCGCCCATCATGACCACCATTGCCGAGGACGCCCTCAAGGCCGTTCCCGATAGCTATCGCGAGGCGGCCGAGGCGCTGGGGGCCACCCGCTGGCAGGTCACGACGCGCGTGGTGCTGCCCGCCGCCAAGAACGGGCTCATGGCGGCGGTGCTGCTGGGCGTCGGGCGCGGCTTCGGCGAGACCATGGCCGTGCTGATGGCCAGCGGCCACGCCATTCACCTGCCCACCAGCGTGTTCGACTCGGTCCGCGCGCTCACGGCCACCATCGCGGCCGAGCTGGGCGAGACCGCGGTGGGATCCGAGCACTATCGCGCGCTGTTCACCCTCGGCATTCTGCTGTTCGTCGTCACCTTCGTCATCAACCTGAGCGCCGACCTGCTGATCCGCGGCGTGCGCAAGGGCGCTTCCCAATAGGCCGAGCATGTTCGAGCCCACTCCGCTCAACCAGCGCAACCACCGCATTCAGGCCTTGGTGCGGCTGCTGCTGCTACTAATGACGGTGCTGCTCATCGTGCCCGTGCTGACCATCTTGACGGTGCTGGTCGTCAAAGGCGGGCCCGCGCTGTCGCTGGACTTCCTCTTCGCCGAGCCCACCAATGGGATGACGGCGGGCGGGATCTTCCCCGCGCTCATCGGCACGGTGTGGCTGGTGGCCGTGGCCCTGGTCGTCTCGGTGCCCATCGGGGTGGCCGCGGCGGTGTATTTGAGCGAGTACGCCCCCGATAACTGGCTTACCCGCACCATCAACCTGGCCATCATCAACCTCGCGGGCGTGCCCTCCATCGTCCATGCCCTCTTTGGCGTGGGCGCCTTCGTGCTGTTCTTCGGCTTTGGCACCAGCATCCTCGCGGCCAGCCTAACCCTGGCCATCATGACCCTACCGGTCGTCATCGTCTCGACCCGCGAGGCCCTGCAGGCCGTGCCGCGGGCCTTTCGCGAGGCCTGCTGGAACATGGGCGCGACCCGCTGGCAGACCATCCGCCGCGTGGTGCTGCCGAACTCGGTGAGCGGCATCCTGACGGGCGTCATCCTGGAGGTCTCGCGCACGGCGGGCGAGACCGCGCCCATCATGTTCACGGGCGCGGCCTTCTTCTTGCCGTTTCTGCCCGAGAGCGTCTTCGATCAGACCATGGCCATGTCGCTTCACCTGTTCGTCATCTCGACGCAGGTCCCTGGCGTACCCGAGGAGCTGCCCTTTGGCGTGGCGCTGGTGCTCATCGGCATGGTGCTGGCCATGAATGCGACCTCCATCGCCTTTCGCATGTGGCTTCGGCGGAGAAAGAAATGGTAGCCCGGCCGAGCGGCGAATCGGTCGAGGTCTCGGTGCGGGATCTGTCGATCCACTACGGCAAGAAGACCGCGCTGTCCGAGGTGAGCTTCGACATCCGCCAGCGCGAGATCTTCGGCATCATCGGCCCGGCCAACAGCGGCAAGACCTCGTTTCTGCGGGTGCTAAACCGCATGGACGCCTTCCACTCCGGAATGCGCTTCGACGGCGACGTGAAGGTCAGCGGCCGCGACATCCGCCGCTGGCGCAATCTGTTTGCCCTGCGCCGCCGCATCGGGGTGGTCTTTCCGCTGCCCGTGGGCCTGCCGCTCAGCGTGTACGACAACGTGGCCCTGGCGCCGCGGCTCGGCGGGGTACACCGTAAGGCCAAGCTCGACGAGATCGTGGAGCGCTGCCTCAGGCGGGCCGCCTTGTGGGACGAGGTCAAAGACCGGCTGGACGCCCTCGGCAGCCTGCTCTCTGGCGGGCAGCAGCAGCGGCTGACCATTGCGCGCGCCCTGTCCCAAGAGCCCAAGCTGCTGTTGCTCGACGAGTTTTCCATCGCGGTCGACCCCGTCACCACCATGCGCATCGAGGACGTGCTCAAGGAGCTGCGCCAGGAGCTGACCATCGTGCTGGTGACCAACCTGGTGCAACAGGCCCGCCGACTGGCCGACCGCACGGCTTTCTTTCTCATGGGCGAGTGCGTGGAGGTGCGTCCCACCGAGGAGATGTTCACCGCAGCGGACCGAGATGAGCGAACCCGCGACTACGTGGAGGGGCGCTTTGGCTGAGGCTCAGCAGATCGCGCCGCGCGCCGAGCTAGCGATCGACATCGTCGATCTGAACCTGTGGTACGGCGACTTTCAGGCCCTCATCGACGTCTCGGTGGCGATCAAAGCCGGTCATATCACCGCGCTCATCGGCCCGTCGGGCTGCGGCAAGACCACCTTGCTCCGCTGCTGCAATCGCATCATCGAGCGACTGGGCTACGTGCGCACCGAGGGGCAGATCCGCGTTTTCGGCCAGGACATCTACGCGCCAGGCAACGAGCTCGTCCAGATCCGCAAGCAGGTGGGCATGGTCTTTCAGCGCCCCAACGTGCTGCCGCTTTCGATTCGCGACAACATCTTGTTCGGCTACCGCCTGCACGAGCCGCGCGCGCGCATGATGTCCAAAAAGCACCAGGACGAGATCCTCGAAGAGGCGCTGCGCCAGGTGCTGCTGTGGGACGACGTCAAGGACCGGCTCGGCGAGCGCGCCACCGGGCTGTCGCTCGAAGCGCAGCAGAAGCTGTGCATCGCGCGGCTTTTGCCAGTCAAGCCCAAGCTATTGCTGATGGACGAGCCCTGCTCGGCCCTCGATCCCAAGGGGACCGAGGCGGTCGAGGAGCTCATTTGGCAGCTCCGCGGCCAGTACTCGATTCTCATCGTGACCCACAACATGGCCCAGGCGCGGCGCGCCAGCGAGGAGTGCATCTTCATGCTGCTCGGCCGGATGATCGAGCATAGCCTCACCGAGCAGATGTTCGTCACCCCGCGACAAAAAGAGACCGCCGATTACATCGAGGGGCGGTACGGCTGAGGCTCATCATCCGAGCGCGCCGATGAGGGAGGGACTCGGCCGTAGGCCGTTGACGCGCTCCTCTCTCCGTCGCAGCATGGCCGTCTCGCTCGCGGTCCAGCCCACCGGGGGGCCCCTGGGGACCGCCGCAGCAGTGAAGTGGGCGCTATTCCATGCAACGAAAGGTGCGGCCATGACAGAGCCTCAGAAAGTCGACAAGCTCCTGAAAGTGTTCTTGGTTCGGTTCACCGACATCCCCAACCCTCCGACCTATACCTTGCAGTTTTTCCGGGAGTTCATGTTCTCCGCCGCCAAGGTGACGCAGAACCCGGATGGCGGAGCGATGGCGGGTAGCATGTTCGACTACTTTTACCGGGTCTCCAACGGCCACCTTCGCATCGAGGGGGATGTGGTCGATTGGACGACGGTCGCCGAGATGATTACCCAGACGCCGCACTACATCGAGGGCACCACCAGTCCAGCGGAGGAGCCGGACATGGCTGTGGCCGTGGCCGGCTGTCTCAAAACCCGCGGGATCCGGTCACTCAAGGACTTGGAGATCAGTGGACGAGCACCGGACGGCTTGGTGTTCTTCATGACTCACTATGTGGGTGGTGGGGGTCGGCGATCCATGGGCAGTGTGAAAGAACAACTTCAGCGATACGGTAGGATGGACTTGTGGGACTCCGCCTGGAACAGCTGGACCGACTTCCAGTTCGCGATCTTGTCCTGCACGCATTGGCCGGGCAGGCCTTCCTTCAATCCGGACGGCACTATCAGTGCGGTACCAAACGTGGCCGATCTGGAATGGTGGCATTCGGCCGTAACGGTGCACGAGCTTGGCCACCTACTCCTGCATTTTCCCGATCTGTATCTTGTGGAGAGCGGATACGGCTTCTGGAGGCAGTACGACCAGATGGATGCGGCCGGCTTCGACAGCGACTTCCCCAAGACCTTCGGAGCCTACCTGCAGGAAAAGGGCGGTTGGATGCGCGTGGAGGATTTCCCCCAAAGGACCCATCGCGGTCTGGTTCTTCATCCTCTGGAGACGCACACCCAGGCGTTTCGGTTCAGGACCGGGCCTCTCGCCGTGCAGGAGAGCATCATGATGGAGAACCGTCATCGCTGGGACTACTGGGTAAATCCAACGGTGAACTTCGGCAACGCGCTGCTCGCCTACCGGGTGGACGAGGGCGGCCAAACCGTCATCCCGCACGACAGTGGCACACCCTACCG
>CAYTYV010000066.1:2804-19846 GCA_964441055.1 uncultured Polyangiaceae bacterium | reverse complement strand
AACGGGTCCATGATGGTCTTCCGCATCATGAACCCTAACCCTCACCACACCGAATTCCGTCATATCTACCCAGCACTCATCCCGACGACGCTGCTGTTCGTCAAGACCATCGACTACTTCCGCCACAAGCGGCGGGTGCTCGAATATGGTGGCTATGCGCTGTCCGTCCCCTTCCTGCTGGCCTCCATCTTCTACTTCTTGCCCAAGTACGATCTCATTGCGGGCTGGACCGCCAAGGTCGTCCCGCTCGATCCCGCGGGCTTTTCAGAGCCCGTGAAAAAGGGCGCGGCCTGGGACAAGGAGACCCACCTGATCTTCGAGGAGAATCACACGCTCCTGTTCGAGTTCACGCCGCGCCGCCCGGTTCAGCACGTCGAGCTGACGGTGGACAACAACGATCAGTACGAGATCCGGCTCTTCACCGACGCCGAGCAGCGCGTCTTGCTGGTCGGCCCCACCACCGATCCCCCGACCGGCATGGCCCACTACCAGCTCGACGTGGACCCGCCGCTCGAGGGCGTCTACCAAGCCACGCTGCGGGCGGTGGCGGGCGATCGCGCCTACTCGCTGGGGCACCTCATCGTCGAATAGACCCGCGCAGGAGATCCCACCATGGCCGACGACGACTACAGCTTTACCTTCGAGAGGGCGAGCGCCCGAGCCGCTTTTCCCCGCACGGGCATCGACGCCGTCATCCTGGCGCTGCTAGCCGGGATCCAGCCCGAAGAGGGCTGGGACGGCTGCGTGGTGTACTTGGGGCCCAGCCCAGGCGGCGAGAGCGAGGGCTGCGTGGGCACGCGGGGCCCCTGTGCCGAGTCCGCCCAGCAGCGGCTCGTCGAGGCCTGCGAGCGCATGGGCATCGAGGTCAAGCAGCTCTACGAGGGCGGCCCCGAGCCGGACGCGACGCTGGCGCGGGCAGATGGCGGGCGGTGGGTGTCGGACTGATCACCGAAACACGACGAGGGCTTTCCTACCGTGCTCAAGCAATCGCTCACCATCTACGTCGACGGCGAAAAGCGCACCGTGCCGCCTGGCACCGAGGTCAAGGATCTGCTCGCGGAGATCCGTCCGGGCAAAGTGCACACCCCGCTGGCGGCCGTGTACAACAACCGACGGGTCAGCCTGAGCTACCCGTTGCGAAGCGGCGGCACGCTCGGCTGGCTCACCATGGCCGACCGGGGCGGCTGGGACGTCTACCGTCGCTCGGCCTGCCTGATGCTCTACGAAGCGGCGCGGCGCCTAGACCCCTCGCTGCGACTGAAGATCCATCAGACGCACGGCGACGCCCTGTACTACGGCGTCAAGGGCTTCGGCGACGGCGATCCGCCGAACGGCAAGAAGTTCGGCTCGCGGCGCTGCGCCGCGCTCGAGGCGGGTATGCGCGAGATCTGCCGCCAGGACCTGCCCTTCGTGGTGAGCCGAGTCAGCGTGGAGGAGGCTCGCGAGCTCCTGCAGCAGCAGGGCTACGAGGACAAGGTATTTTTGCTGCGCACCCACTGGGAGACGAGCGTGCAGCTCGTCTCGCTGGGAGGCTTCGTCGACCTGTTCCACAACCCGGTGGCGCTTTCCACGCGGTTCATTCGCAGCTTTCGCATCCGCCCCCATGGAACGGGATTGCTGCTGCGGGTGCCCGTCCGCGGCACCGCCCGCGTGCGCGGCCGAGCCCGGGTGGGACCCAAGATCTTCCAAGTGCACATCGACTCGCGTCGCTGGCTGCGCAAGCTCGGCGTGGGCAACCTGGGCCAGCTCAACTCCCTGGCCGTCTCGGGCGGCATCGAGTCGGTCGTCCGCGTGGCCGAGGGGGGCCACGAAAAGCAGATTGCCAACATCGCCGACCGGATCGCCTCGCGACGGCCGCGGGTGCGGCTGGTGCTGGTGGCCGGACCCTCGTCCTCGGGCAAGACCACCTTCGTCAAACGGCTCAGCGTGCAGCTCAAGGTCAACGGCCTGCGACCGGTGGCGATATCGGTGGACGACTTCTTCGTGCCGCGCGACGAGACGCCCCGCGACGAGCAGGGGCGATTCGACTTCGAGTGCCTCGAGGCGTTGGACGTGCGGCTGCTCAACCGCGTGCTCGCCGATCTCTTGAAAAAGGGCGAGGCGCAGGTGCCGCGCTACGCCTTCCGCACGGGCACGCGCGCACCGCGCGACAGCTGGCCCACGCTGCGGCTGGAGCCGAATCAGGTCGCGCTGGTCGAGGGCATTCATGCGCTCAACCCAGCGCTCACCCCCGTCGTGCCCACCCGGCACAAGTTCAAGATCTACATCTCGGCGCTCACCCAGCTCGCGGTGGATGACCACAATCGGATCTTCACCTCGGACACCCGCCTGCTGCGCCGCATCGTGCGCGACAGGCGCTACCGCGGCTACTCGGCGGCCCAGACCATCGGGCGCTGGCCCATGGTGCGCCGCGGCGAGATGCGCCACATCTTCCCCTTCCAGGAGCGGGCCGACGTCATCTTCAACTCGGCGCTGGTCTACGAGCACGGCGTGCTGCGCAACTATGTCCAGCCCTATTTGCTCGAGCTCGAGGAGCGCGAGCCGGCCTTTGTCGAGGCCTATCGGCTGCTCGGGTTTCTGCGGCGCATCGTGCCCATCTTCTCGGACGCCGTGCCGCACAACAGCCTGCTCCGCGAGTTCATCGGCAACTCGGCCTTCCGCTACGAGTAGCCTGTCCCCTTTTTTCGGACCGCATCGGCGGGTGCTCCGGGCGACGCAGTGGCTCGCTAGAGTCCTTGAAGAAGCGTTTCGTTGGCAAATGAGTCAAGCTCGTCCTCCAGAAACCTCTGCGGGGGTTTGGGGGCAGAGGGAGGAGCGTAGCGACGACCGGAGTCCCCATCGTCGACCCCATCACCAAGGCTACGCATAGCTCGCCCCTTGGGGCCCGTTGGCTGGCCCTCACCTGTCTCGGGGCCAGCCGACGGGCCCCAAGGGGCTGGCGAACGCCGCTAGCCACTGCGCGGGAAGATGAGCACGTACGAGCCCGGGTTCGGCTGGAGCAGGGTGGTCTTGCGCGGATGGGCCTCGGGGTCGAAATGGGCGTACCACGCAAGCGCGCGCCACGACTCGGTGTCGGCGATGAACTCGGGCACGATGATGTCTAGCTCGACGTAGCGACCATCCGTGGCCCGCTCGAGCTCGGGACCGAAGCTGAAGTCCTCGCGACCGGCCCGCGGTCGCAGATCGTTGTGCATCGCACCGCCATAGGCCACCACCATCGAACCGCTTTGAAACGCGTCGCGGCGGAGCAGCAGCGTGCCGACCAGCGTTGCGCTCTGCCGAGTGATGAGGCCGAGCATCGCCAGCGCGCGCTCCTCTTTGGGGGTCTGCATGATCCGGTCGTACTGCTCGCACGAAGGACGGAGCACGTGCGGCTGGATGCCCAAGTCCTTGGCGCGCTGGGCCAGCGTCACGAACTCGTTTTGGTTGGTGCTGGCCTGCTTGCGGGTGACCGGCTTCTGCTCCTGCTCGACGCGGGCCACCTGGGGGCCGCAGCGCGGCGCGCCCACCCACAGCTCGAGCACCAGGTCGGTGGCCCGTCCCGGGAGCTTCGGCAAAAGCGCCTCGGTAAAGCGCTTGGTGGAGGAGTCGATGTGCTCCATGCCCTTTTGCTTGTGCGACTCGCCCACCGCCAAGACCAGGGGCTCGGACTCGAGCACCGCTGAGAAGGCCTCGTCGGGCGAGTCGAAGAGCCGACAGTCGAGCGCCCCGCAGGATGGCGGCAGCGGGCTCGCCGACGCGGCCCCGGGCGGCGTCGAGCTGGCACGGACCGTGGCGCTTGCCGCCGCCAGATCCGCGCTCGGCGACTCGGGCGACGCGGGGCTCGGAGGCTGGGGCGGAGGGTCGTGCGCGCAGCTGGCGAGCATCAGCGGGGCCGCGGCGATGGCTAGACGGAGTCGTGGGCGGTTGTTCATGGAATCTTGGCTCCAACCGAGCTGACAATAGCCGCCTGCCCGCGGACGAACCACGACAGAGCGCGAGCCAGGCGCGCGCCTTTCGGTCTCTGTCAACGGATCCCGTCCAAGGTTCCCGACAAAATCGCGGAGCTGGCGCTACAGTATCGAGCGATGGCAGACCGTCCGTCCTGGCAACAGCTCGCGTCCGCGCGTCGGGCCCACCTTGCCCGTTGGCTGGGCGCGGTGCACTCGCGCGCCACGGTGGAGCAGGCCGAAGCCTGGCTTGCGCGCCAGCCGGCCTACGCCTCCTTGGCCGCCAGCTGGAACGACATCGACGACGAAGAGCGGGCCGAGGCTACAGCCGAGCTCGACAAGCTCTACCGCAAAGCGGCCTACGCCAGCCGCCCCTACTGCGTGCGCTGCGGCACCTGCTGCCTGGGCGCGGGCCCCACGCTCTACCAAGGCGACGAGGCGCTGTGGCGCGAGGGCGCGCTCGGCCCCACCGATCTGTGCACCTTGCGCCAGGGCGAGGAGGTGTTCTCGCACTGGGCAGGCAAGCGCGTGGTGCTCACCGCCGAGTGCGTGCGCATCGCGCCGACGGCTCGCGGCTCGGCCTGCCGTTTTTTCCAGATCGATCCGCCGTCCGACTGCGCGATCTATGCGCAGCGTCCCCGCCAGTGCCGCGTCCAGCGCTGCTGGGACTCGGACGAGGCCGCAGAGCTCAACCGCACGGCTGGCCTGGGCCGCTGGGATCTGATGCCGTCTAGCGATCCGGCCGCCGCGCTCATCATCGAGCACGAGCGCAGCTGCTCGCCCGCTCGGCTGCGCGAGCTGGTCTCGAGCACGACTGAAGACGGGGCTGTGGGCGAGCAGCGCGCGCAGCGCATCGCCGAGATGGTGGGCCGCGACGAGCGCTTTCGCGCGCACTGGTGCAGAAGCCACCCCGCCTTGGCCGCAGCGCAGGAGCTGTGGTTGGGCCGTCCGCTCGAGCGCGCGCTCTGGGCTATGGGCCTCGAGCTAGCTACGCCCGAATCCCGCGGCCAGGCCGTGCGCCCGCGACGGCCTGCTGACTAGTCAACCCACGCGGCTGCCTGCCGCCTTGCGCGCCTCGCCACGTGGACTCCAGCCGCGGTCGCGCTATGGTCGGCATCGTGTCTGCCCCTACCCTACCGCTGCTCACGCGTCTTTGGTTCTCCCTGCTCTGCCTGGTGCGGGTGCTATTCGACGGCGCCTTTGCCGCCCGGCTCTGGGCCGCGCGCTCGCCCGAGGCGCTGCCGCCCGCCCCCGAGCGCTCTCCCCGGAGCGAGCGAGGCGCAGAAAAGCCCGCCAAGGACCACGCCGAAGCCCGCGCGGCCGCTCGCGCCCGACGCCGCGCTGCCGAGGCCGCCCGCATCGCGCCGCTACAGCTTCTGGGCCTGCTCCAGCGCCAGGGGCGGCTCATCGATTTCTTGCAGCAGGACATCACCGACTTCGACGACGCCGACGTGGGCGCCGCGGCGCGGGTGGTGCACGAGGGCTGCCGCAAGGCGCTGGGCGCGCACGCCGTGATCGAGCCCATCCGCGACGAGCCCGAGGAGAGCGAGGTGGCGATCGACGAGGGCTTCGACCCTGCGGCCATCAAGCTCAGCGGCCAGGTCGCGGGCAAGCCGCCCTTTCGCGGCACCTTGCGCCACCGCGGCTGGCGGGTGCGCAAGCTCGAGCTGCCGACTCCGCTCGAGGGCCACGACTTCGAGGTGGTGGCACCTGCTGAGGTGGAGATCGGACCGAGCTAATTGGTCAGCCTCGCGATGGCGGGCGCCCGCCGCCGCTCGCGTGCTGCTCCCCCGTCGGGCGCAGCCTGAAACGTCCCCACCCAGGCTCGCGCTTGCGGTAGCGTGGCGCCATGTCAACGCTTCCTGCCGAGCTCGAGGACCTGCTGCAGCACGCCGCAACGGTGGACGGACCCGTGGTGTTCTTGACTGGCGCGGGCATCAGCGCCGAAAGCGGGATCCCCACCTTCCGCGGCAAGGAGGGCTACTGGCAGGTGGGCTCGCGCAACTACCATCCGCAGGAGATGGCCACCCACGCGGCCTTCGTGCAGATGCCAGACGAGGTGTGGGCCTGGTACCTGTACCGCCGCTCGGTCTGCCAAGCGGCCGAGCCCAACTCGGCCCATCGCGCGGTGGCCGAGCTGGAAGCGCAGCTCGGCGACGGTTTCGTGCTGGTCACCCAGAACGTCGATGGCCTCCACCTTCGGGCAGGCAACAGCCGCGAGCGCACCTACCAGATCCACGGCAACATCGATTTCATGCGCTGCGCCGACGAATGCTCGACGACGCTGCTGGCCATGCCCGAGGACATCGATCTCCAGTGGGAAAAGGGCCGCGCGGTGGGCGAGGCCGAGCGCGCCCTGCTGCGCTGTCCGCGTTGCGGCGCCCGCTCGCGCCCCCACGTGTTGTGGTTCGATGAGTGCTACGACGAGGAGCGCTTCCGCTTCGAGAGCTCCATCGCGGCGGCGGCATCGGCGCGGCTGCTGGTCGTGGTGGGCACGGCTGGCCAGACCAACCTGCCCTTGCAGGTCGGCGCATTGGTGACGCGCCGCGGCGCCCCCATGGTGGTCGTCAACCCCGAGCCCAGCCCCTTTACCGAGTTCGCTAGCGCCAACCCGCGGGGGCTGTTTCTCGAGGGCACGGCGGGCGAGCTGGTCCCGCCACTGTGCCGCGGAATTGCCGAAGAGCTGGGCGGCGCGGGTTAGCCTCCAGAGGCGATAAGCCCACCGTTCGACTAGCGACACGCTCAGCGTTGGCGGCTCTCGATCTCGCCCACCGCTTCGGCCGCGATCTCGGCCACGTCGGGGTTGGGATGGTCGCGCAGCGCCCGCAGGGCATCGGCCGCTTCCGCCCGTCCGATCTGACCGAGCAGATCGGCGGTATCGCCTTGCAGCGCCGCGTCATCGACCTCGAGGACCTTCACAAGCTCGGGCACGATGCCGTCGAGGCAGGCCGGGTCCTCCTCCAGCGCCTCCTCGACCGCCAGCAAAAGGCCCATGCGCAGCGAGGTGGCGCTCGACTGCCATGCCGCCAAAAAATGAGGGGCCCCGCGGCCCGCCAGGATCTCGCGCGCCGCGTCGCTCACCCGGCCGGTCTCCACCAGCGAGACAAAGGCCTGCGCGTCGTGCTCGGAGCTGCCGCGCGCCGCGATCTGCTCGGCGAGCTGACGCGCGGTCACGGGTCCGGTCCACGACATCCCCCCATCGAGCACCGTCAAGGGCACGGACTGCACCGAGAAGCGCTGGGAGAGCTCGGGAAAGCGCTGGACATCCACCACGGTGGCGCGGATCGCGGCGAAGTCTGCGGCGAGCTGGGTGGCCGCCCGCACGGCCAGCGGGCAGTGCGGACAGGTGGGAGCGACGAACACCTGCAGCTCGGCGGGCGCTGGGAGATTGCCGAGCGGCTTGGCCCACTCCTCGGCAGGCGCCTCGGCGCCGCGGGCCAGGCGCACGGCGGCCTCGATGAAGGGCGCGGCCTGGTGGCCGCTGGGCAGGGCCAGGTAGCGGACGCTGCGCCTCTCGCCGCGCGCGATGGTCATGGCGGGCAAGGCGGGCAGATCGGCATTGGGATCTCGCTCGATCGCGAATCGATCGGGCAGCTCGCGAACGAGCTGCTCGGCAAGATCGGAAAGCTGCGAGCCAAGCTCCGACTCGTCCGCGCCAAGATGCAGGATCAGCCTCAGGGGCTCTCCGCCTTCGGCCAGGCCCTGGCGAAGGGACGTCAGCTCGGCATCGCTCAGCATATCAGCTCTCCCATGGCCGACGGTACCACAGGAGCAGACCCCATAGGCATGGCGACGTTCGCACCTTTGAGTCCGCCCACAGCACCAGCCTGCCTACGGAATATGGCCTTCTGAATCCCTGAGGAGTAGCTCGTACGGCAGCCGTATGATATATGATGAGATATGCGAAAGATATCTATTTCGGTATCTAATTCCGACTACGAGGCGTTTCGTGCCCTCGCGCGGCAACACGACAGGCCCACCGCAGAGCTGATCCGTGATGCCATGGTGCGCTACCTCGCTGAGCGCCCGCTCAAGCTTCAGCCGTTACGAGCGGTGCGCGTGTTCGATCAGCCTCGACCCCTTGGCGAGCTGCCCGAGCGGGACGAGGTCTGGAACGAGATCGCGGCGGAGCGCTGATGGATCTGGCGATCGACACGAACGCGCTCGTCTACGCCCACTTCTCGGCATTCGCAGAGCACGAGGCCTACCGGGCATTTGTCGAGGCGCACGTCGAAGGCGCCGACAATCGCCTCGTCCTCAGTCCACTGGTGTGCCACGAGTGGCTGCACGTGGTGACCGACGCCCGACGGCTGCATCCGCCCTTGGCGATGGCGACCGCGCTCGAGGTCATGCGCGACCATCTAAGTCGGAGCAACGTCGTCGTAGCCCCCGTCGACGACATCTCGCTCCTGGGGGCGCTAGCGTTGCTGGAGCAGCACGGTCTCGGGCGCAAACGCATCGCCGATGCGCTGCTCGCATCGACCCTGCGGTCGGCCAGCGTCACCCATCTTCTCACTCGCAACGTCCGCGACTTCAAGGTGTTCCGATTCTTGACGCTGCATGACCCAGTGGGCTGAGGCTCCAGAGACGTCGTGGCGTGGGACAGCAGGCCCAGCCGCCGCCGTAATGGCTGGCAACCACGCGCGCTGTCAGGGCGCGTACACCCCGCTGAGGGTGGCCTCGTCGAGCTTGTGGGTCTCGATGGCGGCGAGCACATCGTCCACACTGCTGGTGTGGTCCACACCTGACAGGCTCGCCTCGTCGATGGCGTAGAGCCGGAACTCGTAGGTGTGCTCCGAAGGGGGACAGGGTCCGGAATAGCCGATGGTGCCGTCCCAAGCGTCGCATTGCAACGCTCCGGGTACGTTGGCAGGCTCGTATGCGTTTTCCACTCCCTCGGGCAGCGCGAGCGTGGAGGAGGGGATGTTCCAAATGGCCGAGTGCAGATACTCGGGATCGAAGAACACATCCGCAAGAATGACCGCGTAGCTCAGCGTGCCATCAGGACCCGCCGTCCAGCTCAGCTCGGGAGAGAGGTTGTCCCCGTCACAGGTATGCTTGACGGGAATGGCTCCGCCATCGTCAAAGGCCGAGCTCGTGAGCTCGAATGCCACCGAGCCACCAGCACCGCCATCACCGCCGCTTGCCGTATTGCCGCCAGTGCTCGTGTTTCCGCCAGTATTCGTACTGCCACCAGCGCCCGCGCCGCCGCTGCTGCTCGTGCTGCCGCCGCTCCCGCCCGCGGGCGATGAGCCGCCGCTCGGCTCGCCGTCTGTCTCGCCGTCATCACAGCCGACCACCACGCTCGTCCCGAGCAACAGGACGATTCCAACGACGAACCACCAGCGACGGTACATGGAACACCTCCCAAATCAGCAGCCGCGGACATGGCCTCCAAAGGCCAACCTGCAAACTATAACAGGGGTCACCGCCACGGACCATAGCGGTGCCCAGGAGCATGAAGGTTGCTTCGTGCGGGGGGCCGCTCCAACTGCCCCTCGACACCTGCCTCAGGCGCTCACGGGCGGTAGGCCCGCCAGGGCCATGGCGATCTCCTCCTCCGGGTAGGCGTAGTCCTTCATCTTGCCGCCGAAGTAGTCGATGTAGGCCTGCATGTCGAAGTGACCGTGCCCGGAGAAGTTGAAGAGGATGGTCTCGCTCTTGCCCTCCCGCTTGCAGCGCAGCGCCTCTTCGATGACCCCCTTGATGGCGTGCGTGGTTTCGGGCGCTGGCACGATGCCCTCGCTCCGGGCCATCTGCACACCAGCCTCGAAGCAGCCCATCTGGTGATAGGCCACGGGCTCGACCAGCCCGAGCTTGACCGTGTGGCTGACGATGGGTGCCATCCCGTGATACCGCAGCCCGCCCGCGTGCACGGCTGGCGGCACGAAGGCCGAGCCGAGCGTGTGCATCTTGACGAGCGGCGTCATGTTGGCCGTGTCGCCGAAATCGTAGGCGTACTTGCCGCGAGTGACCGTGGGGCAGGCCGCGGGCTCCACGGCGATGAAGCGGCGCTTCTTGCCGCCTCGCAGCTGCTGTCCCAAAAACGGCAGGTACAGCCCGGCGTAGTTGCTGCCGCCGCCGATGCAGCCGACGATGATGTCGGGATCGTCGCCCGCCATCTCCATCTGCTTCTGCGCCTCGATACCGACCACGGTCTGGTGCAAGAGCACGTGGTTGAGCACGCTGCCGAGCGAGTACTTGCAGCCCTCGTCCTTGGCGGCGACCTCCACGGCTTCGCTGATGGCAATGCCGAGGCTGCCTGAGCACTCGGGATCTTTGGCGAGGATGGCCTTGCCCGTGTCGGTGGTCTCGCTGGGGCTCGGAATGACCTTGGCCCCGTACGCCTCGATCAGCGCACCGCGGTACGGCTTCTGCTCGAAGCTGCACTTGACCATGTAGACGACGAGCTCGACGCCGAAGAACTGGGCCGCCATGGCCAGCGAGGAGCCCCACTGCCCGGCTCCGGTCTCGGTCGCGATCCGTTTGATGCCCTCCTGCTTGTTGTAGAACATCTGCGCCACGGCCGTGTTCGGCTTGTGGCTACCGGGCGGCGAGACGCCCTCGTACTTGAAGTAGATCTTGGCGGGCGTATCCAGGGCTTTCTCCAACCGACGCGCGCGGTGCAGCGGCGACGGGCGCCACTGCCGATAGATGTCGCGCACGGGCTCCGGGATCTCGATCTCGCGCTCCTGCGACACCTCCTGGGCGATGAGCCCCATCGGGAACAGCGGCGCCAGATCATCGGGGCCGATGGGCTGGCCGGTACCGGGATGCAACACCGGGGGTACGGGGTCCGGCAGATCGGCCTGGATGTTGTACCAGCTCTTGGGGATGTCCGATTCGCTCAGAAGGTACTTGACGGGGTCCATGCTCTCGATCCTCGCTCTGCCGCCTTGGCAGCATCGGGCGGCGCTCTAACGGCCGCGCGTAAGCCGCGGACCATATCACTATCCCGCAGATCCTGAAGAGGCGAATCGACCGCCCTGGAGTCGATGAGCCGTCGCCTGCAGCAACGGCGGCGCGAGGCGGTGTCGGAAGGCAAGGCCCCAGAGCTCGCCGGCCCCGGGGGCTACCCGAATCGCGCGCGCCGAACTACCATGCGGCAGCGCATGGAGCTCGAGCCTGGCGTCCAGGTCACGCAGAACATCCGCCTCGTCCGCAAGCTGGGCGAGGGTGGCATGGGGAGCGTGTGGGTGGCCGACCACCTCACGCTCGAGACCCAGGTGGCCGTCAAATTCATCTCGGCCAAAGCCCTCGAGAGCCAGCCCAAGGTGCTGCAGCGCTTCGATCGGGAGGCCAAGGCAGCGGCCAAGATCAAGAGCCCGCACGTGGTCCATACCTATGACCAGGGCGTCATGGAGGACGGCACACCCTACATCGTGATGGAGCTATTGCAGGGCGAGAGCCTGGCCGCTCGACTGAGGCGCACCCCGCGGCTGAGCATACCCGAGGCCGAGCAAATCGTGTCGCAGGTGGCCAAGGGGCTCTCGGCCGCGCACAAGCAAGGCGTCGTTCATCGCGATATCAAGCCCCAGAACATCTTTCTGACCGCGGAAGACGACGAGCTGTTCGTCAAGCTGCTCGACTTCGGCATCGCCAAGGAGACCGATCTCGGCGCCGTGCCCGGTCGCGGCATCACGGCGACGAACACCGTGGTGGGAACGCCCGAGTACCTGAGCCCCGAGCAGCTTCTGAGCTCCCGTTCGGTCGATCAGCGGGCGGATCTGTGGGCCCTGGCGGTGGTGGCCTACCGCATGCTGACCGGACAACGCCCCTTTGACGGCGAGACGCTCATCGCGCTGTGCCTGGCCATCATGGCGGGCTCCTTCGTCAAGCCGAGCACGCTAGGCGCGGGGCTCGATCCGGCTTTCGACGACTGGTTCGAGCAGGTCTTTGCGCGCGAGTCCGCTGAGCGCTGCGCATCGGCCAAGGAGCTGGCCACGAGCTTTGCCGAGGCTTGCCGCACTGCGCAGGAAAAGGCGCCGAAGCCAGATCCCGCCGCTGGAAAGGTGGCCCCCACGGTGGAGGGTCAGCCGTTGCCGCCCGCGCAGGATGCGGAACCCTTGCCGTCCGCGCGGGATGCGGATCCATCGCCGCCTACACAGGCTGCGGAACCATCACCGCCCACAAAGCCGGAAGAACCATCGCCGCCCACAGAACCGGCCGAACCAACGCCGCCAACGGAGCCAGCGGCTTCGTCGCCACCCGTTGCCAGCTCGGGCCGCACCTTCGAAGGAGCGTCGGCCAGCCTCGCTGCTGAGGCGGTTCCCCAAAAGCGCGCGCCCATGCGGCTCGGGGTTCGCGCTGGCGGGGCCTTGGCCGTGCTGGCCGCCGCAGCCATCGCGGTGGCGCTGTGGACCGCTCGTTCCGACGAGCAACCGCAGCCTCGGGCGCAGCCGATCAGCCCTTCGGCATCGTCGGTGCCAGAGCTGGCCACGGCGTCCTCGTCGGGCCAAGTCTCGACAGCGGGCTCGGCTCCAACCGGAAAGATCGCGGCAGCGGGCATGGTGGAGATCGCGGCGGGCTCGTACCGCATCGGCTGCGCCGACGAGGTCAATCGCGACTGCTTCGACGACGAAAAGCCCAGCCGCCTGGTCGAGCTCGGCCACTACGCCATCATGGCTCACGAGGTCACGGCCCAAGCCTACGACCGCTGCGTGGCCGAAGGGGGCTGTCCGCCAGCAGGCACCGCCAAGGGCTGCACCTCGCAGAAGCCCGAGCGCAAGCGGCATCCCATCAACTGCGTCTCTTGGCACGCGGCCAGAGCCTTCTGCCAGCATCGCGGCTGGCGCCTGCCGACCGAAGCGGAGTGGGAGGTCGCCGCTCTGGGACAGCGCCACCTGGACTTTCCCTGGGGCAACACCCCGCCGACCTGCGACAAGGCCGTCCTGGCCTCGGCCAAAGGCCCTGGCTGCGGCACGGGGGGGCCACTACCCGTGGGCTCCAAGCCTGCCGACCGGTCCTGGGCGGGCGTCTTCGACATGGCGGGCAACGTGCGCGAGTGGACCGCCTCGGACTACGCGGCCTATCCTGGCGGCAAGACCGATCCCGACAGCCACGGCAAGGTCAATCGCGGGGGTAGCTTCGAGATGAGAACCACGGGCAGCGATGCCGATCTGTTCACCTGTCACACCCGCAGCGTGGACCCGCCCGAGACCTCGCGGGCGGAGCTGGGCTTTCGCTGCGTGATGCTCTGGTAGAATGCACGGACGATGAGCACAAACCGGCCTTCAGCGCACCGCCTCGTCGGGTGGCGCCGCGACGTGGCACGCGCCGCGGCGTGGCTCGCCTTTTCGGGCAGCCTCTTGCTGGCCATGCCCGGCTCCCTTGCCGCTCAGCAGCGCTGCAAGGGCACCAAGCGCTGGTATGCGGGCCAGTGCCGCTACCCCGAGGAGATCGAGCGCCTCCAGGCCCAGCAGGCCGAAGCCCAGCAACGAGCGGCCGAGGAGCGTCGTCGGGCGGCCGAACAGGCGCGCCAGCGCGAAAAAGAGCAGCGCGAGCTAGACCAGGCCGGCTGCGCCGAGGCTCGTCAGGCGGGCAGCGCCGCGGCCTGGCAGCAGTATCTCGAGGCGTTCCCAGACGGAGGGTGCCAAAAGGAGGCCGAGCAGAGCCTGACCGCGCTGCGCGAGGAGCCCGCTCGGCCGAAAGCTGCGCCCGCCGCCTCAGCGCCCCCGTCCCCGCCACCACCACCTGCCAGAGCTCCTGCGCCAGCCCCCGCGCCCGTCCAAACCCAGGCTGCGGTGGCGCCAACACCGCTGGCACCGCCGGGCCAACCCGAGCCGAGGGGCGCGCTTTCGCCGTGGGTCTACGTCGGCTTTGGCGTTGGCGGCGCAGGGCTGCTCAGCTGGGCCATCACGGGAGGGATCTCCCTTTCCCAGTCGAACGCGCTCAAGGACGAGTGCGGCGCGGACGGCGTCTGCCCCCCAGAGCGAGAAGGCGATCTCGACACCGCCACCAGCTTGGCCCACGTGGCCACCGCGAGCTTCGCCCTGGGACTGGTCGGCACGGGAGTTGGCGTGACGGCCCTGCTGCTGTCGGGCGAGGACGAGGATGGCTCGTCCAGTGATCCCGCGCCACGGAGCAAGCCCGCAGTGGTGCTGCAGCCCGTGGTGACGCTGGCCGCCGTGGGCGTGAAAGGAAGGTTCTAGGTGGGGCGACCGATTCGACCTGGGCTGCTGCTCTGCGCGCTGGGCGCGGCCGGGTGCGCGAGCATCTTCGGTTTAGACGGCCTCGAGATCGGCGAGCGGACAGCCGCGGACGCGGGTTCGGCAGGCAACGCGGGCTCGGCAGGCAACGCGGGCTCGGGCGCTGCCGCGGGCTCGGGCGGCGGCGCGGGCTCGGCTGGCGCCGCAGGAGGCACCGCGGGCTCGGGCGGTAGCTCTACGGGCGGCTCAGGCGGCGCAGGTGGCGTCGACTGCACCGAGCCGGGCACCTGCTGTGGACCGCCCGGAAGCGAGGCCTGTGCCGTTCCCGCAAGCTCGTTCGACCGCAACAACGACGGCGACTGCCCGGCCACCCTGGCGGGCTTCTACCTCGATCGCTACGAGGTCACCGTGGCCCGCTTTCGCGCCTTTGTCGAAGCCGGGCTTGGCCATCAAGAGGGCTATCCTGCGAGCGGCGACGGGGCCATCCCCGACATCCCCGACAGCGGCTGGAACCAGGACGAGTGGTTCTACGCCTTGCCCGCAAACCGCGCTGCGCTCGAAGCCGACCTGCAGGACGCTGTCGAGGGAGCAGACGGGGACTGCACCTGGACGACCTCGATAGGGGCAAACGAGTCGCAACCCATCAACTGTCTTAGCTGGTACGTCGCCTTTGCCTTCTGTGCGTGGGACGACGGCTGGCTGCCCAGCGAGGCGCAGTGGAACACCGCGGCAGCGGGCGGCGACGAGCAGCGGGAGTATCCCTGGCGCGATCCGGATGCGCCAGGGCAGCCCGATATGGACGAGATCGCCGAGCACGCGGTGTGTAACGGCGCGCCCCTGGCCGAGGTGGGCTCCAAGTCACCCGCGGGCGACGGCTTCTGGCATCACGCCGATCTGTCCGGCAACGCCAACGAGTGGACCTACGACTGGTGGCTCGCCGACTGCGTAGTCCCCTGCGCTCCTTGTGCCGTGGTGGAGCAGGGCAGCGCCGAGGCGCGCGTGGTCCGCGGCGGCGCCTATCCCGATAACCAGCCGTCCTACCTGTCCACGACCTACCGCTGGGACATCGCGCCCGAGGGGCGGGAGCCTTGGCTAGGCTTCCGTTGCGCGCATCCGAGCCCGCGCGAGTGACGCGGCCCCACCGAAGCAGAGCGGCCCGCGCGCCAGGCGGGCAGGCGCCTCAATCAAAGCCGAGCAGCAGCTTGATGTACTGCGCGCGCTCGTAGGCCGCGGGATCGGCGAGCTTGCCCTGGCTGAGCTTCCCGCGGAAGGCCTCGATGCTGGCGTGGTCGTGCTCGTCCATCCAGCGGGCCAGACCGTCGTTGAGCCGTTTGAGGTAGTCGAGCTTCTGGATGTACAGCGCCGAGACGACCTGCACGGCCTGGGCGCCCGCCAGCAGCATCTTGACGGCCGCGTCGGCGTCGTGGATGCCGCTGTTGGCGATGAGGTCGGCCTTGACCCGACCGGACAGCAGCCCGATCCACCGCAGCGGCAGCAGGGCATCCTCGGGTCGGCTCAGCTTGGGTCGCTGGATCAGCGAGGCCTGCGCCGCGTTGATGTCGGGCTGGAAGAAGCGGTTGAACAGCACCAGCGCCTTGACGCCCCGCTGGTCGAGCTGCTGGGCGAAGTGGGCGAGCGAGGTGAAGGAGGGGCTGAGCTTGGCCGACACGGGGATGCTCACCCGATCCAGCACGGCCTGCACGATCTCGAGCATGCGCTTTTCGATGTCGGCCGCGCTCTGGTCGGGTTGCGCACCCAGGGAAAACAGGTTGAGCTCGAGTCCGTTCGCCCCCGCCTCCTCGAGCTGCTTGGCCCAGTCGACCCAGCTGCCCGGCTGGACCGCATTCAAGCTGGCGATGAGCGGCATCTCGACGGCCTTGCGAGCTTGCTCGACCCAGTACAGGTGCTCCTTGGGCCCGGCGTGCTCGATCGCCGGAAGGTGGCTCAGCGCCTCGGGGAAGGCCCCGGCTCCCACTTGGAGCGCCTCCTCCAGCTCGGCCTGCTCGAGCTGGATCTGCTCCTCGAACAGGGACTTCATGACCAGCGCCCCCGCGCCGAGCTCCTCGGCCTTCTTGATCGAATCGACGTGCTTGGAAAGCGAGCAGGCTCCCACCACGAAGGGGCTCTTGAGATCGATGCCCATGTACTTGGTCGCAAGGTCCGCCATGTTTTCTCCTCAGGCCTTAAGCTCGCCGGATCGGCCAGCCGAGCTGCCCGCCTCTGGTGGCGGGTCACGGCGTCGAGCGCGCCGTCTTGTCCACCCTAGGTAGGTCTGCGACTACGCCTAGTCAAGCCGCTGCCTTCGGCTTTGCACCACAGCCTGCGCCCTCCGCAGACCGTTCCGTTCCCGACCGAGCTGGGGTAGGACAGGCCACGGGTTGTTCACAGGAGCCGTAGCGATGAGTGAGATCAAGGTCGAGAAGAAGGTGGACGAGGCGCGGCTGGATTCGCTGGGCGTCAAGAGCTGGCCCCAGTGGAGCAAGGAGGAATCGGAGTTCCCGTGGACCTACGACACCTCCGAGACCTGCTACTTCCTCGAGGGAGACGTGGTGGTGACGCCCGATGGCGGCGAGCCCGTCACCATGGGCAAGGGCGATCTCGTCACCTTTCCCGCGGGCATGTCCTGCACCTGGAACGTCCGCCAGGCGGTGCGAAAGCACTTCCGCTTCGGCGGCTAGCCCGTAGGCGTTCTCGGCAACGGCCCTAGCCTCGCCGCCGCGGTCGCCCCAGCAGCACCGTCCAGGGGATGGGCGCACGGCAGGCGGCGATGTCGAGCTGTCGGCTGACCAGCCGCTCTAGGCCGCGGCGGCTGAAGTGCTGCACGTGGCCCGGGGTATTGCCGAGCCTTCGGAGGTAGCGGCCGCGGGCCACGTTCAGCGCCCGCCACAACGGCTCGCGCGGGGTGCTCACGAGCACGGCGCAGCGGGCCACCCGCACGAGCTCGCTGAGGCCGCGGACTGGCTCG
>CAYTYV010000066.1:0-2794 GCA_964441055.1 uncultured Polyangiaceae bacterium | reverse complement strand
TGGAGTGGGACCGCCAGGTGCTCGAGTACCTCGCAGCACAGCACCAGCTCGAAGCTCCGCGGCTCGAAGGGCAGCTCGTAGATGTCCGCCTGGGTGAAGTGGACGAGCGGATCCAGCCCCGAGCAAAGCCGGCTCGCGCTCAGATCGCAGGCCTCGAAGCGCGACGGCCGCGGCGCGTGCTCCAGCAGGTGCTGGGCCAGGTGGCCCTCGCCGCAGCCCACCTCGAGCACGCTCTCGGGACGGACCTCGGTGTAGAGCTCGGTCACCGCGCGCAGAAAGCCGCGCATGAGCAGGCGCGCGATCGGGTTGCGCGTGCCGTACTTGTCGTAGAGGTTGCCCACGATGGCGTCGTGGGCGCCGCGGCTCATTCGCCGTCTCCGGCTCGCCACGGCTGGGCCGAGGTACGGCGAACGCCCTCGACCGGCTGGTCCTCGGACGTTGGCGCAGACTCGAGCCTGCGCACGCGCGTCATCAGATCCTCCAAGATGCGTCGGTTCGTCGCCAATAGCTCGCTCAGCAGGGCCACCAAGCCGACCAAGAAGGCCAGGATGATGGCGCCCACCCCCACGGTCAGCGACTGGATGTAGCCCGAGTAGTTGGGGTCGCGCAGGTAGTGGTAGAGAAATCGGACGCCGAAGCCGGCCCCCACCAAGAACAGCAGCACGGCAAAGGCCATGAAGGTCTGCACGGGGCGGTACATGGCGTAGGAGCGGATGATCACCGCTGCTGAGCGCGCAACGTAGTGCGGCGTCGAGCGAAAAAGCCGCGACGGACGAGTCTGGGGATTGGTGCGGACCTGTACGTTCTCGGTGACGAGGCCGCTAGCGCCCGCATGGATGATGGTCTCCAGCGTGTACGTGAAGCGGTTGTGCACGAACAGCCTTGTCGCGGCCTTGCGGCTGAAGGCCCGAAAGCCGCTGGTGGTGTCGCTCACGTTGCTTCCGGAAACCCTGCGCACGACGCGCGAGCCCCAGCGCTGCAAGAGCTTCTTCGTGGGCGAGAAGTGTCGGATGGCATCGGTTTGGCGATCGCCGATGACCACGTCCGCTCGTCCCTCCGCGATGGGCTCGACCAGCTTGGCGATGTCCTCGCCCGCGTACTGGTTGTCGGCATCGGTGTTGACGATGATGTCGGCGCCGAGGCGTAAAGCGGCGTCCACGCCTGCCGTGAAAGCGGCCGAAAGGCCCCGGTTTTCCGCGAAGCGCACGATGTGGTGCACCCCCAGCTCGGCAGCCAGCTCGCTCGTCCCGTCGGTGGAGCCGTCGTCGACCACCAGCACCTCGATGGCGTCGATGCCGTCGATGCGTCGCGGCAGCTCGCGAAAGGTCGCTTCCAGATGATCGCGCTCGTCGAAGCAGGGGATCTGGATCAGCAGCTTCACGACGGCCGACCATACTCCGATCTGGAGGGAAATGCGCACCAAGGCGCAGGTCGTTGATCTGGCGGGCCGTTTCTTGCATGCTCCAGCAGGCGCTGAATGGGTCAGTGCCCCACGCCCCTCCAGTACCCCGCGGGCCCGCGCGGCCCGCAACCAGGCTGAGTGAAACCTTGACCTCGACATCCGACCATCCCAGCGACGCTTCGGAGCCCTCGGGCGAAGCCGAAGCAACCGCCAACGCGGAGCCCGACGACGCAGCGCCAGGCGCGGCGGATGATTCGCCCCCCGCCGAGGCCGAGACCACCGAGGCCGTCAAGCCAGCGGCCAAAAGCGGCGCCCAGCCCGCCTGGTGGCGGCGCTTCTTCCTGATGGAGGAGCGGCTGCGCGAGGCCGAGGCCAAGACCTTTCGGCCTAGCGATCCCGGCTATCCGCAGTTCGACATGGCGCGCCGTGCGCTCGACGGCGTCGATACCCTGCTGGAGGTCGCCGATCGCCAAGACGGCGCCCTGCTCTTGCTGCGCGAGGCGGCCGTGCTGGCCGTTCGCGCTCGCCTGGCCCGCGAAAGGCCCGAGGCGGCCGCGGCGCTCGCGCGAGCTGGTGGCGCCCAGCTCTGGGACGAGCTCGCCTCTCTGGAGCAGACGGGCAAGCTGCTCGCTGGGCTCGAGCAAGACGAGCGCAGCGGGGCCGAGCAGGCCATCCGCGAGGGCGACAGCGCGCGCTACGCCGAGCTCGGCAAGGACGAGCGCAAGGCACACCTTCGCGCGCTGCGCAAGCTCGTACCCGCGCTGGTCGACGACCTGCGCGGCGAGGCCAACCGCCTGGCCGAGGTGCGCGTGGTCCGCCGATTGCGCATCGGTGGCGCGATCGTCGTCTTGGCCCTGCTGGTCGTCGGAGTGGTCTACGGGCTGCGGTCCATCGGCCAGGACAACATGGCGCTGGGCAAGCCGGTGACGCTGTCGAGCTACTACAAGAAGGACAAGTTCCCGCCCGCGCAGCTCGTGGACGGCAACCCGGAGACCATCGGGGGGCACACGCGCAAGCAGAGCAAGCCGTGGGCGCAGATCGATCTCCAGTCGGTCCGAACGATCCAGAAGATCGTCGTCACCAACCGCCTCGACCAGTTCGACCGCTACGGCAAGCGCGCCTTCCCGCTGCGCATCGAGACCAGCACGGACGGCAAGAAGTACGACGAGTTCGCTCGGCAAAACAAGTCCTTCACCGTCTGGAACGCCACCGGAGCTCCGGTCCAGGCCCGCTACATCCGGCTCACCGCCCTCAAGACGACCGAGCTGCACCTGAACGAAGTCGAGGCGTACTAGCGGCGTTCGCGCCAGCCCCTTGAGGCCTTGTCGAGTGGGGGGCCGGGGGGGGGGGGGGGGCGGGCGCAGCCCCCACCCCCCCCCCCGGGGGGCGGGG
>CAYTYV010000065.1:0-19919 GCA_964441055.1 uncultured Polyangiaceae bacterium | reverse complement strand
CGCCCATAGACCGCCGAGAGCAATCCCGGTATGGCGATGGGCGCCCACATTCATGCGAGCGCAGCCGACTCGGCCTATGGCGAGACCACGTCGGCGAAGGTGAAGTCCACGTCGATGGCGCGGGCGCGGCGCGGCGAGTAGGGGTTCCTTAGGCCGCGCAGCGCTGCGGCGCGCACCTGCGGATCGGCGACCGAGCCCACCGCGGTGCGGTAGTCGCGCGCGGCCCTGTCGCGCCAGCCGGCCAGATCGGCGGCGCGGCCGCGCCACAGGTGGAAGCTCGCCACGCGCTCGGGGTGGTCGTGGCCTAGCTCGAGCGCCCGCGACAGCGCTTCGAAGGCGCTTTGGGCCTCGCCCCGCTGGAGCGAGAGCAGGCCGTAGAGCACGTGATACAGCGGCTGGTCGGGCTGCAAGCTGCGCGCGCGGTCCATGAGGGAGCGAGCGGCCCCTTCGTCGCGCTCGTCGACGTGAGCGAGATAGGCACGGCGGTAGCAATCAAAGGCCTCGGCCGCGGTGGCGTCCTCAGGCACGCCGCCCCGGAGCGTGCCGTGCTCGGGGGCATGCGCTTCGCGCTGCAGGTCGAAGGGCACGAAGGGGCGCTGGCTCGTGGGTGCCTGGCCCGCGGCGACCCACAAAAGGCCGTCAGCGGGTCGAAACACCACCGAGCCCACGGTCATCAGCATGCCGATGGCCGAGGCGATGCGGCAGCGGGTGCTTCCCGGATCGGCGAGAAAGCCGGCCATGGCGTCCGCATCGATGGCCCCGCTCTGCTGGCGCAACAGCGCATTCATGCGCTGCTGGCGGGCAAGGTTATGGCGCCAATAGGAGGGGTAAAGGTTCTGCTCGGTGTCGCCGAGCTTCTGGTCAAAGTAGATGTTGGCATAGCCAAAGGTGCTGCGCTCGGGGCCGTAGCGCAGCGCCACGCGCCTTTTGGGGTTTTCCTCCCAGCACAAGAGCTCGCGGCGGTGGCCGTCGGTGATCAGATAGGTCCAGCAGCCGATGGGCCGATACCGACTGAGAATGGCCTCGGCCTCGTCGAGCGTGCGGGCCTGGCGCATGACGATGTCGCCGATGCAGCCAACGGGCACGCCACCCAGCGCGGCCTGGTCGGTGAACATGTGCTGGTGCACGGTGAGCGTCAGCCCCGCTTCGTTCATGGCGGTCACGCCACCCATGAGAAGGCCCGCCGCGGCTACCGACACGTAGCGCTGGCCCTCGTCGGGCTCGTGGAAGATCACGGCGGCGGTGCTCGGCCAGCACTCCACCCCGTGGTAGTCCATGTTGCGCGCGTGTAGGAGCTGGCCGTCGGCGGTGGCCTCGGAGTGGGCGATGCCGCTCGTGCAGCCAAGCCCCAGCGCCAGCCGATGATGCATGGCCGGGCCGCGTTTTTTCAGCTGCATGGCGCGGCTTGCCACCCACAAGAGCGAGTCGGGCATAGCGCAACCCTCCAGCACGGAGCGCTCGTCGAGCCCTGCGCCGTCGGCCAGCCCGCGGATCCCCTCGCGGGCAAAGGCGGGCAGCGCGGCAATAACGCGGCGACCGATGAACCGCTGCACCACGGGCCAGGCAAGCGGCGCGAGCGGACCCAAGCCCTGACGCCCCATGAGCCGCTCGAGGTAGACGCGGTAGTACGGCAGCGGGCCCGAGCGGATGGCGTCCCTGAGCAGCTCGCCGTGCTGGCGGCCCATGTCGTAGAAGCTGCCGCGCACTTTGATGACATGCAGGCCCTCGATGCGGCGGTACCACGGTCCGGGCTCGGGTCGATCCGCTCGGCGGGGCTCGGCGATGGAGATGCTTGCCTGGCTCATGTCGTTGCTCCTTTTCGGTTCTGCTCGGGCTCGCCGCTCGTGAGCGCCGCTGCCGCCAACACCCGCGGAATGGCCCACTCGTGCACCGCCTCTACGAATGCGCGTACCTGCTCGATCTCGCGCCCGCGCACGAGCCCGACCAAAAACCGCACGCCCTCGAGGTGCGGCTCGTTGGCCATGCGGATCACCTGCTGCAGAATCGGCAGATCGGCGCGCACCTGGTTATGCCAGTGAACGAGCATTTGATAGATGCGATTGCCAGTCGAGCGCGCGATGACGACCATCAGCTCGTCCATGGCTTTGGCGTAGCGCTCGGGATCGCCGAGCGCGGCGCGGAGCTCGTCCAGAGACTCATCCATGGCCGCGAGATCGCGCTCGGAGCGTCGTTCGGCTGCCAGCGCCGACATCTCGACGTCGAGCTTGGCCCGGATCTCGAGCAGCTCGGACAGCGCCTGGCGATCGATGACGCCCGGCCGCGGCACCACCATGGCGCGCAGCACGTCGGGCGACGGGGAGCGAAACGGATCGAGCACCACCGTGCCGCGACGCTTGACCGGTCGCACCAGGTGATGGACCTCGAGCTGCTTCACCGCCTCGCGCACTACCGAGCGGTTGACCCCGTAGTGCTCGGCAAGCTCGGGCTCCTTGGGCAGCAGCGCGCCCACCCCGAGCTCACCAGCGACGATGCGACGCAGCAGGTCGTCGGCGACCACATCGGCTTTTCGCGCGGTAGGAGAGAGCACGAGCCGCATAATACATCGGGTTTATTTATTGTCAACCGATTTATTAACCAAGCGTCCGCTGATTGACCGAGCCTCTCGCTTCCCGCAGGATGGGTGAAGCCATGGTCCGCGAGCTCCTGTGGGCATCTGCCCTAGTTCATGCCTGTCTGCTCTTCGCCTGTGACTCCTCTTCTGGGCTGCAGGATGCCGCAGATGCCGAGCCGCAGGACGCGGCGGATGCAGAGCCGCAGGACGCTGGGGAGGCTGGGGCGCCAGATGCCGCCGACGCCGAGCCACAGGACGGCGGGGAGGCAGGGGCGCCAGATGCCGCGGACGCCGAGCCGCAGGACGCTGGAGATCCTCGCTGGAGCGGACCCACCCGCGTGATGGAGATCGAACGAACGTTCCAGCTGGTCAACAGCTCCTCCGACCAAGCCATCACCGTCCACTTCGACACGCCCGACATCGCCGTTCACATGAACGCCATTGCCGTAGAGCGCACCACCAGCCACCCCGTATTGGCCGTGACCGCGGCGGCCAACGGCATGGACAGGGTGCAATTCGAGATCGAGCTGCCACCCGGGGGCGAGGATACGCTGGTCCTCGGCTGGGAGGTGACCCTGCAGCATTTCGACGCCCTGGCCATCCCCGAGCCCCCAGCGCCGCTCGATCCCGATGATGCCGTAGCCTACGTGGCGCCTTCGACCTACGTGCAATCGGATCATCCCTCGATCCAAGCCGCCGCTCAACAGGCGGTGGCGGGCCTTGCCGACGATCTCGCCAAGGTCCAGGCCATCACCGACTTCGTCCGCGATCACCTGGACTACGAGGTCCAGCCCGAAACCCGGGGAGCCCTATGGGCCCTGGAGAATGGGCGCGGAGATTGCACCGAGTACGCGGCCTTGGGCGTGGCCCTGGCTCGCGCCTTGGGCATCCCCGCCAGGGTCACGGGGGTGGAGAACATGGTGGGCGCTTCGGGCTCCTCCACCTACGACAACCACAACGCCGCCGAGATCTGGGTGGATGACTACGGCTGGCTGCCAGTGGACATCAACTACCCCCAGTCGCCCGTGGGAGCCCTCCCCATCCGTTGCGCCGTCATGCGCTGGGGGATCATGGCGGAGCGCGACCTGCAAACGCACTCGGTGAGCTGGTACACCTGGCACACCACGGCCGGGCCCACCGGGCAGCTCGATGTGCAGTCCATGCAGCACCATTGGAACGAGACGTGAGATCCAGTCGAGCCAGGGTGCGGGCAGGGTGCCGCGCGGGATCCATGCTTGCCGCTGCTACTAGCTGCGCGGTATCTTGCGCCATGCCAAGGGGCGAGCGATGAGCATGCAGGCCGCTGGAATCTGCCCCTCTTGTGGCGACGAGGGGACGGTGGGGGCGGCCTGTGGCCAGACGGTCTGCCAGCGCCGCGATTGCCGCTACATTCCCAGCGAGTTCCACGACAAGCTCCGCGCTCAAGCGGCGGGCGAGCAGAGCAGCCTGGTCGGCCTGGCCGTGGAAGAGTACCTGGTGGTCGATCGAATCGGCGCGGGCGGCTTCGGTGAGGTGCTGCTCGCCCTGCAGCTTCCCATCGGCATGAAGGCGGCGCTCAAGCTCATCCGCTTGCAGGGCGTGGCCCCAGAGCGCGTTGCCTCGCTGCTCGAAAAATTCGAAGGAGAGGCCAAGGCCCTGGCCGCGCTCACCCATCCCAATATCGTGCGCCTGCTCAAGTACGGCATTTGGAATGGCAGCCCGTACATGGTCATGGAGTACGTCGAGGCCGGGCAGAGCATGCGCGCGCTCTTCGATCGGTCGGCGCCCGCGGATCTCGGCACGGTGCAGCATGTGCTTCGGCAGATCCTCAATGCGCTCGACGCCGCCCACTCGATCGCCATCGTGCACCGCGACATCAAGCCCGACAACATCCTGCTGCAAGAGGTGGCGGGCGATCCCCACCACGTCAAGGTGCTCGACTTCGGGCTCGCCAAGTTCGTCGCCCAAGGCGAGGAGACCAGCATGATCGCGGGCACGCCGAGCTACATGGCCCCCGAGCAGATCCGCAAAAAGGGCATTGGCCCGTGGACCGACCTGTACGCCGTGGGCGTCATGGCCTTTTCGCTGCTGACGGGGCGCAGGCCCTTCGTGGGCGCCGAGCTCGAGCAGATCCTGCGCGAAAAGCTCGACCCGGCCTACGACCCGTGCCGCCAGCTCGCCGAGCAGCAGCTTCCCGAGCCGCTGCTCGGCTTTTTGCGCAAGGCCTTGGCCGCCGCGCCCGAAGAGCGGTTTCGCGAGGTGGCGAGCTTCCGCCAAGCGCTGAACGACGCCATAGCCTCGCTGGGCGGAGCCCGCGGCGAGCCCGTTGCGGCCTCTAGCGGCGCTCGCGCCGAGCCCGTCGCGGCCTCGGCATCGCCCGCCCTTTCGTCGGCCGACACCGTGCCCAAGCTGCCCTCGGAGCCTGCGCCGATCGCCCCTGCGCAGCCCTTGCCCAAAGGCGCCGCCCGAGCCCGCATCGGTCTTGCGGTGGGCGCCTCGGTCGCGGCGATCCTCGCCCTTGGCGCGGGCGGGTGGTGGCTCGCCCACCGAGCCGACAGCCGCGTCGCCCAGCCGGACGGCAAGCCCGCGGAGGCCTCCTCGGCGGCCGCGTCGACGGCCTCGGCATCGACCCCGCCAGCGGCTGACTCGACCCTCCCCGCGGCCGCGCCAACGCCCACCATGAGCCCGCAAGAGCTGGCCGAGATCTCGGTGCCGTCGGGCTGGGCGCTGGTACCGCCAGGCTCGTTTCAGATGGGCTCGCCCGAGCCCGAGCCCGGTCGCTGGGACGACGAGGGGCCCGTTCACCAGGTCGCCATCACCCGCCCCTTCTTGATGAAGGCGACCGAGGTAACGCAAGGCGAATGGCGCAAGCTCATGGGCAACAACCCCTCTCCCTTCGAGGCCTGCGGAAAGGACTGCCCCCAGGTGTTCGTGAGCTGGTGGGAAGCCTTGGCTTATGCGAATAAGCTCTCACTGGGCCATGGCTATCACGAGTGCTATGCCCTGTCGGGCTGTCAGGGCAAGCCGGGCGAGGGCATGGAATGTCGCTCGGTCGTGTTCAAGGGACTGGACTGCAATGGCTATCGCCTCCCCACCGAGGCCGAGTGGGAGTATGCCGCCCGCGCGGGCACCCAGAGCGCTATCTACTCGGGCTCGCTGAGCCTGCCCGAGGCGAACCACTCCCCCGAGCTCGACGGCATTGCCTGGTACGCGGGCAACAGCGGCGTCGGCTACGAGGGCGCCGAGGAGTGCGCCTCATGGCCGGACAGACCTCGGGTTTTCCAGCGCTGCGGACCGCACCCGGTTGCCCAAAAGACCGCGAATCAGTGGGGGCTTTTCGACATGATCGGCAACGTCTACGAGTGGTGCTGGGACTGGAAGGGGCCCTACCCGGCCCAATCGGCGACGGATCCCACGGGGCCAAAGCAGGGCGAGGTGCGCGTGGCCCGCGGCGGCAACTGGATGCCACCTGCCCGCAAGGCGCGCGCCGCGCGACGCGGAGACGGCCCGCCAGGCTACCGCTGTCTGGGATTGGGGCTGCGGTTGGTCAGGACGGCGCAGTAGCCCGCGGCACGCCGTTGTTCCCGAGCGGCGTCTGGACCGTCCTCTTTGCATTTCGGCAGGGATCAGAACAAGGGCTCGAGCGGGCACTGCTCGGCGAGGAAGCAGCCGCCGTCGATGCAGTCGATCTCGCCGTCGCCGTCGTTGTCGAACCCATCGCCGCACAGCTCGGCCTCTTCCTCCCCGCACAGCGGGAAGTCAGCGCAACCGTCGTCGGCGCAATCGATCAGGCCGTTGCCGTCGTTATCGAAGCGGTCGTCGCAGGTAGTCTCAGGATACTCGCAGGGAGGCTCGTCCCCGCAGGCCTCGGTTTCCTGGCAGTCGGTCAGGCCGTTGCAGTCGTCGTCTTGGCCGTTATCGCACTCGCTCTCGTAACCGAGACCGGGACAGACGCAATAGCGGTCCTCTGCGCCCTCGTCTTCGGGCTGCGCCGATCCGAGCCCCGCGCAAACGCGGCCCAGCTCGTCGCAGGGATAGCCCCCGCAGTAGGCGCTCCTACACAGGTCGCCGCCCGTGCCAGGACATGCGAGCCACGGTGCGGGACAGCTCGGGGCGAGCGAGCAGTCGGGATCCGCGCAGTCGGCCAGCTCGTCCCCGTCGTCGTCCAACGCGTTGTCGCATTGCTCGCGCTGCGCCCCTCCGAAATGATACTCCCAGGTTTCGTCCGTGAAGCCGCCGTACATCACGGCCCGTCGCCGCTGGAGGTCGAAGACCATGACGGGCGTGGAGAGCTGCGGACTGAGCAGGGGATCCTGCTGGCGCCAGCCGCGACCGTCGAACGCCCAGGTGTCGGTGAGCACGCTCACGCCGTCGAAGCCCCCGAACAGCAGTACCCTGTACTGCGCGGCATCGTAGGCCATGCCAAAGAGCATCCGAGCGGACGGAGAGGTCGATGGGCGGAGCTGTGTCCAGGTATCTTGGGCCAGATCGTACGCCCAGGTTTCGGTGTACCGCTCGCTCAGCGTGATGCCGCCGAACAGCAGGTGTCGCTGCCGCACGGGCGAGTACACCATGCGATGAAGCGCTCGTTTGGACGGGGCGTCAGCCGCGGCCTGCTGCGTCCAGTCCTGTCCGTCGAACACCCACGTGTCGTTGTAGAGGACCAGCTCGCTCTGGGCGCCCCCGAAGAGCACGACCTTTTCCTGGGCCGCGTCGTAGCTCATGGCGTGCATGAAGCGCGCTGGCGGCCGCCGGGTCACCGTGACTTCCATCCAATCGGTGCCGTCATACTCCCAGGTCTCGTCGAAGGCTGTGTCGGTATCTTCGTCGACTCCGCCGAAGAGCACCACGACGCCCCGCGCCTCGTCATAGGCCAGCGCATGCGCGACGCGATCCTGCGGTGCGTGCGCGGTCATGCTGCGCGTCCAACTGGTGCCGTCGAACTCCCAGGTATCTGGTGGCACGGGCACCCCACCCCGACTACCTCCCCACACGATGACCACGCCCCGAGCGCTGTCGTAGGCCATAGCGTGGCCTTCGCGCGGCGGCGGCTGTAGCGCCTGCTCCCACCAATGGCGCGCGGCAGCGTCGTATTCCCAGGCGTCGCCAAAGGCCTCGAGGTGGGAGATGCCGCCGAATATCACGCTGCGGGCGACCGGCGCGAAGTAGACCATGCTCAGCCTCTCCCGCTTCTCTGGGTCAACGGCAGGCGTGGTCTCCTCCCAGAGCTCGGTCTGGAGGTCGTAGTGCCAGGTGTCATCGAGTCGATCGTCGGTCTCGCTATCCCGTCCGCCGTACAGCACGAGCACTTGTTCGGACGGATCGTAGACGAGGCCGAAGTGCCGCCTGGGAGCGGGGGCCTCGCCGCTCGCGGGCAGCGTGCTCCACTGCGAGCCGTCGTAGGCCCACAGGTCGGTTTGGAGCTCGTTGCCGCCGAACAAGAGCACGCGCTCGCCCGCGGCATCGTACGCGAGCTTGTGACCGCGTCGTGGCGACGGGAGGGGACCGCTGGGGCTGACTGGCTGCCAAGAGCCCTGGCTCCCGTCGTACTCCCAGGTGTCGCCCTGGCTGGAGGTGTCGGGGTCCTCGCCGCCGAAGAGCACGACCCGCCCGCGCGCGGCATCGTAGGCCAGCGCGTGATCTCGTCGGGGAGACGGTCGGGCAGCGGAGGTGATCTCCTGCCACTGGGTGCCGTCGTACTCCCACGTGTCGTCGAGGAACACGCCCCAGCGGTCCACGCCGCCGAAGAGCACGACACGCTGCCGAGCCGCATCGTAGACCAGGGCGTGGTTCTGCCGCGGCGGAGGGGACGCCGCTGGGCTGTCCAGCCACCACCGCGTGCCGTCGTACAGCCAGGTCTCCGCGACGATGCCATCGGGAACGTGGCCCCCGAACAGCACGATGCGCTCCTGGGCCGAGTCGTAGACCATGTCGTGGCCCACGCGCAGCCCCAGGGGATGGACCCACTGCTGCCAGGTGCCGAGCTCCACTTCGCAGGTACTCGAGCAGCCGTCGTCCGCCCGATAGTTGCCGTCATCGCATTGCTCGTAGGCATTTTCGAAGGGAGCGACGAACTCGAGCAGGCCGTTGCCGCATTCCGTGCAGTGGACCACGCAGTCCTGGCGGCAGACGGCGAAGCTGGGCTGGCGTTGGGCCGCACAGCCCGGGTGTGGGTAGCGGCCATGCTCGCCGAAGTCCTGGCCGTCGCACTGCTCGAACGCATCGCGAACGCCGTTGCCGCAGAATGCCCCCTCGTCTGAGTAGCAGCGAGGCACGCCGTCGGAACCTCGAACCTGGCAAACCCACCCCGGGGGGCAGGCGCCTGGGATGTTGGGATCGCACCGCAGCATTCCGTCCGGGATCTGGGTCTCACAGCCCGCAGCCGAAAGCCCACTGATCCCAATCGCCACCACTGCGGCGACCAAGGTACGCGCCAGCACCGTTGCTTTGTCGTTCGTGGTCATCATCACGGCTAGAAGGCGACCCGAAGCAGGAGGCCCGCGCGCTCGGGGCCCATGGCAGGCAGTAGCTGCGCGCTGGTGGCGGGCTGGCCCTCGGACTTGGGAGAGCCCCGCTCGGGCACGCTAATGCTGTAGCCGACTCCGGTCAGCACCGCCCCGGCAACCGTGAGCACGCCGCCGACGCCCACGGCCCAGTAGGCGGTCGTCCGATAGGTTTCCGCCCGCTCGTGGTGGTCAGCGATCTCGCCGACCCAGGTGTCCTCTGGCCCTGCGCTCTCGACCGCGTCCGCCTCCGAGGCAGACAGCAGGCCGAAAATCCCCGCGACCGCGCCGCCTGCCAGGCCGAGCCCCAGGGACGTCCACCCGCTGATCTGCAGACCCTCGCGCAGCGTCTCACGGCGCTGACGATATTCCTCCTGCTCAGCCCGCAGCCTCGCCTGCGCGGCTCTCCGCTTGGCTTCGGCCTGCTGAACCACCCGCTGGGTTGCCGCGGCCTCCTCCTCGGTGAGCAGCCTCAGCCGCTCGGTCGCGTTCTGACCCGGCTCCAGCCGCAGCGTGAGCACCTTCCTCTCGTAGCCCGTTTTGGAGACCACGATCGTATGCGCGCCCGGATCGAGGCGAATGGCCTCGCGCAGCGGCGTCTTGCCCAAGGCCTCGCCGTGCACCGTCACGTCGGCGCCTGGCACGTTGACCTGTAGCTCGAGGGTGGCGATCTTGCCCTGCAGCTCGAAGACCTTCTGGTGAGCGATGCGCCAGCGCTCCTCGGCCTCCTCCTCGGTGACTTGCGCCACAAAGCGCTCATAGTGCTCTAGCGCCTCCAGCGGTCGAGCTAGCTCGTTCAGGGTCTGCGCCATGTTGAACAGCAGCTTCGGCGACGGATACAGCTCGTAGGCCTGCTGGAACAGCGCTAGCGCCTCCTTGTAGTAGCCGCCCGCGAGCTTGTGGTTGGCCTCTCGCACCAGCGCGGCGACCCGCTTCCGCACGGCCGGATCGGGCGCCGCGGGCTTGGAGGCGGCGGGCTCGCGCTCGGCACGGGCGTCGGTGTCGGCGGGCGCGGGCCCGGTCGGGTCGCCGCTCGGCTCGGCTTGCGCCTCGGGTTGGGATGCACCAGCGCGCGGCTGTGCGTGCGCGCTCGCTATGGGAAAAGCGGCACCGAGCATTGCGCTCAGAGCCAGAGCGAGCAGCGAACGCATGTGCGACGGAACCATGGCCTCCCCGTGCCGACGCCTCTACGGGTCATCGGGACCGAACACGTCGTCGGGACCGTAGGGTTTGAGCCTGGACGAGCTGGCTGGCTGGTCGTCCTCCGCCGTAGATCGCGGCGAGCTGCGGATGGGCGGCGAGCCCGAAGCCCCTGGTTGTGCGGGATCTGCGGACCGGGCGGCTGCCTCGTTCGCACCAGGCCCTGCCGCGGCGCTGGTAGGCGCCGCCAACCGAATCCTCTCGAGCACGACGGGCACCGTACCGTCGAGCACGGGCATGTGCTCGGCTTGATAGGGCTCATAGCCCTCCACGACCGCCTTGATCTGGACGGGCGTGGTCTCGCTGCGAGCCACCTCGACCATCGGCGGGGTGCCGCTCACGCGCTCGCCGTCGACCCACAGCTCGTAATCGACGCCCTGCGGTTGCACCACGAACTGCAGCGTGACCGTGTCCGCCGTTATGGCCGCGGTCGGCGCAAGCCGCTTCCAAAGCAACACGGCCGCCACGCTCAGCACGACCATAAGCACCGCCAACGCCGCCGTGAGCCGTTTGCCTCTGCCCTGCGCGCGACTGCGGCGGCGAGCGGCAGCATCGCGCTTGCGCTGGATCCGAGGATCCGGCTTGGTCTTGCGCACGAGCGTGGGCGGCTCGGTCTGGGCCGCCGACGTGAGCACGGGCATGAGGGCCTGGCGCAGCTCGGCAATGCCGCTGGGGCGGTCCTCCTTGTCCTTTTCCAAGCACCAGAGGATAGCCTTTTCGAGGTCCTTGGGCATGTCCACCAGCTCACCCGGCGACCTGGGCAGTTCGTGCAGATGCTTTTGGATCAACTCGCCGTAGGACTGGCCGTTCACGGGTAGCTCGCCCGTGAACAGCTTGTAGAGGATCACGCCGAGCGCGTAGACGTCCGTGCGGAGGTCAATGCCCTCCCCAACGCACTGCTCGGGCGACATGTATACGGGCGTACCCATGATCACGCCCGTGCGCGTGCGTCCCTCGACGAGACTCTCCTCGGTGAACTTGGCGATCCCGAAGTCGAGCAGCTTGACGATGTAGCCCCCGTCGGGATGGTCAGCCAGGTAGATGTTGTCCGGCTTGAGGTCGCGGTGCACGATGCCGCGTCGATGTGCTGCCTCGAGCGCGTCGAGCACCTGTGGGAAAATGGCAATGGCGTCGGCGCAACCGAGCGTCCCGTGTTCCTCGAGATGACGTTGCAGGCTCCGTCCCGAGAGAAACTCCATCACGCAGTACTGCGCGCCATTCGGAAAGGTACCAAATGCGAAGATGTCAACGATGTTCGGATGACCGATGGTATTGACCGCCCGCGCCTCGGCCACGAAGCGCTTCATCACTTCGGGCTCTTCGGACAGCGCCGCATGAAGCACCTTAATCGCAACCTTCTTGCCGATGACCGGTTGCACTCCAGCGTACACCGTGCCCATCCCGCCCTTGCCGAGCACAAAGCTGATCCGGTACTCGCCTGCCATCGTGCCTGCGGGCAACGGCTCGAGCGACGAGCGGCGTGGCTCGGCCGCCCGTGCGCGCGGCCGAGCGTGGGATTGGCCAGGCGGCGCGTCGTCGGCCTCGGGCAGCGCTGCGGTGCCTCGTCGTGCGGGTAGAGGCGCAGTGGACGCCGCGCTGGGGTCCATGGGCGCGCCGCAATGCAGGCACTCCTTCGCGTCATGAGCGTTGGTTCGGCCGCAGCTCGGACACGGCACGGCCGTGTGCTCTTGCTCTACGCTGGGGCTCACCGCTCACCCGATCCCCACGGTCCCGCACAGATCACTACGGGCTCCGCTATTGCGCGCACGTCGGAAGTGTATGCTGGTGCCCCAACGTCATCAAGCGCGGAGTAAAGGCCACGATCACAACGACGTCACACGGTTGCGCGCCACAAGGCAGCCGAACGCTCACCGCTCGCCGTCGACTGCGCGCTGGAGCCGCCGCAGCTGCTCGCAGCTCTGCGATAGCTCCTCCAGCCAGGCCGAGCCATCGTCGCCCGACTCGATGCGCTCTAGCTCGCGCGCGCTCGAAGCTACCAACCTGTCCAGCCCTTGCTCGATGTGCGCGACCATCTCGCCGAGGCCTCGCCCGGTGGCTCGCCTAGCCTGGACGCGACAGATCTCGGCCATCTCCGCGCGGCGTCCTCGAATCGCCTCCACCACGCGGGCGCGCAGCTTGTCGATGGTCTTGTCCTTGCGACTGGCGAGCATCGCGACCAAGTCGAGCAGGGTGCCCACCGCCGAGGCAACCGGGCCGCCAGCGCCCAGCAAGGCGCCGCCCACCCCCACGACCACCTGTCCGCCCAAGGCCAGACCGACGCGGTCCCAGCTCGCCTCGAGCACCCCGCCTGGGCCCAACAAGGCCCAGCGGCCCCCCGTGCGGAGCAAGCTGAGCAACGCGCCCTGCTGCTCCTGCTCGCCGTCGGGCGCCGAGCCACCCGGGTACATGGCGCGCGTGGCCTCGGCCAGGGCCGCCTCGTGCTTTTTTTCGATCGCGCTAGTGGCATCGCGCAGCAGCGCGGGCAGCTCCTTTTGGGACCAGCGGTCCAAGCGCCGCCACAGGCAGGTGCGCGCCTTTTCCTGGAACTCGAGCTCGATCTTCTTGACGTTGCCGGGCCACATCGGGTTGCGGTCGGTGGTCCATCCCTGGGCCGTCTCGGAAAGCTCGTCGAGCGCATCGGACATCATCCGGGCGCAGCGCTCGCCCACCTCGGAGGGAAAGCTCCTGCCCCACGCTTCGAGCTCGCCCGCGAGCGCCGCGCGGGCTTTTGCGAGCTCGGCGTGGGCCTGCTGGGCCTCGTCCAGGTGACGGTCCCGATCGGCCTGGTACTTGGCCTGGCACAGCGCAGCCGCCTCGCCGATCACCTTGGCTACCCCCGTGCGCAGCGCCTCGATCTTGCGCGGCCCTCGCTCCTCGGCCAAAAACTCCAAGAGCTCGCGGCGAAAGCTGCGGAAGTCCTCCAGGTAGGGGTTTGCCACGGGCACGGGCCGCTGGCAGGTCGCCTCCAGCGCGCGATAGGCCGACAGGAAGTAGACCGCTGGCTGCCCGCTCCGCTCGCCGAGCGCCTCGACGTAGCCGTCGTAGCGCTGTTTGACGGCCTCGCGGTCGGTGCTCTGCACCCGATCCCAATGGCTGGCCACCAGCAAAAGCCGCATGGCTGGGCAGTCGGACAGAAGCTGCGAGACCACGTTGCGCTCGCTGTGCTTGAGCGGCTGGGTGGCGTTCGACAGCAAGATGCCAACGTCGCTGCGCCTGAGCAGCTTCATGGTGATCTCGGTGCGACGCGCCACCTCGTTCAGGCCCGGGGTATCGATCAGCTCGATGCCGCTCTGGCAAAAACGGAAGGGGCCGTACAGCGTCAGCACGGCGATCTCCTGGTCGTCGAGGAGCTGGTCGGCCTGGGCGAAGTCCTCGGTCTGTTCGATGGTGACCCGCTCGGCGAACTCGCGTTCCGAAAACGGGACCTCCTCGTCGTCGCGCTCGTGGAAGGTAGCCGTGATGCGGCGCTCGGCGCCGTAGCGGACGGCGTTGACCACGGCCGTACAGGGAATGCCCGCGGTGGGCAGGATCTTGTCGTGGAGCAAGGCGTTGATGAAGGTGGACTTCCCCGCGTTGAACTCGCCGATCACGGCCACGGCAAAGCGACCGTCGATGAGGCGCTGACACGACTCGCGCAGCGCTTCGATCTGCGCGGGAAGGGTCGGCAGCTCCACCCCCTCGACGGCCCGCTCGAGCGCATCGAGGTGCTGGCGAACGCCGTCGGCCTGAGCGCGGTAGCCATCGAGCTGCTCGTGCAGGTCCTCGTCGAGCTCGGGCTGGATCGCCGAGGAGACACCCAGCGACTCGGTCAAGGTCTCGAGCGTGGCCGAAAAGCGGCTGAGCTGGTGGTAGATCCAGGCGTTGTCGCACAGCGCACCAAAGGCAGCCGGGGACAGCTCGTCAGCCAGCGCGTGCACCGATTCGATGCGCCTGTCCGAGGACCGGATGTCGCCGAGCGAGCGGAGGGGATCGGGGCGAGCGGCAATCCGCAAGATGTCGAGGTCAGAATCGGAGATGGCGAAGGCGCCCTGGAGCTGGCCGATGAGCTGCTCCTCCTCGAGCTGGACCTCGTCGTCCGCCCAGGCCGATTGAAGCGAGAGCAGCAGCAGTAGCTTCCGCTCGGACATCGCGTAGGCCTGCCGCAGGGCCTCGACCAGCGCTCCCCGATCCGGCGGGCTCTCGTGCAAGCTCGCCGCGAGCTTCTCGCACATCCCGGCCGAGCACGCGTCGTCGAACAGCTCGGAAAGTGTCGCCACGAGCTCTCCGCGCTCGGCCTCGGTGACCTTCCGATCGGAGAGCGCCACCAGAGATTGCAGCACGGCCGTGGCGGCCACGAACAGCTCGCTCGGCGCTCCCCACTGCGGTTCGGCCTCGGCGGGTTGCTCCAGGCCTTGCGCGCGGGTGAACACGGGCCCGAGCAGCGCTGCCAGGTCCCGACTGCGCTCCTCGGTCGAATGCGATGGCGGCGCGGCAACCACCGCGGGCTTGGGCGCGGGCTCCTGCTTCGGAGCCGACTCCGCGACCGCCGCGCTCGGCTCCCGCTCCGCCTCCTCGGCCTGCCGCCGCTGCCAGCGGATGAGCACGACGGCCAGCACCACGACGGCGATGAGCAGGACGGCCGCAACGGCGGCCAGCGCAATGACGATGGTGAGCATCTGGTTGTCCTAAGCTCAGACCAGCCGCTGGATGACGACCTGGATGGAAGCAGAGATCACGGGCTGGAAAAAGTACAGCACGACCCCAGCAGCCGCCCCGAGCACCCCACCGAGCGCCTCCAGGGCCACGAAGGCCTTGCCAGCGATGCGCTCCTTGACCAAGGTCTCTACCTCGTCGTTCGAGGCCTGCATGATCTTGGTCTCGACCAGATCGGTGAAGTTGAGCATGGTGGCCAGGTTCTGCCCGCGGCTCTGGGCAAAGTGGATCAGCACGTCGGCCGCCTCCACCTCGATCTGCTGCCAGGTCTTGTCGTCGAGCAGGCGACGCAGCCGTCCGAGCCGGAAGTCCAGCGCTCGGTCGATGAGCAGCGTGAGCCCGGCGTGCACGGCCTTCTGGCTGTGGCTGCGGCCGAGGGCGCGGGCCAGCAGATCGACCGCCGCCTGCACCGTGGAGCCAGAGCGCTCGACAAAGCGCGCGCGCGTGTGCTGACGCGTCTTCTTCGACAGCAGACCGAGCAGGGCGTCGAGCACGAAAAGCGGCTCGTCGTCGACCTCGATCCGCTTGCCCGCCTCGTCCACCGACGACCACAGCCAGGCCTGCAGCCGCTGGAATCGACCGCCCACCCTTGGAGCCACCCGCCCGCTGGCTAGCTGCTCCTGGCGTGCCTCGCGCAAAAGGCGCACGAACCTGGTCAGCTCCTGCAAGGCAAAGCGCTCGCCATCGAGGCGCTCGAGGCCGCGGCCGAGCGCAGCCGTGCCCGCCAGCCGAAGCTCCAGATAGGGCCCGTGCTCGTCCTCGCCATAGCCGAGCTCGGGCTGCTCGGGCGCCTTCGGCGAAAACCGTATTCGCACCGAGCTATAGTCCGACGCCCCGCCCGGCCGCAGCACTACCCAGCGAGAGAGGCCGCCGAGCTCGGCCGGACGACAGTGCACCTCGAGCGGCAGCTCGCCCTTGGGAAGCGCGCCCTTGGGAAGCTTGCTGTCCTGCTGCCGCAGCTCGAGCTCGCCCACGCCGAGCCGCGGCGAGACGGTCAGGCTCTCCACCCGCTGGCACTGCTCGGCGCCCAGCCCGGTCAGGCGCGCCACGATGTCGCGCCATTGCTCCTCGCCCACGTCGAGGTCGGCATCGGTCGCCTGGTTGCTGAGCCGCCGCCGGATCTGGCGGAGCCGCGCGGCTACCTCGGGGCTGCGCGCCTCGTCTCGGGCCATCTCGTCGCACACCCCGAGCACCACCTCCTCGAAGGCGTCGTGGCGCGGGACCCCGTCGCTGGCCACGGAGGCAACGACCTCGCACAGGCGGCGATAGGGGTAGCTCGACAGATCCACGAGATCGCCGATGCGCATGTCCCAGAGCTCGTCGAGCAGGCCATCGAGCAGGTGCACGAGCGCGGGGCGAAGCGAGGGCGCGCGGCTCAGCTCGGCGATCATCTCCTCGACGATGCGGACGACCGCGGCCGAGCGCGGATCGAGCAGCCACTGCCGCGCTTGGACGTAGGGTAGCTCCAGCGCTCGGTCGACCACCGCGTCCAGACGTTCGGCCACCAGCGCTTGGATCCCGGGCTCCTCGAGCTTGTGCGGCAGCTTGCTCATGGCGATGGGAAGCTGGTCGAAGAGCCGACGCAGCACCGTGGCGTCGAGGCCGAAAAAACGCGCCATTCGCCAGGCAGGCCCTTGGCGCTGGTCCATGGTCTGCTGGATGAGCTCGCGGGCCTTGCCGAGCAGCACCCGCTGCGCCTCCGGGTCCTCCAGCACCTTGGCCAGGTGACGCAGCAGCACGGGGGTGAGCTCGCGCACGATGCTGCGGATCTCCTCCTCGGCGCTCGGCGGCAAGCTCTCGCGCAAGCAGCCCGGTCGGTCCAGGCGCTCCATCAGCCATTGCCGAAGCTCGCCGACCTGCTCGGGGCTGCACGGCAGCAGCTTCGAGACCAGCAGCTCGGCCTTTTTGCGAACCTTGTCGCGGTCGACGATGGCGCCCACTTGAGCGTGGCGATGCTGGTAGAGCACGCCCTCGATCCACAGCGACAGCTCGGTGCGGATCTGCTCCTCGGAGAGCTTGGACCCCAGCGTCTGCAAGGCCAAGGCGCTCAGCCTGTCGCGGCGCTCGTAGACCGCCGAGGTGATGCCGAGCTCGGTCTTGAGCAGCTCGCGGGGGCTCGGCAAATCGGAGTCGATGAGCTTGGCGAGCTCGTGGGCGGTCTGCGCGCGGATGGCGTCGTGCATCCCTGGAGCGGTGAGCATCTCGGCGATGCCGTCCTTGGTCAGCAGCCGCTCGCCCACGATGGTGGCGACCTCCTTGGCCAGATGCGGCTTCATCCGAGGGAACACGCCCAGGCCGACCTGCTTGAAGGCGAAAAGCTCGCGCTCGGGGTGAAATAGGCAGAAGAGCGCGATGGCGTTGGTGAGCCAGCCGACCAGGCCGCAAACGAGCGCCAGCACGATGAGCTCGAAGAGCCCGGCAACGCCCTGCAAGCCGTTCCAGGCCTCGACCAGCGCCGCCCACACCGCGCCGCGGTCGAGGATCAGCCCCGCGATCACGGCGGCGCCCAGCATCAGCACGATTGCCACGAAGAGGCCTTTTAGAATCCGCATGTCCCATCCTGTGCGCGGCCCAAGCGCCCCTGGGCCGAACCCGATCCGACGTCCTGCCGCGACCGCCAAGCCAAGGCTTGCTCGGTCATCTCGGGCGTGCTCTCGCCCTGCCCTTCCTACACCGTTTCGCCTCGCGACTCAGCCCTGCGTCAGCCCTATCGGGCTAGGCAATCACCCGGGCCGTGTGCTACCCCGCGCAGGCTAGCGCGTTGGGCTGCCTTGCTTCCCGCACGCGGCCTCTCGCCACTCGGTCCCATGCCCGCCGCAAAGCCCAGGGTCGCGCTCAATCCGCCGGTCTTCTTCATCTCGGGCGCGCTGCTGCTTTCCTTCGTGGGCTTTGGCGTGCTCGGAACCGAGCAGGCCTCGCGCCTCTTTCCCGCCCTGCTGCGCGCGGTCTCGAGCACCTTCGGCTGGCTGTACGGCGTCGCTGTCACGGCCTTCATCGCGGTCGCGCTGTGGCTGGCGCTCAGCCGACACGGCCGCATCCGGCTCGGCGACGACGACGAGAGGCCGCAGTATCCGCGGCTCAGCTGGTTTGCCATGCTCTTCAGCGCGGGCATGGGCATCGGGCTGGTCTTCTACGGCGTGGCCGAGCCCGTGATGCACTACGCCGCGCCCAGGCAAGGCGCGCCGAACGCGGCCGAGGCGGCCGAGCAGGCCCTGTCGCAGACCTTCTTCCACTGGGGCCTGCACGCCTGGGCCATCTACGTGCTGATGGGCCTGGGCATCGCGTACTTCTCGTTTCGCAAGAAGCTGCCGCTGGCCATCCGCTCCTGCTTCTACCCGCTGCTCGGCGAGCGCATCCACGGCGCGGCCGGTCACGCCATCGACATCCTCGCCGTGTTCGGCACGCTGTTCGGGCTGGCGACCTCGCTGGGGCTCGGGGCCATGCAGATCAGCGCGGGCCTGCACCACCTGTTCGGCCTTCCCCACGGCACGACTACCCAGCTCGTGCTGATCGCGGTCATCACCCTGGCGGCCACGGCCTCGCTGGTCACGGGCGTCAGCAAGGGCATTCGGCGGCTGAGCGAGCTCAACCTGGTCCTGGCGGCGCTGCTGCTGATCTTCGTCTTCGTCGTCGGCCCCACGGGCGCCATCGTCCGCGCCTTCGCGGATAGCTCGCTGCGGTACCTGACCGAGCTTCCCGCGCGGGCCTTGGACATCCTGCCCGCGAGCGAGGCCGATGCCGAGTGGATGCAGAGCTGGACGCTGTTCTACTGGGGATGGTGGATCGCCTGGGCGCCCTTCGTGGGCATGTTCGTGGCCCGGGTTTCGCGGGGGCGCACCATTCGGGAGTTCGTCCTCGGCGTGTGGCTGGTGCCCGTGGGCGTCACCCTGGCCTGGCTGAGCACCTTCGGCGGCACGGCCCTGCACCTCGAGCGATTCGGCGGTGGCGGCATCGCCGACGCGGTCTCGAGCGATCTGTCGACGGCCGTGTACGCCGTGCTAGAAAGGCTCCCCTGGTCCAATGCGACCTCGCTGCTAGCCGCCGCGGTGGTGGCCGTGTTCTTCGTCACCTCGAGCGACTCGGCCTCCTTCGTGGTCGACATGCTCACCTCGGGAGGCCATCCGGATCCGCCGCGCTGGCAGCGCGTGTTCTGGGCGCTGGCCGAAGGGGCTTGTGCGGCCGTGCTGCTCTATGCGGGCGGAAAGCAGGCCCTGAAAGCGCTGCAAGCCGCCGTGGTGAGCGTGGGGCTGCCTTTCTGCGTGGTGCTGCTGGGCATTGCCGTCAGCCTGATCTATGCCGTGCGCCGCGACCGCGCCCCGGGCGCGGCCCCGCCGTCCTCGACCTGATGTCGCGGGGGGCTCCTCTTACCGCAAGGCTAGTTATCGCGAGGCCAAGAACGCCTCCAACGTCTGCGCGGTCGTGTAGCGGAAGCGAAAGCCCACCTCGCTCTTGAGCCGCGCGTTCGACAGCAGCCACGGATAGGCCACGAAGTAGACGTACTCGGGCGGCGCTTCGGACAGCTGCGTCAAGCGGTGCCGCCAGGCGGCCGCGGCCAGCGCCAGCAAGGCCCGCATGGGCAGCGGCACGGTGCGCGCGCCCAGCCTTTTCATGATCGCGGAAAGCCGCATGGGCCCGTCGGCCGCGATGTTGAACGCCCCAGGAAGCTTGCGGTCGAGGATGGCGACCACGGCCTCGGCGCAGTCGTCCTCGTGCACGAGCTGAAACTCGGGATCTTTGCCCGCTGGACGGAAATTGATGGGCTTGTCGATCATCCGGAAGATGAAGTTCGACACATGCGGACCGCCGACCACGCAGGGCCGTCCGATTTGCAGCAGGGTATCGGGCCGATCGGCGGCAAAGCGACGGCAAAGCTCCTCGGCCTCCATCTTCTCGGCCGAGTACTGGAAGTGGTGCTGCCGCCGGAGCGGGCTCGGCGCGGCCCACCGCGCCCCCGGGGCGGGGTGCGCGCCGGA
>CAYTYV010000064.1:0-20020 GCA_964441055.1 uncultured Polyangiaceae bacterium | reverse complement strand
AGAACTGCCGGATCATGAGGCTCTGGCTTCAGCAGTCCTGAAGCCCCCTGTGCCCCCCTAAGGAAGCTCGCGGAAGCGTTTGCCCTTGTACACCGCCTCGGCAAAGTCGATGCGCCGCATGGGCGGCTGGGAGGCGACCTCTTCGAAGTAGTGAGCCGACAGCCCGGCCACGCGACCGAAGACGAACAACGCCTTGGCGAGCTCGTCGGGCAAGCCCATGTCGGCGCTGATGGCGCCGATGACGCCGTCGACGTTGATGGGCAGGGTCATGCCGCGGACGCGGGAAAACTGCTCGCTCACCACGCGGCTGACGGCCACGCAGGGGCCGCTGAGCGCCGCCTCGTCGGCCAGGCGCCAGAGCACGTCGCGGCGGGGGTCCTGGCTGTGCACGCGATGGCCAAGTCCCTCGATGCGTAGTCCTTGGCGCATGTGCTCCGTCAACAGGGCGCCCGTGGCCTCGCCGAGGTCGATGCCTTGTTCCTCGGCCTTTCGCGCGCAGGCGCGGAAGAACGCGGCAGCCTTGGCGCCCGCTCCGCCGTGCACATCGGTAATGGCGCCGACGCCGCTGGCGAGCGCCATCTCATAGCTGGCGCGCACCGAGGCGGCCAGGATGGCGGCTTGCGCCGAGGGCGGCGTGACGCCGTGATCGATCGAGGCGACGACCATTGCCTCGATCATGCGGGCGCGGCCCGGTTCGACGCGTTGCTCGCCCGTCACGGTGCGGTAGATGGCGTGCGAGAAGGGCTCGTCTGCTTGGGTCGCCTCGAGCGCAGCCTCGTGACCGAGGGCGCGTGCCAGGTAGCGGGTTACTCGCCCCAGGGCGAAGATGGTCTTGCCGAGCGGGCCATCTTTGCCCGCTTGCGGCACGGCTTGTAGGGCCGCGTCGGCGAGCAGGCAGCGGGCGAAGAATGCCGAGATGTCCTCGCCCGCGCGCCGCTCGGCCGCGGGAGCATCCTGGCGCGCTGCCTCGAGCGCCCTTAGGCCGTGCGCTTCGAGCGTTTCGGCCGACGGCAGCTCGGTCTTGATCAGCAGGTGCGTCGCTTCGAGCAAGGTCGCGCCCTCGACGAGCTGCTCGAGCAGATAGCCCGAGACGAGCAGGCTGTTGGGCGCCACGCTCGTCACCAGCGTGCCCCAGCTCGGCGCCTGCGGAGGCTCCTCCCAAGCGGTCTTCATCTTGTCGACGTAGCGGGCGACGTCGAAGTAGGTCTTGCCTCCGAGCTTGCGCCGCACCTCTTCGATAAGGTCGACCTGGCTGTTGACCACGGTGGCGCCCGCCCGGGCGAGCGCCTGGCGCTTGGAGGCGAAGGTGCCGTACTGCTGGCCGGGCGCTACGATCGCACCCGCGTGGCCCATGGTCTTGCCCGCGGGCGCGTGCGCGCCCGATAGCAGCGCCACCAGCGGCTTGGGGTAGCGGTCGGGATGGTCGGCCATGTCCTCGGCCAGTAGCTCCTCCTGGCTGCCGCCGATCTCGCCCGCGACCACCACCAGATCGGTATGCTCGTAGGCCATGGCGATCGGCACCAGATCGCGAAAGGTCGAGCCGATGGCGCCGTCGCCGCCCACGCCCAATACCGCGTTCTGCGCAATGCCCGCGCTCGCGAGCGCATCGGACATGTGATAGAGAATGGCGCCGCTGCGCGAGATGATCGTCACGCCGCGCGGCCCGGCGCGGCCGGGCGAGGGCTCCTCCGGGTAGAAGACGTCGGGCAGCATGCCTATTTTGATGCCCTCGGGCGGGAAGATGACGCCCGGGGTGTTGCCGCCGATGAGCACGGTCCCGCGGGCGCGTGCCGCCGCCAGCACGTCGCGCACGTCGCGCAGCGGGATGCCCTCGCTGATGAGCACCACCAGGGGAATGCCCGCCTCGATGACCTCCAAGGCGGCGTCGCGGGCGCTCGAGTAGTGGCGCCAGATGGACGCCGCGGCCACGGCTGGATGCTCGCTCAGGCAATCGGCCACGCTGTCGTAGACCGGAATGGTCTCGTGGATGCGCTGCCCGCCACGGCCGGGCGCGATCCCGGCTGCGACGGTGGTGCCGAACTCGGCCATGAGCCCAGCGTGGCGCGTGCCCTGGCTGCCGAGGCCCACCACGATGGTGGGGACCTGGCCCGTCTGGGCAATGGCCTCGACCAGATCCGGTCGAACGTGTCGAATGAGGTGGCAGAGCATGCCCTGATGAGCGGCGAGTCGTTGCATGGCCTACTGCTCCGCTCCCGCTTTGGCCGAAAAACCCTTTCCGAGCCCCTCGCGGATGACGTCGAACATGATCCGCTGGTTACCCACGGTGATATCCAGATCGCGCAGCGGCTCGGGCGTCTCGGCGTGAGCTTGCTCGAGGAAGGCGCGGGCGCGCGGCAGATCGGTGCCGACCATGCGGCCGCACACGGGCAGCATGCGGCGGCCCTGGGCGTGGCGGTCGCGCAGGCATTGGACCAGGCCGCGAATGAACACGTCGCAGCTCGAGATCCCGCCGAAGCGCGAGGTGACTATCAGGTCGACGATGTCCTTGTCCATCAACAGGTGGAACATCTCGGCCACGCGCTCGAGCGTGGGGCCGCCGCCCGAGTCCATGAAGTTGACCGGCACGGCGCGTCCGCCGAAGAAGCGCTCGCCGACGTTGGCCACCTCGTCGATGGAGAAGATGCCATAGCCTGCGCCACCGGGTACCAGGCCCACGTAGAGCTTGTCCGGGTCCTTGGCGGCATGGTCCGGCAATAGATCCACGTAGGGAAAGCCAGCTTCGCGAGCGCGCTCCTCGTCGCGGCTTAGCTCGGCGACGTCGTGGCGCGCCGAGCTAAGGCCGAGTAGATCGAAGAGCTTTCGCTGGCGGTAGAGCGCGTTGTCGTCCAGCACCATTTTGGCGTCGGCAGCCACGACCCGTCCCTCGGTGGTCACGATGAGGGGGTTTATCTCGGCCACCTTGCAGTCGAAGCGCTGGAAGGCGGCGTAAAGCCTGCGGGCGGCCTCGCCCAGGGCGCGGCGCACGGGCTCGTCCGCGCCCAGAGCTTTGGCCAAGAAGGCGCCGAGCTCGCTCGCTGCGGTCGCGGGCAGCTCGGGCTCGTTTCCGGGGATCTCAGTGCGGACAATGGCCTCGGGCCTTTGGACGGCCACCTGCTCGATGTCCACGCCGCCCGCCGCGCTCGCCATCACCACGGCGTTGAAGCTCGCTGGATGGGGGGTAATGCCGAGGTAGCAGGCACTGGCCTCGCGCACCCGCTGCTCGACCAGCAGCGCCTCCACTCGGTAGCCTGCAATGCTCTTTCCGAGCAGCTTCTGGCAATGCTCCTCGGCCTCGGCAAGGCTTTTCGCCGACGCGATGCCGCCTGCTTTGCCGCGGCCTCCGGACAGCACCATGGCCTTGAGCATGACCGGAAAGGCGCAATCGAGAGCGGCGAGCTCGCCAGGCGTCCGCACCACGCCGTATTGCCGCGGAACCTCCAGCCCCACGGCGGCGAACACCTTCTTGGCCTCGTACTCGTACAGTCGCAAGGGAACCTCTTGTATACGGAAAAAGAAGCGCCCGTCCGCTCAGCCTTGCTTCGGCCGCTGGCGCAACATGGCCCTCGTGTACGGCAAAAGCCCCCCCGCTTGGCGGATGGCCAGGATCTCGGGCGGTGGCTTGGGGAAGGGAAACGCCTTGCCGCCTACCGTCACCGTGCCCGCCTCGGCGTCGAGCTCGAGCGCCTCGCCCGGCCGATAGGCGTCGACCGCGCGGGGGCACTCGATGAGCAGCAGGCCCTGGTTGATGGCTGCGCGAAAGAAGATGCGCGCAAAGCTCTTGGCGATGACCGCGGCAATGCCGACGGCCTTGAGGCCCACCACGGGCTGCTCGCGCGAGGAGCCACAGCCGAAGTTGTTGCCCGCCACGATGAGGTCGCCTGGAGCCACCTCGGCGGCGAAGCTCGGATCCAGGTCCTCGAGCAGATGGGGCTTGACCTCGTCGGGCGTGCTGCACGAGTAGGTGTACTTGCCCGGGAAGAGCATGTCGGTGTTGATGTCGTCGCCGTAGCGCCAGACCTTCATGGCCATACCTCAGTGCCCCGCTCGTGCGGCGCGCGGGTCGACGATGTGACCGGCAATGGCCGAGGCGGCGGCCGTGGCTGGGCTGCCGAGAAAGATCTCGGCCTCGGTGCAGCCCATGCGGCCTTTGAAGTTGCGGTTCGACGTGCTCAAGCAGCGCTCGCCCGGCCCGAGCACGCCCTGGTGCGCGCCGAGACAGGGACCGCAGCCAGGGGGAAGGACCATGGCCCCAGCGCGCGAGAGGCGGGCGATGATGCCGCGATCCAGCGCGGCCTCGAACACCTGCTTGGAGGCGGGCAGCACGAGCAAGCGGGTGCCCGAGGCGACCTGGCGGCCATCCAGGATATCGGCCGCTACCTCGAGATCGCTCAGTCGGCCGTTGGTGCACGTGCCGATCAGCACCTGCTCGATGGCGACGCCCACGAGCTCGCGCGCAGGCCTCACCCGGTCGACCTGGTGAGGACAGGCCACCATCGGCTCGATGCTGCCGAGCTCGACGTCGAGCTCGCGCGCGTAGCTGGCGTCGTCGTCCGCCCAGACGGCCTGGTAGCGATCGGGGCCTACGCCCACCGATTCGAGGGTTGCCCGGGTGACCTCGTCTACCGGAAAGACGGCGATCTTGGCGCCCATCTCGATGCCCATGTTGGCAATGGTGAAGCGCTCGTCCACCGATAGCGAGCCGATCTCGCCGTGCAGCTCCACCGCGCAGTAGCCCGCACCGTCCGCGCCCAGCTCGCCGATGATGCGCAGGATGAGGTCTTTGGCCGAGACGGGTGCTCGCAGCGCGCCGCGCAGGGTGATGCGAATGGTCTCGGGCACGCGCAGCCAGGTCTTGCCGCGGAGCAGCAGGGCGGCCGCCTCGGTGCGATCGATGCCCGTGGCGAATGCGCCCAGAGCGCCGTAGGAGCAGGTGTGAGAGTCGCTGCCCACCACGATGCTGCCCGGCAGGGCCAGGCCTTGCTCCAGTACCACTTGGTGGCACACGCCGTGGCCCACGTCGAAGAAATGCTCGAGGCCGTGCTCGGCGGCAAAGGCGCGCGCCTTTTGATGATTGGCGGCCGTCTTCTCGCTCGCCGCGGGTACTACGTGGTCGAGCACGATGATCGGCAGCTCGGGGCGGGCCACGCCGAACTCGCCCAGCTCGGCGCCGATCTTGCCGATGATCGCCGCGGTGTTGTCGTGGCTGAGCAGGTGGTCTGGCTCCACGATGGCGATCTCGCCCACGGCGATCTCGGCTCGGCCCGCCTTGGCCGCCAGCACTTTCTGCGCAAAGCTCTGTCCCACGGTCGCTCGCTCCACCTTCTTCGAGCCGGCCCTCGGCTCAGTGCTGCAGCAGCCCTCCCCGCTGATAGATATCCATTTGCACGCTGGACCAGGGGGCTCCCGTCACCTGCCCGCCTTGGGCTGTCGCGATCCGACCGGTGGCGAGGTCTACCTCGATCGACTCGCCGCTTTGGACGTCGGTCGCGGCGAGCGGCGCGATGACAATGGGAAAGCCCGAGTTGATGGCATTGCGCTGGTAGATTGCGCCAAAGGACTCGGCGATGAGCAGCGCGATGCCCAGGGAGCGAAAGCAGTCCACCGCCTGCTGCCGCGACGAGCCCGCGCCGAAGTTCTTGCCCGCTGCCACGATGTCGCCCGGCTGCGCTTTTTGCGCGAAGTCCTCCCAGCCCTGCAGGTGCCCGAGGGCGTACTGGCCCATCTCGGCGATATCGGTCACCGCCAGATGTCGGTTGTGGAAGATCATGTCGGTATCGACGTGGTCCTGGCGGATCACCCACAGCCGTCCCGACAGCGAGGTGGGCCTGGCCGCGGTGGCGCCCGTCCGCTTGCCTTTGCCCGCCTTCTTGCGCGCGCGCGCCTTTGCTCCCTTGCCCCCGCGCGTCTTCGCCCCCGCCTTTGCGCTTGCGCCCTCGCGTGTCCGCGTTCCACTCCCGGCCACCACTGCCGTGCTTTCGGGCACGGCATCCGGTACTGTGATGGCGCCCGCGATGGCCGACGCGGCTGCCACCGTAGGCGAGGCCAGATACACCTCGCCGCGGCCCTGCTTGCCCACGAAGTTGCGATTGCCCGTGCTGACGGTGACCTCGCCTGGCCCGTTCTGCCCGATCTGCCCTGCTGCGCAGCCTGCACAGCCCGCATTGCCGATAAGCGCCCCCGCCTCCTTGAGCACCTGCCAGAGCCCCTCGGCAAGGCATTGCCGCCAGATGGCATCGGTGGCTGGCACCACCTTGAGCACCACCCCAGGGGCCACCCGTCGGCCGCGCAGGATCTCGGCTGCGGCGCGGATGTCTTTCAGCCGGCCGTTGGTGCACGAGCCCACGAAGGCCGAGTCGATGCGAGTGCCCGCCACCTCGGCCACGGGCACCACATCCTCGGGATGGCCGGGTCTAGAGATCAGCGGCTCGAGCCCGTCGACGTCGATCTCCACCGTGCGCACATACGTGGCGTTCTCGTCGGCCAGCACGGGCTCGACCGGTTGGCCGCTGGCATTGGCGCAGTGCTCGAGCACGGCCTCGTTCGGCGGCAGCAGGGCGATGATGCCGCCCATCTCGGTGGCCATCGAGGCCACGGTGACCCGTCCGGCAAGCCGCAGCCGCTCGACGGCCGGGCCATAGAGCTCGGCCGCGCAGCCGAGCAGCCCGCCCGCGCCGAGCTCGCGCAGCATGGCCAGCACCAAGTCCTTGGATGTGGCCCACGGCCCTGGCGTGCCGCGCAGGGCGATCTTCACGGTGGGCGGCACCTGGAACCACACCCGCCCGTGGGCAAAGGCATGCGCGATGTCCACGTCGCCCATGCCCTGGCCAAAGGCGCCGATGGCACCCAGCACGTTGGCGTGTGAGTCGGTCGACACCAGCGTGGAGCCGGGCACGGCCCAGCCCTGGTCGATGGCCTGATGGGTGCCGATGCCGCGGTCGATGTCGAGCACGCGCACGCCCGTTTCGCGGGCGAAGACGCGGCAGATCTGCTGGTTGTTCGCGTAGCCCTGGTCCGAGCCCGTGGGGTTGCAGTCGAAGGTGAAGAAGGTCTTGGTCGGATCGGCAATGCCGAGCCCGTGCTCGCGCAAGCGCTGGACCACGTTGGCGCCGCCGAAGTCGCGCGCGACCCGCACGTCCACGGCCAGATCGACGATGTCGCCCGGCGATACCGCGGCGTCCGCGTGCGCGCCCAGGATCTTCTCGATGATGGTCTTGCCCATGGGAGTTGTCATTCGATGAGCAGCCCCTTGCTCTTCATGACCAGCGGGTTGAAGGTGGCGAAGTCGGCCTGGTGGATGAGCACCGTTTCCACCACCTGCGGCCGCCCCTGTCCCTCCTTGGCGTGGCAGGCGATGGTATTGACGAGCTCGTCGGGCAGTCCGCCCTGCGCCGCCAAGATGGCGCCCGAGATGGGATGGCGGGCGCAGCGGCCCTGATGGCTCTTGCGAAAGCCGCCTTGGCCGTCGGGTTCGATCTCGAGCAGCTTGCCCACGTCGTGGAGCAGGGCGCCTGCCACCAGCCGATCCATGTCGATGCGGTAGGGAAGCTGGTCGCAGGCCTCGAGCTGGGCGCGGGCCAGGCCCACGGCGCCCTCGGTAACGGCGATGGTGTGCTCGGCAAAGCTCAGGCCGCCCACGTCGGTGAGCAGGCTGAAGGGGATCTCGCGAAGCTGCTCAATGCGGCTCCAGCCGCCCTGCTGGCAGGCCGCGACGAACACGGCCACCACCTTGGCGCGCAGAGCGTCGTCGCCGATCTTGGCGAGCTGGGCAGAAAAGAGCTGCTCGATGTCTTGGGTGGTGATCACGGCTGGGTTCCTTTGGCGTAGGGCGGGGGCTTGTCCCCCGCCGTTTGGCGTGGGCGGCGCTACAGCCTCGCGATAATGGCGTCGGTGATCTGGGCGGTGCTGGCCGCGCCTTGCTCGAGCACCTCGGGGCGACCCGCGAGCTTCATCATGTCGTAGGTGCGTACCTTGCCCTCGGCGACCACCGCGGCAATGGCATTACGGATGCGGGTGGCCTTCTCAGCTTCGTCCAGGTGGTCCAGCATCATGCAGGCGCTTAGGACCATAGCAATGGGGTTGACGATCGACGTTGGATAGTCGGCGTATTTGGGGGCCGAGCCGTGGGTGGGCTCGAACACGGCGCAGCGCTCGCCCACGTTGGCGCTGCAGGCAAAGCCCAGGCCGCCGACCAGACCAGCAAAGCCGTCGGAGATGATGTCGCCGAACATGTTGCCCGCCACGATTACCCCGTAGTCCTCGGGGTTCTTGGTGAGCCACATCATCTGGGCGTCGATGTTGGTGGACCAAAGCGCGATGTCCGGATAGCGCTTGGCCACCTCGCGGCCGGCCTGCTCGAGCATGCCCGAGGTCTCGCGGATGACGTTGGGCTTCTCGCAGATGGTGACCGAGCGGTAGCCGTGCCTTTGCGCATAGGCAAAGGCCTGCTCGCAGATGTTGCGGCAGGCCTTCCACGTGAAGATGCGACAGGAGATGGCGAGCTCGGCCGAAGGCGTGTCCTTGAAGGCGGCCATCTTGGGATGGGTCTCGAGCGTCTGGCGCACTCGGTCGGGCGGGTCGGTCCACTCGACTCCCGCATACAAGCCTTCGGTGTTCTGTCGGAAGATGACCACGTCCACCGCGGGCTCTTCGAAGCCGCCGTCCGCGCTTCGGCGGATGAAGTTCAGCGGGTTGCCCGGGAAGGTGCGGCAGGGGCGAATGCAGAGCTCCTGGTTGAAATGCTGGCGCAGGCCCACGATGGGGCTGTAGTAGACGTGGCCCTTGTCTCGCAGCTCGGGGGCGAGCTCGGCCGCGGCCTCGTTTTTCGGCTTGGAGGTGATGGCGCCGAACAGGCCCACGCCGTGCTCTGCCAACAGATCGATGGTGCGCTGGGGCAGGGGGTTGCCCTCGCGTACCCACAGCTCCCAGCCGATGTCGGCGTGGACGTAGTCAGCCTCGAAGCCCACGCGGTCGAGCACTCGGAGCGACTGCTCGAGCACGGTCTTGCCAATGCCGTCTCCCGGCATGGTCACGATGGTTCGTTTGCTCATCTGCTACCTCGTAGGGCGAGCGCTCTTGCGCCCGATCGCGGCCGAATTCTTGACACACCGCTGTGGGGGCTTCAACGCCCTCGGCTCCGGTCGGCAGGGAGGGTCGCGGGGTGCGTCGTGGCTAGGCCCTCAGGCCACGACGTGGGGCACGTCATAGCGCAGGATAGCCCGGTCGCGCGTGACCAGTGCGAGCCGCTCGGTTTGCGCCTGGCTGACGAGCAGCCGATCGAAGGGGTCGCGATGGAGCATGGGCAGGTCCCGCAAGGCATGGACGTGCCGCGCCTTCACGTCGAGAGACAGGAAAGGCTGGCGGTTCAGAACGTCCTCGAAGTCTTCGGGCAGCTCGAGCTTGCCCACCGCCTCCTTGATACGGATCTCCCACAGCGCGGCCGCGCTCACGAAGGCGGCGTTCCGGCCGTCGCCGATCGCTTCCCGCGCTCGCTCCGACAGGGTCGGGTCGTCGTCTAGCCACCAGAGCAGCACGTGCGTGTCGAGCAGCAGGTTCATGGCTCGTCGACCATCCCCAGCGCGGCCGCGATGTCCTCGGGTAGCTCGTCGAAGTCCTCGGCGATGCGGATCCTCCCCTTGAGCGCGCCTGGTCGCCGCTCCGCCTCGACCCCGTCGTAGGGAACGAGCTTGGCCACGGGCCTACCAGCCTTGCCAATGAGCACCGACCTACCCTGACGGACGTCGTTCACGAGGCGCGATAGCTGGGCTTTCGCTTCGGAAATGTTGACTATTTCTACGGTCACATAACCAGTCTGGTCTGGTCTGGTCTATTTGTCAAGCGTAGCGTGCTCGTGAGTAGTCCCGCTGTGGGCCGGTTGGGGTGCTGGGAGCAGCACCGCCCTGGCGGTTGCTTCGCAGTAGCGGCGCCGCCGCTTCTTCAGCGTCAGTCGAACAGCTCCTCGGCGGTCTGCACGGTGATGGCGCGGCGGGTCCACTCGTCGAGCCCCCGAGCGGCTTCGAAGGCCGCCAGGGCCACGGCAAGGGTGTGCTTGCCCTTGCCGTAGGCGATGGCCGAGATGATGGCGAGCTCGGGCGAGGAGCGGACCTGTTCAACGTCGGCCACCACGGGAACGGCACCTGGGCTGAGCACCAGCGGGGTCAGCACAAAACGGGGCTTGGTAGCTCTTGCCGGGCGCGAGTTGGTCTTGCTCGCCCTCGTCCAGCCATGTGTCTGGTAGACTGGATTGCCGTGCCCACGTCGCGTCATCACGATCGCGCCGCCGTCCTGGCGGTGCTCCGCAAGATTCAGGAAGGGGATCATGAGTAGAGCATTCGAGCGTTGGGCTGCCACCTCGTTGCGATGGCCTGTGTTGGTCGGGCTGTTGCTCTTTGGAGCCATCACCATCTGGTCTTGCGGCGGTACTGTGGTGGTGGACCACGGTCCCGGCCATGGTAGCGGCGACGACGGAGGCGGCGGTGACGGTGGCGGAGCGGGCGGCGGTGACGGTGGCGGAGCGGGCGGCGGTGACGGTGGCGGAGCGGGCGGCGGTGACGGTGGCGGTGGCGGAGCGGGCACCGCCACCCGCGGTTACCAATGGACGGAGTGCGTTTCCCTGGAGGGCAAGAACTGTCTGGTCCTTTGCGCAGAGCGAGGGCTGACAGCGGCGGCAGCCTGTGTCTCTCCTCATTTTGGCGTGCTCTTCTGCATGGAGGTGTGGGGCAATGGGGATTGCGTTGAACAAGGCACCAGCACCAGTGCCCATCCTTGTCTCCACGTCCCCATCAACTACGGTGGTGCCGTGTGGAAGTGCTGTTGTGGGAGCTGAAAGCCCGCCTGGTTCCACGATGACGATGCAGACACCCGAGGCTCCGGCCGCCACCAGACCCACCCGTACTGACGACGCCCTGCTCGATCCGGATCGCGCTCTCGAGCTGGTGCTTGAGCACACGCCGCAAGGCCGTGTCGAGCCGCGGCCAGTCGCCCAGGCGCTGGGGCTGTGGCTAGCCGAGGACGTGGCAGCGGGCGCGCCCCAGCCGCCCTTTGGCCGCGCGTTGATGGACGGCTTTGCCGTGTGCGTCGAAGATGGCGGGCGCGCGGTCGAGGTGGTGGACGAGGCAGCGGCGGGCCGCTCGGCCCAGGCCGAGGTCCGCGCGGGCGTGGCGGTTTCGATCATGACGGGCGCGCCGCTTCCTGTCGGTACCGAGGCCGTGGTTCGGCTGGAGGACGTCGAATGGCAGGGCGAGCGGCTGCGCCTGCCTGAAGGGCTGAGCTCGGGCCAGCACCTGCAGCCGGCTGGCGCGCTGTGCCGAGCGGGCGAGGTGGTGCTGTCGGCAGGCACCGAGATGACGCCGCTTGCGCTGGCCGCGGCCATTTCATGCGGGCGCTCGTCCGTGCGCGTGAGGCAGCCTCCCGCCTTGGCGGTGGTGAGCACGGGTGACGAGCTCAGCGCGGCGGGCGAGCCGCTCGGCGCCGCGCAGATCCACGACTCGAACGGACCGATGATGGCGGCCATGGCGCGCGCCATGGGGGTGGCCTCGCCCACGGTCTTGCACGGTCCTGACCAGCCCGAGCGCCTCGCCCGGGTGATCGAGCAGGCCGCGGACGCGGACATGCTGGTCCTTAGCGGCGGCGTGTCCATGAGCCGCTTCGATCTCGTGCCCGAGGTGCTGCAAGGCCTGGGCGCGCGCATCGTGTTCCACCGCGTTCGCCAGCGGCCGGGCAAGCCGCTGCTTTTCGCGGTGCGCGGCTCCCAGCTCGTCTTCGGCCTGCCTGGCACGCCGCTCGGCACGCACTTCGGCTTCAGCCGCTACGTGGCAACGAGCATTCGCCATTGGCTCGGTGCGCCGCCCAGGCCCGCCCGTCTGCGCGGCAGGCTCGTGGGCCCGCTCGAAGCCCGCTGCAAGCGCACGCTGTTCCGCTTGGTGCGGGTCGAGGGCTCGGCCGAGGGATACCTCATCGATCCGCTTCGCTGGCGGGGCTCCTCCGACACCGTCGGGCCCATGCGGGCCAATGCCTACTGCCGCTTCGAGCCCGGCCGCTACGAGCTCGGCGCGGGCACGGAGCTCGACTTCGAGCCCATCGGCCCCTTGGATTTCGGCTAGCAGGGAGCTCGGCTGGCTAGGATAGCCCCATGCCCATCGTCATCGGCATTGCGGGATATAGCGGCGCGGGCAAGACCACGCTCATCGAAGCGCTGCTGCCCAGGCTCGCTGCGCGCGGCTGGCGTGTGGGCGTGCTCAAGCACGACGCCCACCAGCTATGCCTGGACCGCGAGGGCAAGGACACGGCGCGGTTCTACGCGGCGGGTGCAGCCGTGGTTTGCGCCCACGATCCGAGCCAGCGCTTCGTGCGCGTGCGGCAGCCAGGACCGACCTCTCTAGCCGCCGTGCGCGCAGAGCTGCCCGAGGACTTGGATCTGGTGCTGGTCGAGGGCCACAAAGACGCGCCCATCGCGCGGTTGGTGCTGGAGCATCCGGACGAGCGGCCCGCCATCGAGGGAGCGGACGTGCTGGCCACCGTGCCGTGGGGCCCCGAGCGGCTGGAGTGCGCCGAAGAGCTGTTGGTCGCCGCCGTGGAAAAGGCGTGGCGCGAGCGCCCGCTCGGCGCGGCCGTGTTCGTCGGTGGCAGCTCGCGTCGCATGGGCTTGCGCAAACCCCTGCTCGAGATCGGTGGCCGCGCGCTGGTCGAGCACGTGGTGGACCAGCTACGCCCCGTGACCGAGCACATCGTTCTGTTGGGAAGCAGCCCCTTGCCGCGCATCGTCCAGGACGAGCTTGCCGTGCTGCCCGATGCGCCTTCTGTGGCGGGCCCGCTGGGCGGCCTGCTGTCCCTGCTTCGCCACGATCCCGGCCGCGCCTGGCTTTTGGTGGGCTGCGACCAGCCCGACTTCGGCGCCGAGCAGGCGAAGCTGCTTGTGGAGGTACGGCGTCCTGGTGCTTGGGCGGTCATGGCACAGCTTGCCGACCGCGACCGCCCCGAGCCCTTTGGCGCCATGGCCGAGCCTCCGCTCCGCCCCGCCTTGGAGCGCGCCGCTACCGCGGGCCAGTCCGCGCTTTACGCGGTGCTCGCGGGCGTGCCATCCGCGGTGGTGAGGCCCCCCGACGCGCTCGCCAGCGGCTGGCACGGCGTCAACACGCCAGAGGAGTGGCACGCGCTCACCGGGCAGGAGCCGCGAGAAGTGGCGACGTAGCCCGAGCTATGAGGGATTGAACAGGGCCGAACGGCAGCACAACGTGCCGCTAGGTCACAGCGTGCCCCTAGTGCCACGCTGTTTCGCGGTGTGCCGACGCTCGTATTCGTTCGGAATCACGGCGGCCCTCCGCTTGACCCTCAGCTTGCAGGCGCAGGCACGGCCATTGCGTTGGCAAAAGGTCATGTCACACTCTACCAGAGCACCTCGCGAGCGTATGCTGCACCTAGCTCACCGTCTGGCTTTCGTTGCCGCGCTTTGTTCCGCAGCGGTTGCGGCTTCTGGCACGGCCCTTGCGCAGCCGGCCAGCCCATCGGCTCAACCCGTACCTACGGCGCGCCCCGAGGCCGCGCTTGCATCCGAGCCAGCGAAAGCTCCAGCGACGGCGCCCATCGTGCCCGCGCCCATCGATACCGATGGCCCACAGCCCGCCCCTAGTGTGCACGTCGACCACGATCCGAGCATGCGCGACGCTGGCATCGCGCTGACCGCCGTCGGCGCCATGAGCATGACCGTGAGCATCGTGTTTCTGGTCAAGACCTTCAATCCTTGCGACGGCAGTTGCCACGACGTCGAAGCGCTCGGCGGCATGGCTTGGGGGATCGGCGCTGGCGTTGCGGGTCTAGTCGGCTTGGCGGGTCTGGGCGTGGGTATTCCGCTGTGGGCCATTGGCGAGCGCGACGAGCTGGTCAGCCCAGACGATCCGCGGGCCGTCGAGGCCTTGAGCAAGGGCGCGACGAGCTGGCTGCCCGAGGTGAGGCTAGGCGTCGGCGCCGTGCAAGCGAGCTGGCGCTGGTAGCCCCAAGGACGGGCCAAATAGTCCTCGACGTCTTGGCGTCCTCGCGCGCTTGGCGATATGGTCGATCGGCCCGATGGGCTGCGGCCGTAAGGCCGCCAAACGGATCCGCGAGCACCCGATGAAGCAGTACGAGATCGCCGCGCTCGGCGCGCTGGCCACCGCCCTTTGCACCAGCGCCTCTGCGCAGGCTCAGATCGCCACCGACGAAGCCCCCGAGGCTCCCGCGGCCGAGGCCCCAGCAGCCGCCTTGCCCCAGGCCGAGGACGGACAGGCCCAAGCTCCCGCACCTACGGCCCCCGCCGCGACGCCTTCTGCGGAGGCGCCCGCGGCCACGCCTCCCGTGGTCACGCCCACCTCGGATACCGCCGACGCGTCCGCCTCGGCGGACGAGGACGAAGACGAGGAGGAGGAGGAAAAGGACGGCTTCCGCATGCGCGGCGGCTTCAACCTCGCCATCGGCGGCGGCTTCATTCCGGACAAACGCGTGGTCGGGCCTGCTCCAGGGCTGAACTTCCGGATAGGCCCGCAGTTCAGCCACCTGTTCAGCCTGCTCTACCAGGGCATGGCGCTCGGCTCGTTCATGTGGAGCGAGGACGGCACCCAGGTTGCCGCTGGCGCGGCCATCTACAACTCCATCATGCCGCTGTTCACGCTGGCCCACACCTTTGACCTCGGCCTGGCGCCCTCGGTGGACATCCTGGCCGCGGGCATGTGCGACGCCGACGCCATTGGCTGCGGCGGCTCCGTGCAGACGGCCTTTGGGCTACACGGGCGCTTTGCCATCAACATCGGCGGGCTCTCGGGCAGCGGCCCGCGCCGCAGCGGCTTCAACCTCGCGGTGGACGTGCATCCCGTGTTCGTCGACCCGCTGTTCCTGTCGACCACGCTGGGCATCGGCGGCGAGTGGTATTAGCGGCGTTTGCCCGTCGCCCCTTGCGCCCATCGCCCTGCCCAGACAAGGGTGAGGGCAGGGCGATGGGCGCAAGCGGCGACGTCTGCTCGCCGCTTGGATTGAGTTGACGATGGGGGCTCCGATCGTCGCTTCGCTCCTCCCTCTGCCCCCAAACCCCCGCAAGGGTCTGTCCGTGGCGGCCTGGTCTATTTGCAGCACTAGGGGCTGTGCGGCTGTCGCGCGGAAAGCGCTGGCTGTGACGGCTCAGCCAAAGCTCGGCAGGCCCGTGTCCGGTTCGCGCTCGTGCGGCCCGTCCGCACCAAGCTCGGCGTCCAGCCGATCGGGCTCGGCCTGTGTCGGGCCAAGCTCGGCGTCGACCGCCTCCGGCTCCACATGCACCGCGTACGGCTCGGCGCGCACCACGCGGGGCTTGGCTCGCGCTCGGCCCGCGGGCTTGGGCGGCGCCTCGTCCTCGGGCTGCTCGGTGGCGAGCGGCGGGCCTTGTCCAAGCCGCCACTTGAGCTCGCGCCACAGCCGCGCATAGGCGGCGGCGGCCGTAGTGCCCGCGGCAAAGGTCGCGAGCGGAGCGCGGTGGACGCCCATCTGCTCGACGCAGCTCGCATAGGGGATCCGCGTTGCCAGCATATCGGGTCGCTCGGCGGGCAGCGCTTCCACCACCTCCCGATGCAGGCGCTTGCGGCGATCCACCATCGAGAAGAACGGCAGGATCTGGAGCACCACGCCCTGGCTCTCGCACATGCGCGTGAGCTGCTCCAGCGTGCGCAGCGATAGGGTGGTCGGAATGACGGGCACCAGCAAGACGTCGACCGCCTCGAACACCGTTTCGGACAGCAGCGACACGCTGGGCGGGCAGTCCATGAACAGGTAGTCGTAGTCGTGCCGCAGCGGCTTGATGACCTTCCTGACCCCGCGCGCGGGCTTTTTCAGCTCGTCGAGGATGAGGTCGGCATAGCGATAGGACGCATCGGCAGGCAATAGATCGAGCAGCTCGTAGTCGGTCGCCTTGATGAAGCGGTCGGCCGCGCGCTTGCGGTGCAGCAGTCGGGCCACGCCGCCCTTGAGCTTGGGCTTGACGCGAAAGTAGAAGGTGCTCGCTCCCTGGGGGTCTAGATCCCACAGCAGGGTTCGGTCGTGCTCGCGCGCGGCCGCATGGGCCAGGTTGACGGCCGTCGACGTTTTACCCACGCCCCCCTTGATGCTGTACAGGGCCACGGTTTTCATGATGCTTCGCCGCCGTTTTGGGCTGGGGTGGAGGACGGGCGTTTGCGCGGGCGGAACAGCGCGCGGGCGAGCTTGCGGTTGCTTCGGCGCATGAAGCGCGCCAGCGCGGGAGCGAGCTCGGCGCGCACCTCGAGGCTGCGTCCAGCGAGCTGCTCCAACAGCACGTCCACGGCCACGACGGTCTCCGGGCCGGTCTTGGCCCGCTGCTCTGCCTCGGCGCGGAAGCCCTCGAGGGTATGGCTCTGCACCACCAGGTCCTGGAACTCTCCGAGGTGCTGCTGCAGGCCTTTGAGCTCGGCCGTCATGCGGCCCATGGCCTTGGCGGGGTACAGGCTCCTGAAGAACTCCAAGAGGTAGCGCAGCTTCTTGCAGGTCTTGCGGAGCTGATGGAGCGCCTCGGGCGGCGATTGCGGACCGATGGCCTCTGCCTCGCGCAGGGTTCGCTTGTAGGTGCGCCAGATCGACTCGGCCGCCACGTCGGCGACGGGCCGCTGGGCGTTGGGCAGGGTAGAGCGGCGGGGAGGCTCGGCTTGCAAAAAGGCCCGCCAGTCGGCCATCAGCTTGCCGAAGCGCGCCGAGTCGGTGGCCTCGACCAGCAGGCCATGCTCGCGCACCTGCCGCCCGAGGAGCATGCTGCGCAGCGGCTCGAGGTGGGGCTGCAGCGGTTGGGGCAAGGTCTGCTGGAGCGCGGCAAAGCCGAGCAGGTAGACGTCCATGTCGCGCGTGGGCCCGGTGACTTGACCGAGGGAAGTCCCGCTTGAAGCGCTCGAGGCGGTTGCGGGGAAAGACTCCCCGGATCTGGCCCAGGGCCGAGCGGGTGCGGCGGACCGAGACGCGGAAGTCGTGCAGGAACTCCGAGTCCACGTCCTGGCGCATGCCCTCGAGGTTGGCATCCATGACGTGGAGCAGCCCTCGGTGGATGGCCTTGGTGGCCGCGTCGGCCCGCGTTGCAGGCTCGAGCTGGAGCTCGATCTTGGCGCGGTAAGCCCCCGGTCTTCGGCCCAAGGCGTGCAGGGCCCGCGCCAGCAGATCGTCCTTCGCCGCGGCCAGTCCGAGCCCCTTGGTCAGCAGTGTTCGGGCGCGGCGGCAGGCTTTGTCATAGCCCTTGAGCGGCCACAGCCGCATGTGCGCTCCCAGCGCTCGGGGACGGCCATCGCCCAGCAGCACGGGCTCCTCCAAGGTCAGGCGAAGCACGGCCTTGCCCTGGCGGTCGCGTCGGGCGAGCCGACGCACGCGCGCGCGCACCACGGCCACGGGCAAAAGAGCCCGCATCCGGACGATGGGCTCGAGGCCGTCGCGCAGCCGCCCTGGCGGGAGGTTTCGGACGAAGCGGTCCACCTCGGCCACGGCTGCGCTGGCCTTGGGCCGTCGCGCCTCGCGGCCGCGTTCCTGCCACTGCAGCACCGAGCTCGTCTCGGCCACCTCGTGCAGCAGCACCTGTCCCCGCTGGTGCAGCCGCCAGTCAAAGGTGTCGTACCAGGTGCGCTCGACCGTGGCCTGTCCCTCGAGCTCGAACGAGTGCCGCTCGACCAGCAGCCGCTGGAGGCGATCCGGATGGGTCCTCGGCGGAACGAGGAAGTCGAGCGTGCCCGTCCCCACGACGGAGCACTTTGCACGGCCCTGCTTCGCGAAACAATAGCTTGGCGGCGATCGCACGCGGATGCGAGGGCGGCCGCGGGCGCCTCGGCGCGGCCAAGCGCGGCGATCCCTACTGGCGAAGCACCTTGGCGTTGGCCTGCTTCTTGAACGGCCCCTTGACCTTGGCGCCTTGCTTCAGCGTCACCTTGGCGTTGCCGCCCGCGTCCACGCTGTGCTTGGTGCCCGTGATGCGCCCGCCGATGACCGTGACCTTGGCGTTGCCCATGGCCTTGATGGCCACGGGCGCCTGGATGTCGACGTCCACCAGGAACAGCGCGCAGTTGCCCATGGCTTTGACGGCTTCGCCCTTTTTGAGCTTGGCCGTGACGCCTTCGATCTTGTTGGAGCCCGACATGCAGGTGTAGGTGCTCTTGCCGCTCCAGCTCACGGTCTTCGCGCTGCCAGGGCTGGCGCTCGAGCTGGATCCAGCGTTCGAGTCCTGCCACGCCCACCAGACGTACACGGCCACCGCGATCAGGATCAGCAGCGCCACCACCGAGATGATGGCGCCGATGATGCATCCGGAGATCTTCTGGTCGACTTTGCGCTTGGCGTAGTCGCCGAGCTTGTCGGTATCCAGGCCACCGTCCGTGCTGTAGCTGATGGGCACGCCGTCGATGCGGGCGTGCACGGCCACGTCGACGTTGCTGGGGTCGAGCTGCTCGCGGAAGGATTGCTCCATGGCCTGCATGGGCGTGGGCGGCATGCCCCCAGGAGGCGGGCCGCCCATCGGCGCCGCGGCACCCTGCGACGGCCAGGCCGCAGCCGCTGGGGCACCTGCAGCCGCTGCCTGCGGGGTGGCACCGCCGCGAGGCTGCGCGCGAAAGTCGGCGAGCTGTGCGACCTGTAGCCCCAAGCTGGCGAGCCTAGCGGGAGGCGCCTGCTGCAGCTTGGCCGTAGCGATCTGGGCCAGGCCTTGGGGATTGCTCGGGTGGGCTTGTCCGCTTTGGATGGCCTCGGCCACGGCCTGCGACGCATCGAGCTGGATCGCTTTGCCGAGCTCCGCGATCAGCTCCTCGGGCGGACGCGAGGCGAGCTCGACGCCGAGCTTGCTGGGATCGGTGACCTGCAGCCACGCCTCGCCGAACAGCGCCAGCTCCAGCGGCTGCCCCGACTGTGGATCGATCACCCCACCCATCGGCCCGCCGAACTTGACGCCGCCTCGCGGCGCGGTGGAGACGAACACCAGCCGAGCAGGTCCTGGCGTCATCAGGCGCTGGACAAAGGGAGAGGAGCCAAGGGCGTGCTGACCCGGGCCGTGCTGGCCGACCACCTGCCCGTCCTTGACCCACACCGCGCACTCCTGGGGCCCCACCGCCACCTGTGCGAAGGAGTCGACCTGAGGAACGTCTACCGCGGCGCAGAGCTCTGCCTGCGCTGCTTGGGGTCGGCCGAGGACCGACGGGCCCCCGCCGCCGGGTTGCATATTGCCTGCCATGGGCGCAGACGGTAGTTGGGCGGCTGCTGCGCTGCAATCGAACGCCGTCGCTTTGCCCGCGGCGCGGCCCCTTGCCCTGATGGCTCTGCGATGAGTGTGCTTGGCGCAAATCCCGTGGTGGCTCGCGAGCGCTTCGGCCGCGTGTGCGCCCTGGTGCACGGTAGGCGCACGCTGGGGCTGTTCGCGCCGATCATGCAGGTCCGCTGCTACGCGGTCGACGGGCTGATGATCGACGCGGGGCTCGCCTCGGCGGGCCGACAAATCGTCGAGCTCGCCCACGGCTGCGGGGTGCGCCAGGCAGTGGTCACCCACTACCACGAGGACCACAGCGGCGGCGCTCATGCCCTGGCGCACGCGGGCATCGAGGTGCTCGCCACCCGGCTGACCGGGGAGCGCATGGCCCGCGGCTTTCCCTTGAAGCCCTACGAGCACCTGGTCTGGGGCCGACCGCCGCGAGCACGGCCGGGCCTGCTGGGCGCCTCGGTCGAGACGCCGCGGCACTGCTTTCGCGTGGTGGCGGCGCCCGGTCACGCCGACGACCAGATCGCGCTCTACGAGCCGGCCCAGGGCTGGCTGTTCTCGGCGGACGCGTTCCTGGGCGAGCGGGTCAAGGTCTTTCGGCGCGACGAGGACTTCGACCAGACCGTGCGCACCTTGCGTCGGCTGTGCGCGCTGGACTTCGACGCCTTGTTCTGCGCCCACAGGCCCGTGCCCTCGGGCGGCAAGCAGGCGCTGCAGAACAAGCTACGTTACCTCGAGCAGCTCGGCGAGCGGGTTCGCTCGCTCGGCGCGCAAGGCCTGGGCTCGCGCCGCATCGCCTACCGC
>CAYTYV010000063.1:4729-20078 GCA_964441055.1 uncultured Polyangiaceae bacterium | reverse complement strand
GCTTCCGTTTGTTGGTTGGTGCTGCTATTCTCGTCTGACTGGCCGATCCGTAACGCGGCGGTAACATCGCGGAGCGCCGATTCTCGACGGACTCGCCGATCCGTAACGCGGTCGTTACATGGTTTTTTGATCCACCTTTTTGGATCTATTGGGATCCATGGACGAGCGCCCCTGGGGGCCATTAGGGGTTAGCGAGGTTAGGTATGGATAGGCGCATTTCCGCGAGGCAGGCGCGCTAACTGACAGACAATCGAAGCGTTGGCGCGGCGCCGATTGCCGCCTTCCGCAGGGATTGCGCGCTGTTGTTGTTCGTGAGCGCGCCGGTGGAGGTGGGCCTCTTTTTCAAGGGGCGAGGGGCAGATAGCTTTCGCAAATTGGTGTTGGGGCAAGATGGCTCGTTCATTGCTTCGCTATGAGCGGTCCGCGACAAGCCGGGGGTGCTTCCCCCGTTCGTCTCCGAGCTAGGAGATCCGCTTTGGCCGGAAATGCCGATCGAGCAACCGCGATGATTCCGCCGCATTTTACAAATATCGAACTCCACCTTGCAGCCCAAGGGAGCTGGAAGGTGGTGGCGGGCATCGTGCGCGAAGGTCTTTCCGAGCGCACGCACGCTACCATCGAGATCGCGAGCACCACGGGGGTCGACTTCCGGCCGGCGGTGGCCGACGAGATTACGCTGGCGCTCAGCGGCATCGAGGACCGCCGCTGGACGCTGCGGCTCGGTCGGGCCGCCTTGGTCGATGACAAGGATGGGTCCTACCGCTACCGGCTGGAGCTGTACGACGCGGCCTGGCTGCTCGGCATGTCCAAGACCCACCGGAAGTTCCGGAACAAGTCGGCCCAGCAGATCGTCGACCAGGTGCTCGCCGAGCACGGCGTCGCGCGCGTCTGGCAGCTTACTGCCCAGACCCCCGTGCGCAAGTACTGCGCCCAGTACGACGAAAGCAACCTGGAGTTCGTGGAGCGACTGCTCGAGTTCGAGGGCATCTTCTTCGCATTCGACCAGAACGGCATTATGGTAATGGGCGACACCTCGACCGCTGCACCACGTCTCGAGCAGGCCGCGCCCTTCGAGCTGCTCACCGCCGCCGAGGCGCTCGATGGCGGGGACGTGGGGATCTTCGCCATCGATAGCTGTGCCAAGGTGCTACCCGGAGGCGTGACGCTGGGCGACTACAGCTGGAAGACGCCCGATCTGCGGCTCCGCGAGGGGGCCTTCGCCGAGGTCGACGCCGATCTCGAGCGCTACGAGTACCCGGCCGGGTTCCGCAAGCCCGAGCAAGGAGCTCGGCTGGCGAAGCGCCGGCTGCAGGCGCTGCGGACCCTGGCCCGCTTCGTCGAGGGCCGGGCGACCGTGCTCCGCCTCGCGCCGGGCCTGGCGTTCTCGTTCGGCTCGGGTGCTGGCAAGCAGTTCGCGGGCGAGCACCTGGTGGTCCACGTGGAGCACCGCTTTCGCCACGCCGAGCTCGAGCCCGTGCTCGACGAGCTGGGCGGGCAGGATGGCTCCTATCAAAACCGCTTTCGGGCCATTCCCGTAGCGGTGCCGTTTCGCCCGCCGCAGCGACACGAGCGGCCTACCATCCAGGGCACGCACACCGCTATGGTACGCGGGCCTGTTGGCGAAGAGATCCACACCGACAGGCACGGCCGGTTCAAGGCCCAGCTGCATTGGGACCGCGAAGCCCAGAAAACGGACGACGATTCGCGGTGGCTTCGCAAGATGCAGGAGATCTCTTCGGGCATGACCCTGGCTCGCACCGACTGGGAGATGTTCGTCGGCTACATCGATGGCGATCCCGATCGTCCCGTCGGGCTGGGCCGGGCCATCAACGGCCAGGCCGTTCCCGCCTACCCGCTGCCGGCCAGCATGAACGCCATGACGATCAAGACGCCGACCTCACCGGCCACCGGCGGCTTCAATGAGCTCAAGCTCGACGACACGGCCGGGTCGCAGATGATGAGCCTGCGCGCCGAAAAGGACATGGACTGCATGGTGAAGTCCAACAAGGGGGTCCGCGTCGGCCGCGACGACACCCACACCGTGGGTACCGATTGGAGCAAGCAGGTCTCAGGTCGCCAAAGCGTGAGCGTGGGCGGAAACTGCGCGGCCACATTCGGTCAGGACAGCAAGGTACAGGTGCAGGGAAGCCGCAGCGTCGCGGTGGGCGCAAGCGAGGACCTGAAGGTGGGCGGCGCGGCCTCGCGCAACATCGTGGCCTGCGACGTGGAGATCGTCGGCGGGCTCCGCCTCACGGTTGCTGGCTCCTTCCAGGTTCCGGACCTCGGCGCGATGGCGGAGTCGGCTGCGCGGCGCTTCGTCGGCAAGGCCTCGCCAGGGGCCTTGGCGCTCTACCATAAGGCGCAGCAGCTCCAGAGCCTGCCCGCCTCGGTCGAAGGCGCGGCACAGTGGGCGACCCAAAAGACCGCGAGCTGGATTTGGGACACGGGTACGGGTGCCATACAAGACGCCGGCGAGGCGGCTTGGGATTCGTACTGGCAAGGGGCCGACGGCGAGGGCATCGGGGAAGCGGTGTCCGACGGCTGGAACGCAGGCTTGGACAGCTTGGAAGCCAGCATGAGCGAGGTCGCGCAGGAGCTCGAGGACCTCATCCCCACGAGGCAGGACATCCAGGAGCAGCTCGAGCAGCTGAAGAGGGACTTGGAGGCGGTGCTGCCGACCGAGCAGAGCCTTCAAGACGGCGCCAAGGCAGCGCTCAGCGACATGACGGGCGGCGTCAGCGACAGCTTGGCGGCGGGCGACTACCACTTGGCGCTTCAGCAGGCCGTCGACCTGTTCTGTACCGGAGGGATATCACGGCAGGCCGAGCACCTCGCCGTGAAGGTGGTCGGTGGGGCCTACGTGACAGCGGCGGTCGGCGACACCACCTGGACCGTTGGCAAGGGCTACTACGCCGAGCGCGTGGGTGCGGTGAAGCTCACGGCCACGGCCGCATCTCTGGAGCAGACCGTCCAGGGCCTGCACAGCGTCACGGTGGGCGGGGCGCTCCAGCGCATGGCGGGAGCGGCGATCACCATGTCGGCTGCCACCAGCGCCATCACGGTGGGCGGCGCTGCCAAGCTGAAGGCTGGCAGCCAGCTCGAGATCGCCTCGGATGCGGTGGCCCTTACGGGCGCTGCCGGTCTGTTGGTGGAAGGAGGCGGGGCCAAGGCAGCCCTGTCGCCGGGCTCGCTCAGCCTGACCGGCAAGCTCGAGCTCAAGGCCGAAGGCGACATCGTGGTCAGAGGTGACTCGGCGGACATCACCTGAGGCGGATCGTGGACGGGCGATACCGAGACAACAGGAGCGAGGGCAGCGAGGTGAGCAGATGAGCCAGATCGCGACGGGCGGAGCCGAGCCTTGCACGCTCACGGTCGGCGCCCGCGAGCTCGAGGTGTTGGAGCTCGAGGCGACCGAGGGGGTCTCGCAGCTCTTCGAATACCGGCTGAGCTGCGTCTACGTTGGCGATGCCCCTCCGGTGGTCGGCGAGCTCGTGGGGCAAGCAGCGCACATCCTCTTGCGCGACGGCTTCGGCGCCGAGCGTCCGGTGGTGGGCATCGTCGCCCAGGCATCGGCCGTGTGGACGGACGAGCAGCACGCCGCCTGGCAGCTGTGGGTACGGCCGCAGGCCTACCGGCTCACCCTGGGGCGCGACTGCCGCACCTTCCTCGATGCCAGCGTGGTGGACATCGTCCGGGACGTGCTCGAGCGCGGAGGCGTGGAAGCGCGTTTCCAGCTCACCCGGGAGTACTCCCGGCGCGAGTACACCGCTCAGTACCGCGAGGATGACTGGACCTTCGTCTCGCGGCTGCTCGAGCAGGAGGGCATCTACTACTGGTTCGATCACGAGGAGGCCGAATCGCGGCTGGTTCTGGCCGATCGGTCGGAGGCGGCGGTAGACCTCGCAGGCGGTGCGCTCATCGAGCTCAGGCGCGATGCCGGGGCGCAGGCGGCTGGCGGCGAGCGCGTCGAGTGGCTCTGCGACGAGGTGTGCGTGATGCCGGATCGGTTCACGCTCCGGTCCTTCGATCCAGCGCGTACGGATCTGCGCGTCGAGGGTCGCGCCGGCAAGGGCGCCCGCGAGTGGTACGATGCCCCGGGGGCCGGGCCGACCGAGCCCGAAGAGGCGAGCCGCCGCGCACGGATCCGCCTGGAGGCGGCCCAGGCCGAACGCGAGCGCTTCTCCGGGCGCGCGACCAGCGTCCGGCTCGTCCCCGGGCGCGTGCTCGAGCTTCGCGGCCATCCCATGTCCCATCTGGACGGCCGGTACTTCGTCACGCAGGCGGCGCTGCGGATCCGCCAGCGCCGGCGGGGCACCAGCGACGGGGTCGACGAGCCGCTCGAGTGCCGCTTCGGCGGCATCCGGCAGGACTCGGCTTTCCGCGCTCCCGAACAGACGCCCCGTGCCTGTCAACCCGGGCTGCAGACCGCCCGGGTCGCCGGGCCCCCGGGCGAGGAGGTCTACCCCGACGAGGCCGGGCAGGTGCGCATCCAGCCGATGTGGGATCGGGTGGGGCGGTTCGACGACAAGTCCGGCCGCTGGGTGCGCGTGGTCCAGCGCGGCACCGCTCACTCGATGCTGCTTCCTCGCATGGGCTGGCACGTGCTCACCCTCAGCGAGGAGGGCTCGGTCGACTTGCCGGTAGCCGTGGCCCGCATCTTCGACGGAGAGCACCCTCCGACGTACCCGCTGCCCGCTGCCAAGACGCGGGTGAGCTACCGCACGGCGACCACCCCGGGGGGCGGCTCGTTCAACGAGCTGCGCTTCGAGGACCGCCAGGGCTCGGAGGAGCTGTTCATCCATGCCTCGCGGGACATGAGCACGCTGGTCAACGACTCGAAGACGGAGCAGATCTTCGGCAACACCAGCTGCGAGGTCGGTAGCTGCCGAGCATTCGACGTGGGCCACAACGCCGCCGAGAACGTCGTGGGTGACCAGTCGGTGTCCGTGGCGGGCAGCGACAGCTCGTCGACCGGCGTGGGTCGGCAGAAGACCATCGGCGGCAGCGAGACCATCACCATCGGCGGCGCCCGGATGGTCGGTCTGGGCCAGACGCTGTCGACGGATGTGCTCGAGACGCGCCAGCTCGTAGTGGGCGGCGCGCAGCTCGACATCAGCCTGGGGGACGTCCAGCTCACCGCGCCGGTGGTCGGCATCGTGGTCGGCGGTGCGATGATCAAGGTGACCGCCGGAGAGATGGTCGAGAGCCAGGGCGGCAGCGGCACCTACCAGCTCATCGGCGGCGCCAAGGTCGAGGTGGCCGGACAAGAGCGCAACGGCTCGGTGACGGGGGCCTATGTCGAGAACGTGGGCGCCTCGATGACCTGCCAGGCCAAGGTGGTCGCCGAGCAATCCGACTCGGCGCTGAGCGCGACCGTGGCCGGCTCGGTTACGGCGCAGGCGAAGGAGATCATCGTGTCCGGCGACTCGCAGATCGAGCTCAAGTGCGGCGGGACCAGCATCACCATCACCGCCGGGGGCGTGGAGATCTGCGCGCCAGCGCTGGACCAGTCCGGCGGCACCATCGATGCCGTCGCCGCCCACATCATCGTCTACTGAGTCCCGCCATGACGAACCAACCCACCGCCAGCGCCCAGCAGCCGGTACGCTACCTCATCCAGCTTCCCGATGGTCTGCGCCCTCTGCGGCTCGTCCGCGGTCGGGAGGGGCTGTCGCAGACCTTTCGCTTCGAGCTCGAGCTTCGCATGGAGCAGGGCCAGGCGAGCCTCGGCTCGGACGAGCTGGCGCGTGCCGAGGTGGTTCTCGTCCTCCAACGCGAGCAGATCACCCAGCGGACGCTGCGGGGCGTCGTAACCGAGGTGCGCATCTCGGCGAGCCGGCAGGACGCGCCCGAGCTCAAGCTGGTCGTCGAGCCGCTCCTTGCCCTGCTGCGCCACCGGACGGACTGCCGAGTGTTCCGCGACAAGTCGGTGCCCGAGATCGTCGACGAGGTCCTGGGCACCTTCGAGTGGCGAGCCGAGTGGCGCCTTGCCGGCTCCTATGCGCCGCGGCCGTACTGTGTCCAGTTCCGCGAGAGCGACTTCGACTTCATCAGTCGGCTGCTGGAGGAGGAGGGGATCTTCTACTTCGTTCCGGATTGGGACGCCGAGCGGTCCGCCGAGGACGGCCCGCCGCCGCCCATCGTGGTGTTCGGCGACAGCCCTTCCGCCTACCCGCCCATCGCGGGCGATTCCTTGGTGCCGTTCGCGCCGGGCCACGGCATGGACGTCGCGCGGGAGCGGGTGACGGCCATCGGTTGGCGTCGCGCGCTCGGCGTGGGCGAGGTGACGCTGCGGGACTTCAACCCGGACATGCCCGGCCTCGACATGGAGGTTCATGCCCCCGGGCCGAGCGAGGGCAGCGTCGAGTACTACGACTACCCGGGCGAGTACCAGCGGCCCGAGCAGGGGGCGCACAAGGCGCAGCGGATGAGCGAGGGCTTTGGCTGCGCTGCCGCCGAGCTGGTGGGCCGGGCCGACTGCAGCCGGCTCAGGCCCGGCGGGCGCTTCGAGCTCGCCGATGCACCGGCCGGTGTCGATGACGGCGGCTACGTGGTGCGCGAGCTGCGTCACGATTGGCGCCGCGACGAAGACGACTTCGCGCTGGCTCTGGCACTGTTGCCCGAGGACGTCGCCTACCGGCCGCTGCGGCAAACGCCGGCTCCAGTGGTGTGCGGTCTGCTGGCCGGCTACGTCACCGGGCCCGAGGGCAGCGACATCCACTGCGACGAGATGGGCCGCGTGAAGGTCCACTTCCCCTGGGACCGGCTCCAGGCCAAGGACGACGACTGCTCCCACTGGGTGCCGGTGCTGCAGGACAACACCGGCTTTTCGTCGGCCATCCCGCGGGTCGGCTGGGAGGTCGCCGTGGCCATGTTGGAAGGCGATCCCGACCGGCCAGTGGTGCTCGGCCGCATGTACAACGCAGCCGATACCTTCCCCGAGCCGTTGCCCGAAGGCAAGACGCGGAGCGCGCTCAAGTCGCTCACCTCGCCGGGCCGAGGCGGCTCCAACGAGCTCCGGTTCGACGACGCGGCCGGCAAGGAGCTCGTCTACCTGCAGGCCGAGAGGGACCAGAACGTCCACGTGGCCAACGATGCCCTCGAGGAAGTGCTCAACCGCGAGGGCCACTACCTCGAGGGCGACGAGAGCCTGAAGGTGGGCGCCAACTCGGCCACCGTCGTCGGCCAGGACCACGCGATGACCGTCCTCGGCAGCCAAAGCATCAACATCGGCGGCTCTAGGCAACGCCAGGTGGGGGCGAACGACACCACAGACATCAGCGGCCATCGCTTCGTGACCATCGGTGGGCTGCATTTTCGCCGCAACGGAGCCAATGACAACGTGACCACCGGCGTGCTGAGCGAGCTGGTCGGTGCGCTCGACCTGGAAGCCTCGCTCAAGGCCAACACCACCGACGCGGAGAGCTCCATGGGGCTTGCCGTTGCCGGGGCGCTGGTCGAGCTCAGCCTGGAGGACAAGAGCGAGAACGCCAAGGGCAAGCGCGTCGAGACCATCGGGGGGCTATACGCCATCGATGCGGCTGCGGAGATATCGCTGCGGGCCGAGCTGAGCCGCGCGACCACTGTGGGCGGCTCGCTGTCGGTCGAGGGCGACGACCAGGTCCTGCTCACCGGAGCGAGCAGCGTGACGGTCACCAGCGGCGGCGGCTCGAGCTACCAGGGCTCGTCCGCGGTCACCTTCACGGTGGGCGCGAGCTCGGTGAGCTTCGCGGGCGGCACGGTGGCGATCGAGACCGGCGGCAACATCACGCTCGACGGCGGCGGTGCCCTGGCGCTGCTCGGGCCCACGGCCGACCTGAGCCCCTGATGGCAGCGGGACGAGAGCTTTCGACCACGGCGGATGAACCTCCAACCACGGTGAGCAAGCGAAGGGTCCCATGAGCTACACGGTTTTCGCGAACAGCAGGTCGGTCTGCACCAAGGGAACCGCTCACGCGGGCCTCAGCACGAACGACAGATGCTACACCGTCGACAACGACGAGGTGGTCGTTCCCAACGTGGCCCTGACGCTCAATCTGGGCGCGGGCAAGACGAGCAAGACCAAGATCGCCGGCCACCCCGTATGGACGAAAAAGGGCGAGCTCGATCCCAAGACCCTGTTCGAGCATCCTGGGGTCAACGGCGGTGTGAAGACCGGCACCTACCTCGACAAGTGCACGCCCACGAGCTGCTCGCCCGACGTCATCGTCGAGGGAAAGGGCGTCGTGCGCATGGGTGACACCACCTCGCAGAACAACGGCAACTGTACGGGTGTCGTCATGCCGGCGGCGCTCGCCATTGCGCTCGCCAAGGCTCAGTTGGCCGAGGCGAACGAGGCGCTGGCCAAGGATCGCGAGGCGCGCGAGGAAGCTGTTCGCCAGGCCGAAGCGGCGCTCAAGGCCGCCGAAGAGGCGGCACGCAGAGAGGAGCAGAGGAAGAGGGAGCAAGAGGAGCACGAGGACGAGTGGTGCGCCGTCGACTTCGCCCAGATGTCCGACGCCGAGGGGCGCTCGGTGATGAACAAAGGGGCGCTCCAGGTCGTGCCGGGTACGTCCGGCGAGACGATCGCGCTGGAGGGTGGCCTGGTGGGCGACTGTCCCAAGCAGGCAGAGTGGATCGTGGACGGCTACCACAGCCACCAGGCAACGGGTGCGACGACCTCCTTCCACCTGGACCCGTGGAAGGTGGGAGGGGGCTGGCTCGGCCAGATCCAACCACGTACCAGCAAGGTGACCTTCCGCTCCAGCGTGGACGAGAAGTCCATGGTGCTGAAGGTCTACCCGGAGGATCCATTCTCGCCCCCGACCGAGAAACTCGAGAAGCTCAAGGACATCATCGACAAGGTCCAGCGGGTGCTCGACCCGTTCTTCGCCGAGGAGCCCGACTTCGAGTTTCTCGTGGGCTCGCTCGACTTCGGGGCGCGATGGCAGGAGGTCGAGGCCAGCTCGGCGGCATTCTACGCTTGGCATCTCGCGGTTGGCTTCGACCCGCTCATCGGCGGGTCCTTCAAGGCGATGCTGTACGGCGCCAAGCTGCCGAGGGTGATCGAAAAACGCCTGGGCGAAGGCGGCGCCGGCGCGTTCCTCGAAGTCAAGGGGGCGCGAACCTCGGCCCAGCACATGTCGGGAGCCGTCACCGCGGCGGGATTCATCACGCTGACGCTGTCGCTGGAGCTCAAGCTGCTCAGCCCCAAGGTGCTTTCGTTTTCCGTCGGGGCATCCGGCACCCTCAGCGGTTCGGCCAAGCTGAGCCGCACCTTCGGCTTCGGCGGGAAGCCGCGAGTTCACCTCAAGGTCGGCCTCGGTCCGGTGGAGGGCTTTGTGAAGTTCGAGATCGCTTGGGGACTCTTCGATATCGAAAAGAGGATCACCATCATCGAAAAGCGCCGCATCTATGACAAGAAGACCGAGCTGTTCTGAACGGAGGATTCCCATGGGTGTGAGGCCATGACCAACAGCTTTTGGGGGCTCGAGATGGAGCATCGCCAGCTCCGCGTCGTTGTATGGCTGAACGGCGTGCCCCTCATCAACTCGTCGGTGACCGAACGCCGCGAGCGCGGGGTGAAGCTCAATCCGTGGATCGCGGAGGGGGCCAATCTGCTGGAGCTCAGCCTGGGCCGGCCCGAGGACGAGGCGGACATCCCTGCCGATGCCCTGTGCCGTATGGTCGCGTACCGCGCCGAGTACGGGCCGGAGGGGCAGGTCTGGCCCCTCGGGCAGTACGCCTTCGACCGCGGAGAGCTCGAGCTGGCCGAGGTGGGGTTGACCGAGGCCTACAGTCACGAGTTCTCAGTGGAGGCCGATGACGCCTTCGGCCGCTGGGCTTGGCAGGACGGGCAGCCCTACGAGCCCAAGGAGCGGGTGGCCATCGAGGCGGTGGTGATGCGGCTTCACCGAGCGCTGCGAACGCGCGACGCGGACGCGGTACTGGCCGAGATGTCGCTGCGGATCGAGGAGGTCGGCCGCCGCATCGGCGTCGAGGCCGGGGAGCTGGAAGGCGACCTGCGCCGGGACATCGGCGAGCTGTTCGCCTCGGACGAGTGGCAGATGCAGCCGCTGGACGTCGCGGGTCTGGAGCTTTGGCCGAGCCGGGATGGCCGGCTGGTCCAGGTGACCGGGCCGGGCGGGGCGCCGGCGCTCGTGGGGTCGGCCGCGCCGGGCAAGCCCTTTGCCATGAGCGTGGCCGCCGCTCACCTGGATGGCGCGTGGGTCGTCGTGCGGTGAGGCATCGGGGACTACGGGGCGCCGCCGCGAAAACGCGCAATCTAGGACGAGGGAGTCATGAGTGACATCGCAGCCGTAGGTCGGATCGTGGGGGCCCAGCCGGTCGGCCCGTCGGGCCACGCCCGGGCGCGCCTGCAGCTGGGGGTCAAGACCATCCGCGCCGAGGCGCCATGCCTGACGGTGATCGCCAAGGCGACCTTCAGCTTCGAGCAGGCCGAGGGGCAAGATCTTCCCGAGATCGAGCACGCGCGCTGGAGCGGCGACCAACTACCGCTCAGCCTGGACCAGCCCAGCCCGGCGCCAGGAGCCGGCGCGGACGAGCTGTACTACGCCTCGGACTTCGCTCCCCGCAAGGCGGGTGCCGACGTGCTCGTGGTCGGCCATGCGCACGGGACGGCGCCGTCCCAGCGCCAGGCCGGGCGCTTCGCCGTGGCAGGGCTCGAACGGGAGTTTGTGGCGTTGGCAGAGCAACCTCTGCCCGCCATTCCGCTTTGCTGCGGCCACTTGGAAGGGGAGGGGACGGCTGCCCCGGTGCCGGTCGGGCCGATGCGCCCGGCAAGGCATGCGCGGACCTACCACGGCGAGGGCTTCGACTACGGCTGCTACAACGCGGCGCCTGAGGCCCAACGAGTGGACGCGATCGAGCCGGGCGCGACCATCGAGCTCGAGGGGCTGTCCCGGCGCGCGCAACGTCGGGTCGTCGCGCTGCCGCCGCTCGCGCCCCGGGTGATCGTGGAGGCGCGCTGGTGGGGCACGCGCGAGGTGCCCATGCGCTGCGACACGCTCTGGGTGGACGTCGACCGCGAGCTCGTCGTGCTGCTGTGGCGAGGGGACGTCGAGGTCGTGGAGAACGCCAGCGAGGTGACGCGCATCGTGGCCTCGCTCGAGCGCTCCGATCGGCCGCGCACTCGGGCGCAGGTGCTCTCGCTGCTGCAGCGCGGGCATATCGGCTACGCCGTTCGCGAGGTAGATCTCGCCCCCGGGGCCGAGCCCATTCCCACCGACGACCCGGTGCTGCGGATGGCGCGCTACGGCACCTGGCGCGCCCGCGCTCCGGAGCCCGAGCTCCCCCTGCCGCAGTACGCGGCCATCTCCGCCGAGCTCGCCGAACGCCCGGGGCCCGAGCATCGCGAGGCGGTGCTCAGCCGGCATGACTACGACGAGGACCGCTGGATGGTCGAGGAGCGCGGCCAGCTCGAGCGCATGGCCCAAGCCGCCTTGGCGGGCAACGCCACCCCGGCCGCGGTCTACAGCGAGCACTTCATCGAGGCCCAGGACCAGCTCGGGACGGAGCGGGAAATGGCGCGCACGCTGGACGAGTACGCCCAGGTGATGGTGGCCATGGCCTCATCGGCCGAGCCGAACGCGGTGCTCGATGCACATGGCCTGTCGTTGCCCGAGTACCTGAGGCTGGACCGGCGCTGGCGGGCCGCCATGAAGAACGACCCCGAGCTGAGCAAGCGGTTCCACGACAAGCTCGGCCAGATGCGCGCCCAGCCGGTCGCCGTGCCGGCGCCGCCTTCCGACGACGGGGAGGCCGAAGAGCGAGTCCCGGAGCCAGGTGCATGAGCGAGGCATACGGCCGCTCGAACGTCGACATCATGGCCGTGGGCCTGGTCTGCCCGCTCGGTCGTCATGCTCTGCAGGCTGCCTTGCTTGCTCGGGCGGGGCGCCGCTTTGTTCGGCCGCTGCCGCAGGCGGCTTGGTCGGGCCACGAGGACGGCTCGGAAGCGACCGACGACGTCGCCCCGGCCGCGACCGAAGAACGCGCACCGGGGCCCGAGCACCGGCCGCGGGTGAGCTACGTCAGCGACCTGCCCGCCGGCTGTGTGGGCTTCGAGCGCATGATGCGGCTTGCGGTGCCCGCCCTGCGGCAGCTCGGCATCGAGCCCGACGCCCCGCCCATCCCCTTGCTGATCGCCCTTCCGCCGGCCGGTCGCGCCGACGATGACGACGAAGCTGCGGCAGCCTTTGCCGCCGAGCTCGGGCGAGCTGCCTCGCTGACGCTGGACGTCGAGCAGTCCCACACCACGCGGGGCGGCCAGGCCAGCGCGGCGCGGCTGGCGGCGCTGGGGGCCGAGCTGATCGAGGCGGGCCGTGCCTCCGCGGTGGTGGTCGGCGGCGTGGACAGCTACCTTCACCCCGCGCTGCTGCGAGAGCTGGCTGCCGCAGGCCGGATCATCGGTTTCCACCGTTCGGAAGGCTTCATGCCGAGCGAAGCGGCGGCATTCGTGCTGCTCGGGCACAGCGGCAATGCCTCGTACAAAGACGCGCAAACCTCGGCGTCCGCCCCGGATGGAGCGACGCACCGAGCTTCCCCATCTCTGGCCCGGTTGTGCTGTGCCCAAAGGGCGGCCGTGCCGGTGGAAGTCTTGGCCGCCAGGGCGGAGCAGGAAGCAGTCGGCGGGGCCGAAAAGGTCGAGCACCCGAGCGCGAGCCGGCATGCCCGCGGGCCGGGCGTCTGGCTCGCCCGCGGCGCGGTTGGGCGCAGCTTGCGCCGGCTTGGCCTTCATCCCGAGCGACTCGTGCCGCGCCGCTACCGCAGCTACTCGCGACGAGGGCGGCCTTCGCGAGGACCAGCGACCCGCGAGGAGCAGACCGCGGCGCCAGACGTCACCGACACCATGACGGAGCTCATCGAGCGAGTTGCGGCCGAGTGGCCGGGCGTCCCCATCGAGTGGGTGCTGACCGACCGCAATTTCACCTCGGATCGCGCGCACCAGTGGTCGACCGCGTCGCTGCGAGCCCTGCCCCCCGGGGTCAGCCAGGACCACTACGCCGAGCTGCTGGGCGACGTGGGGGCGGCCACCGTACCGACCCTGATGGCCTTGGCGTGCGCGAGCTGGGCGAGCCGTAGCGCCTCGGCTGGCTCCGCGCTGGTGGCGGTTCATTCCGATGACGGCGAGCGCGGGGCGCTGCTGCTCCGTGAGGCGCGATGAGCGAGTCGGTAGTCGTTCGGCCGTCCGCCACGGATTCGCGGTTGGCGAGGATAGAGCTGCGTGCCAGCCGCGGGCTGCCGCAGCTTCACGCGCTTCCTGCGAGGTGTCATGCGGCATTGTCGAAGGTAGCGCGTAGCCTCGCCGAGGACGCTCATGGCACTGGGGGGGGCCAACTGCGAGAGCTTGCGCGCGACTGCCTGGCCGAGATTGGACGCATGGGTCGGCTTCGCCATCTGGAAGGCGAACGGCCTTGGTCCAAGGTCGTCGGGCACTTCGAGCAGCGCATGCTCTCCAATCTGGATGCTCTGGTGTCCCTTGCCTACGAGAGCTCCCCGCCGGGCCCAGCGGATCGCGAAGCTGCCTACTGCGGTCGCGACGAGACCGAGCTGCCAACCTGCTGCGACGTCACAGTAGAGCTCGAGCGGTACCACCGCGAGAACCCGATGGACGTCGACCGGGCCTTCGTTAGGAGCTTCGTGCTGGGCTGTCTCCGGGGAGAGGAGCCGGTCCGCGCGGCGGTGATGGGCCTGCGGCGAGCCCAGCCGCACACGCTTCCTGCCCATGCTCGCGCTCTGGCGCTGGCCCCCAATCCCGCCATCCGGCAGGCCATGGAAAAGTTGTGCTTCGACGAAAGCCCACGGCTCGTGCGGCTGGGCGTGGACGTCCTCCGACTGCGCCGCGAGGCGAGCTTCGCGCCTGTGGCCATGCTGCTCTCGCATTCCGACGTGGCCGTGCGGCGCAGCGCAGCGATCACCCTGGCCACCACCGAGGACCGCGAAGCTGCGGCAAGGTTGCTCGCCGCCTCGTTGGACAACGAGCTCGACGGCACGGTCGAGGGGGCCATCGCCGAGGCCTTGTGCCGTCTCGACCACCCGCTCGGCCTGATGTTGGCGCGCGAGCGGCTGATGGAGGAAAGGAAGCTGCCGGGCTCGCTGCCCCGTCGCGCTCGCGCCACGTTCGTGCGGCTGCTGGCGCTGGCCGGCGCCCCCTGCGATCTAGAGCTATTGCTGGGCGTGGCCGAGCGCCCCAGCGAGATCGCCTTGCTCGGCTGGTTCGGCCACGTGGGGGCGGCCGAGCACTTGCTCGCGGTGCTCGACGAGCCCGCCCCGTCGTTGAGCTTCGGCGCCCTTGACGAAACGCGGCTGCAGGCCGCCGCGCGAGCCCTTCAGCGCATCACCGGCGCACTGGACCCGGCCGACAGCCCCGCCCGGCTGGGCGCGCGCCCCGATGCCGTCGATCCGGGTCCGGCGCGCTGGCGCCAATGGTGGGCCGAGCGTGGCAGCGACCTCAAGGCGACGGTCAAGCTCCGCGCGGGTCGGCCCTACACGCCCCAGGCGACCCTGGACGAGCTTGACCAGGACGGCGTGCCCCAGGACGTACGGCGGATCGCCGAGCTGGAGATCGCGCTGCTGTCCGGCGGCGTCCACCTGCTCGAGGTGAACGATTGGCTGCCGCGCCAGAGCGCGGCCATCGCAAGCCTACGAGCCCACTTCGCGCAGCCGCCAGCATGCGGCGCATCTCGGCTACACGCCCCTGGCGAATGGCTCGCCAAGCGAGTGGGGCAGCGTCGGCCCGGGGCTGTGAAGGCCCGGCACAGCGCGGGGAGAGCGGGGTCCCAGCCGGCGCAAAGGCGGCGCCTCAGTTGAAGCACACCCGATGATATCACTGCACGGTCTGGCAACGGACCAGGGAGAATTCGATGGATAAGGCTGTGGCGGGACGTGAGCTGAGGCGCATAAGTTGGGCGTTCGGAGCCGCTGCGCTGGTCGCGGGGCTAGGCTGCGGCGACGACCGACCGAGCGAGCGGCTCGGTACCGCAGTCGCGCCGCTCATCTGGGCGGAAGAGCAGAAGCTCACGGCCAGCAACGGGGCGGATGGCGACGAGTTCGGCTTTGCTGTGTCCCTCGATAGCGATACGGCGCTGGTGGGCGCCCGTTTCAGTGACGATAGCGGCAGCGACTCCGGGGCGGTTGGCGTATTCGTGCGGAGCGGCAGCGCGTGGTCCCATGAGCAGACGCTCACCGCCAGCGACGGGGAAACGGGTGACCAGTTTGGCTTTTCGTTGTCGTTAGCCGGCGACAGGGTGCTGGTTGGGGCACGAAACGACGATGAGAACGGCAACGAGGACTGCGGTTCGGTCTACGTGTTCGTGCGCAGCGGCAGCGTGTGGGCCGAAGAGGTGGAGCT
>CAYTYV010000063.1:0-4719 GCA_964441055.1 uncultured Polyangiaceae bacterium | reverse complement strand
CCCTGCCAGGGCCCCGGAGGGCCGGGGGGCGGCGCTGGCGACGGGGCGATAGGCGACTACTTCGGCGACTCCGTGACTTTGTCCGGCGACGCGGCAATCGTTGGTGCGTTTGGCGACGACGACAACGGCACAAACTCCGGTTCGGTCTACGTGTTTGTCCGGAACTCCACCTTCTGGTCCCAAGCGCAGAAGCTGACCGCCAGCGACGGAGTGACGTATGACCAGTTCGGCGCGTCTCTGTCGCTGGCTGACGACACCTTACTGGTGGGCGCTCCCGCTCCCCTACCCGCCACCGACATCGGCTCGGCTTATGTGTTCGTCCGGGGCGCCGGCGGTTGGACCGAAGTCCAGAGGCTGACCGCCAGCGACGGGGAGGATACCGACGAATTCGGCAACTCGCTGTCGTTGGACAGCGATACGGTGCTGGTAGGGGCCCGGCGGCACGATGACGGCTCTGGAGCAGCCTACGTATTCGTCCGGAACGGCGGTCTGTGGACCGAAAAACAGAAGCTGGTGGCCAGCGGGGGGTGGCAGGACGACATGTTCGGAAAATCAGCCGCACTTGATGGTGACAGGGCGCTGGTGGGCGCGGTCTGGGACGACGACAGGGACTCGAACTCGGGTTCCGCCTACCTGTTTGTCAGAGGCGGCAGCCTGTGGAACGAAGAGCGAAAGCTGACGGCTAGCGACGGGGCGCAGGCGGACGAATTCGGTTTTGCGGTATCGCTGGTCGGCGACACGGCGCTCCTGGGTGCTCGTTTCGACGACGACAACGGCGCCGGTTCGGGTTCCGCCTACGTATTCTCGTTGCAGAAGGAAAACGGCGATCCCTGCAGCGCCTCCAGTGAGTGCGCCTCCGGCCACTGTGGAGACGGCGTGTGCTGCGACACGGCGTGCGATGGCGGGAGTCCGAACGACTGCGTGGAGGCATGCAGCGTGGCGGCTGGCGCGTCTGTCGATGGCGCCTGCGGACCGATCCGCGACGGCACCGACTGCGACGACGGGCTGTTCTGCAATGGTGCCGACATGTGCTCTGCGGGCCAGTGCAGCGACCACGGAGAGCTCCCCTGTGGCGGATCGGATGACGATACCGACTGCAACGAGTCGTGCGACGAGGAGACCGACGACTGCACGCACTACGACGGTGATGGCACTCCGTGTAAGGACGGCGAGTGCCGCGACGGCGTCTGCGAGCCGACGGCTACCGAGCAGCCTCCCCTGCTCCCACCCCTGGGCGCAGATCAATCCCCTGCCGGCTGCGATTGCCGATTCGGCGCCGCCTCGTCACGCGGCCGCGGGCTGGGCCCGGCTGGTCTGGCGCTGGTGCTCCTTTGCTCGCGCTCTCGGCGGATGCGGCGCCGAATGTAAGCAGCGCCATAGCGCTGCTCGGCGTCGTAGTGGTTATGGGCCCAGCAACGCAATGCGATATTCTCGACCGTGGCCTCGCCGCCTTCGGCGAAGGCCTTGATGTGGTGCAGCTCCAGCCCTCCGGTCTCGCGGCACCGCCGCCCATGGGAGTCGACGAAGGTGCAACGCATGCCGTCGCGTTCGGCCACCGCTCGCTTGACGGCGGCGGGTACGTGCCGGGATTTCGGTTCCTGTTGGCGCGGTGCTGCGGACTGCTGGCGCTTCGGCCTCGAGTGGGTGCGCTCGCCTTCTGGCGCGCGGCCCGCCTTGTTGCGCTGCGCCGAGCGGGGCCGGTCGGTCACCGCGAACTTGCGTCGCAGTAGCTTCTCGAGCAGCAGGTCCAGGGCCCGCTCGCAGATGACTTCGAGGTCCCCGCTCGGAAGCTCGTGGCGCAGCAGATCTTGGGCGTGGCGGAGCTTGTCGTAGAGCGATTGGCCCGCGGTGAGCTGCACCTTGAAGCGCGCGGGGGCGAGCGGCTCGACGACGGCCGGGCGGCGTGTGGGCTGCTGGCCTCTCTCTGGTGCGAGTTGCCCACCGCTAGGCGGGTTCTCGGCCGGGCTCGAAGCCTGCGTGGGCGCCTTCGTCGACGGCGTTCCCGAAGGTTCGGCGCGGCGTAGTTCCTGGGCGGTGGTCGGGGGAGCGATAGGCGCGACAGACGAGGCGTCGCCGGCATCGCTCCGCGCCTTCGGCCGCGCCCTTGGCTCGGGCAGCTTGCGGAGCTGCGAGGGCGCGTCGGGCTTGGGAAAGCGCTCAGCGATCAGCACCTCGATCTGGCGCTTGCTCCGGTGGACGGCCGCTTTGAGCAATCCGCGGTGGTTCGCTTCAGTCAGGTACGGCGAGAGCAAGCAGACGGCCGACAGGTGGAGCTTGCCCGCGGCCACGAGTTCGAGCACCAACGGGTGCCGTCGGCCCAGCCTTGCCGCGCGGATGTGCCGATAGGCCGCCGCGTCGGAGAGGTGGAGTCGCGCGGTGCAGTAGCCGTGCATCGACGAGCAGGCCTGGGCGAGGTAGAGCTTGCGGCGGTCGACCTCGCCCAGATGGGCCAGCAGCTCAGCGGTCATCTGTCCGCGCTTCGAGACCAGCTCTTCGAGCCGACCGAGGAGCTGCAGGTCATCGAGCCGTGCGAGGGCTCGAGCCAGCGCCGAGACGGAGCTCGCCTTGGCACCGAGCACCTCAGTGCGGGCGGAGCTCGCCTCGGCACCGTGCAACTCTGCGCTGGAAGCAGAATGGGTATTCGTGTCGTTGACATCGTCTTTCATCGTGGTCCTCCTGATAGCAGAGGCGTTTTCGATGTTCGCATTCGGGGCCGCAACAGAGGCGGCGAGCTGCGTTGTGGGCGCATTGGCCTCAGGAGTCGAAAATCGATTGCCCCTATAAATAGGGAAGCCAGAGCGAGGCCCGCTGAGCGCGCTCTGAGCGCCTGAACGCGACTGCGGAGAGCATCGAGCTCATCTCCGTCGGCGCGAGGACCTCAGGCGGCCCGTCACGGCCCGGCAAACGGCATCTTTTCGGAAGGCGCCGCTCCGGGTATGTAGATTTCGCGCAAAGCGGTTGCGCGAAATCAACCGGAGCGCGTCGAATTTTCGCCGTCGGCCCCGCTGCCCGCCGCCAAGCTGTCGCGACGTACATCCTCGCCTGACCCTGTCGGCCCTGCCGCCCGTCGCCAAGCCGTGGCGATACCTCGCCGTCGGCCCTGCCGCCCGTCGCCAAGCCGTGGCGACACCTCGCCGTCGGCCCTGCCGCTCGCCGCCAATCCGTGGCGACACCTCGCCGCGGTCCGCCTGCCCGCAGTTGCGGCGGCGACGCAGTGCCGCCAGCTCGCGCGGCCGGCCGCAGAGCCTCGCCGATGCCTCGGGACCGCCCGCGTGCCCGCGCCACCGTCTCTGGCGCGAGCGGTCCCTTTGGCACGAGTCTCTCTCTGGCGCGAGCTTCCGATGCGGCGCCGCTGTCTCTGACGCGAGCGTCCGATTCGGCGCCACTGTCTCCGGCGCGCGCGCGCCGCGCCCTTTCCGTCCTTGACAACCCCGCCCCGCTGGCGCCAGATCGCTCCCGTGAAGCCATCCAAGACGGCGCCACGCGGCGCGCGGTGGGTAGGGGCGGCGATGGCGCTCTTTCTGCTGACCATGGCCAGCCAGGCCCTGGCGGGCAGCTACGTCCATGCGCGCATCGAGGGCGTCATCAACCCCATCAAGGTGCGCCACATCGAGCACGTTCTCGCGCAGGCCGAGCAGCAGCAGGCGGCCTTTTTGCTGGTCTCGATCAACACCCCTGGCGGGCTGGTGAGCTCGATGGAGGAGATCTGCCGCGCCATTAGCAACGCCCCCGTGCCCGTGGTGGGCTTTGTCGAGCCGGCCACGGCGCAGGCGACCTCGGCGGGCGCCTTCATTCTGCTCAGCACCGATGTAGCGGCCATGGCGCCTGGCACGCGCGTGGGCGCCGCGCACCCGGTCGGCGCGGGGCAGCCGCTCGAGGGCGCCATGGAGGAAAAGGCCACCAACTCCCTGGTGGCGCTCGCCCGCTCGCTGGCCGAGCGGCACGGTAGGCCCGAGTCCTTTGCCGAGGCCATCGTGCACGACTCGGCGAGCTACACCGACACCGAGGCCCTAGAGCTCGGAGCCATCGATCTGGTGGCCTCGGATCGGGCCGAGCTGCTCGGCGAGCTCGACGGCTACCGCATCGACAACGAAGCAAGACAGACCACGCTCCAGACGCGAGGCCTGGGCGAGATCGCCATGCCCATGTCGCTCGCCAATCGCTTTTTGGACGTCATCGCCAACCCCACCATCGCTTCGATTCTGATGCTACTCGGGCTGCTCGGCATCCTGTACGAGCTCAAGGCGCCTGGCATCGGCATGGGCGGCGTCATCGGCGCGATTTGCCTCATCACGGGCCTTTTGGCGATGTCCATGCTGCCGCTTCACTGGGGCGGCCTCGGGCTGCTGGTGGTGGGCCTGGTGGCGATCGTGGTCGAGATCAAGGTGCCCGCGCACGGCCTGGTCGCCTTGGGCGGGGTCGGGGCCTTGGTGCTCGGCGGCATCATCCTGGTCGACGAGTCGAGCTACTTCGGCGGGGTGCAGCTGCTCGACTGGCGCATCTTCGCGCCGTCGGTCCTCGCGATGGTGCTGCTGTTCATGCTCATCGCGGGCGCGATCACGCGCACCATGCGCGCCCCTACCGTCTCGGGCATGGAGGCTATGGTGGGCATGCGCGGACGCGCCGAAGGGGCCTTTGACGCGCGCGAGACCGACCTGTTCGGCGGCATGGTGCTGGTCGACGGCGCGCGCTGGCAAGCGGTGTGCGGCGAGCCGATAA
>CAYTYV010000062.1:0-20240 GCA_964441055.1 uncultured Polyangiaceae bacterium | reverse complement strand
ACAGGCGATCGGGCGATCGAGTCGAGACGCGGGTCGCGTCCGTCGAGGGCGGCTCCGTGACAGCCGTCCCAGGCCTACTACGGCCTTTTGGCTCAAGCCTTCTGCGCCGCGACGAGCGCGGCGCCCTGTTCGCCAGCCAGGGCGATCGCGCGGCGGAGCTGGTGGGTGCTGCATGTCGCCCTTGGCTGCGGGAGGTCGATCCGGTCCGGGGGTTGTTGACGGTCATTTGCGAACGTGACGATCGGCGGTTTGTGGAGGTCCACGGGTTCCAGCGCCGCCACCATGTCATCGAGTTCCATCGTGGAGGGGGGCCTAGAAGCGACGAATGGCACCGCCCACCAAAGCGCCTGGTATACATCTCAGGCGACGACGGTGTGCTCGATGTCGAAACGGGCAAAGTTCTGCCATGGAGATACCCCATCATCCGTGGAACGTTTGGGGTCGAGCGAAGCCGCTATCAGCCGTCAACGCTGCGTGTCCTGCGTGGTCCGGATCGCACGGTCAAGGACGTGTTCCACTCGTTGACTAGGCAGGGTGCCCTCCTGGTGGGCTCGGAGGTGTGCGCCTGCGAGAACTGGGTAATGGGTGGCGACGGCGGAGCATGCGTAGACAAAGGCGGTCTGCACTGCGGTCCGTTGCGTTGGTACCAGGGCGCCACGGCTGGATCGCGCTGAGCCTCACCGCGGTCAGGGATCGGCGATCATCTCACGATCGCCTCCGGCCGGATCAATACACCCAGCCCAGCGCCCCCATACAGATGACATTGGCCGCAATGGCCACGCCGTAGATGCTGGCAATGGCGATCACTTTGTGGCGGTTCGACTTCATGCCCGTCACCAGAATGGCCGCGACGTAGAAGTGGAAGTAGCCGAAGAGGAAGATCAGCCATACGCCGCCCACCGAGCGATTCCAGAAGGGGTACTCCCAGACCAAGTGCCCGCCCAAGTTCAAGAAGCACTCGACGAACACGCAGAAGGCCGAGTAGGCCGCCGCCCAGAACCAGCGATCCGGCAGGCCCAGGATCCGGTGAGTCCGATCCTCGGACACGGAGTGGTAGAAGATGATGCCCGAGATCGCGAACATGAACATGATCTCGATGTTCCAGCCCACCATGGTACGCAGGGCCGTGGGTCCGGGCGCCGTCCACAGCGCCGAGCGTTGGGTGAGGTGGAAGACCCAGCCGTTCCAGGTCTCGTTGATGAAGTCCATGCCGAAGACCGTCAGCCCGGCGAACACGGCATTCCAGTCGCCGCTCTGACGGGCCTTCTTCATCTCGACGGTGTAGATGTAGAACACCACGGCGAGCAGCGGGATGACGTACCACTCGAGGGTGGACAGATCGCGCAGCCCCTGCAGAGCGCGTTGGGAGGCTTCGGTAGGCATGACGTGTGAGAGGCTACACGACCGCCCGTCGTGCACCAAACCGATGAGCTCCTCCCGCTCGGGTGAGCTCGGGCGAGCGCGCTCTAGTGAGCGCTCGGCAGGCACGACTTGGTCGAGCAAGCGGGCGGCGACTATAATGCCGCGGTGCGCTGCTGGTCCGAGACGTGCGGTGTCGAGGTAGACGAGCGTGCGGCGGCATGCCCGTCCTGCGGAGCACTGCTGCGCGTGCGCGACCAGTACCGCATCGTGCGCCATGTGGGCCAAGGGTCCATGGGCGTCGTCTACGAGGCGATCGACGAGCCGCTCGGCCGCACCGTGGCCGTGAAGATCATGCACGGACGCCAGGCCGCCAAACCGCCGAAACGCGATCGGTTCTACACCGAGTGCAAGGCCATGGCCGCCTTGGACCATCCGGGCATCGCGCGGATCCACGCAGCCGACAGCCATCACGGCCAGCTGTTTTTCGTGCAGGAGTTCGTGCGCGGGCCTAGCCTCAAGCACCACATCGCCGAGCTTTCGAAGCGACGGGACTCGGGCTACAACCCCGACGTCGCGTTCGCCGTGCGCGTGGCCCTGGAGCTGCTCGACGCCCTGGGCCATGCCCACGGCCAGGGCATCGTGCATCGGGACGTCAATCCCAACAACGTCCTGATGGTCGAGCGCCAGGGCGAGAGCCATCCCGTGCTCATCGACTTCGGCATGGCGCGCGTGGTGGGACAGGAAGCGACCAAAGTGGCCTGGGGCGGCACGCCCGGCTTCGCCGCGCCCGAGCAGATCCTCGATCCGCAAAGCAATGACGCCCGCTCGGATCTGTACGCCGTTGGCGCCGTGACCTATGCGCTGCTGTCCGCTGGTCAGAGGCCCTACGGCGAATTGCTGTACAAGGGCATCGGTCGTCAGCCCCAGGCCATGCTCAAGGCCTACGACACCATCGCCCAAGGCGGGACAGCGCTGCGGACGCCCGCCTCGCCCGAGCGCGGGGTGTCGGAGGCGCTCGCGGAGACCCTCGCGCGGGCCCTCGCCCCCAACTGCGAGGACCGCTATCAGAGCGCCGCGCAGATGACGGCGGCACTCGAGGCGGCCCGCGCCTGTCCGGCCCAGCCCGCCAAGCCGCACGTCTCGGCGAGCGGCAAGGTCGATACGCTCGATCTCGAGCCCGGCCAGCCACGCGAGTGCGCCAAGGCCTTGCCCTTTTCGCCGCCTGAGCCGACCGCGAAGCTGTGGACCGAAGACGGATCTGGGCCCGCGCCTGGCGGCTCCGATCCGTCCGCCGAATCGCCGCCCGAGACCAGCCCCTTGCCGCCGACGAACGCTGCGGCCGCCGTCGAGGCTGCCACGGCGCAGGCGAGCGATTGGCAGAGCGCGGCAGCGCCTAGGGGCGACGGCCAGGCCGAGGCCGCCCCGTCGGCGCCGCGGACCAAGCGCAGGCTCGGGCTGTGGGTGCTCGCGGGAGGCGTTGTGGTCCTGGCGGTGGCAGGCGCGATCGTCGCAATGACGCGTCACGGCTCTGCCCCGCGGACCGACCCCAGTGCCAGGCCCAGCGCGGCCCTGGTCGCGAGCGGCACCGCCGACGCGGCCGTGACGGCCACGACGGTGCAGGCGCAGCCGTTCTTCCTTCCGGGCGGCATCGACATCGGAGCAGACGGTGCGATCTACGTGGCCGACCAGGGCAATCACCGCATCCAAGTCGTGCGTGACGGCCAAGCCGAGACGCTGGCGGGATCCACCATCGAGGGCTTTGATGATGGGCCAGCGCTCGACGCGCGCTTTTCACTGCCGCGGTCGGTTGCTGTGAGCCATTCGGATCAAGCGGTCTACGTGGCCGACCGCGGCAATCACCGCGTGCGCCAGATCCGCGACGGCCGCGTGACAACCCTGGCCGGAGGCTTTGAGGCGGGCTATCTCGACGGCCCAGCCCAAGCCGCCCGCTTCCAAGACCCCGAAGGAGTGGCCATCGCCGCCGACGGTGCGGTGCTGGTAGCGGACGCGGGCAACCATTGCCTGCGCCGCATCAAGGACGGCGAGGTATCTACCTTGGCGGGCCGCCCACAGCCCGGGTATGTGGACGGGCCGCTGGGACAAGCTCGCTTCAGCCTGCCGTCGACCATCGACGTGGCCGCCGATGGCACCATTTATCTCGTCGATGCGGGCAACCGTCGGGTGCGGGCCATCGTCGGCGATCGCGTGAGCACCATTGCGACTTTTGCTGGGCAGGCCCAGGACTTCGTCGAAGCCGTCTCGGCCCGTTTCGTCAGACGCCCCGCACTGGCCGTGGGTCCCGGGGGGCTGCTCTACCTCGCCACGCCCGACCGCCACCGGATCTGGACCATCGTCGACGGGCAGCTCGAGCCCTTTGCGGGCATGGCCAAGCCAGGCTCGGTCGACGACTATGGCCCGCGCGCTCAGTTCGAGTCGCCCGAAGGCTTGGCCGTGGCGCCCGACGGCGGGCTGTACGTCTCCGACTCCGCCGACGGCGCCTTGCGGCTGGTTCGCGACGGCAAGGTGAGCACGGTCCTGCGATCCACCGCTGGCGGATTCGCCGAAGGGGATGCGGCCAAAGCGCGGTTCGACGGACCGCTGGCCGTGGCCTTGAAGGACGATGCCCTGCTGGTGGCAGACTGGCAGAACAGGCGGGTGCGCCAGGTCGAGGACGCCAAGGTCTCCACCCTGGCGGGCTCGGGTGAGGAGGGGAGCTTCGACGGGGCGGCCCCGGTCTCCCAGTTCGCCTCGCCCTGGGATCTGGCGGTCCACCGTTCCGGGGTGGTGTACGTGGCCGATAGGATCAACCACCGCATCCGCGCCATCGAAGGCGGCCGGGTGCGCACGTTCGCAGGCGGCAACGCGGCGGGCGCGCGCAACGGTCTCAGCCTCGGGGCTCTTTTTCGAGCCCCCGAAGGAATCGACGTGGACGGAGACGGCGTGGTCTACGTGGCCGACACGGGCAACCACCGCATCCGCGTAATCGAGGGCGGTCAAGTGCGGACCTTGGCCGGGAGCGGCGAGCCGGGATTCGAAAACGGCGACGTCAGCACGGCCAAGTTCCTCAGCCCGGGCGGGTTGACCGTGGGTCGCGATGGCGCAGTGTACGTGGCGGACACGGGCAATCACTGCGTGCGGGTGATTCGCGAGGGGCGGGTGACCGGACTGGCGGGCACGGGCGAGCCCGGCTTTGCGGACGGCCAACAGGACCGCGCCCGCTTCGAGGCCCCCCTCGGCATCGCTTGGGGAAAGGACGGCGTGGTGGTGGTTGCCGATTCGGGCAACCATCGCATTCGCGTTATCAAGGACGGCGTGGTCGCCACCGTGGCCGGCTCGGGCGAGCCCGGCTTTGCCAACGGCCCCGCGCTCGAGGCGGCCTTTGCGCAGCCCGCCGACGTGGCGCAAGGGCCGGGGGGCGAGATCTACGTGGCCGATGCTGGCAATCACCTCATACGGATCATCCGGCAAGGTCGCGTCGAGACGCTGGCGGGGCGCTGACTGCGTCGCGCGGCAGCGGAACGAGGTCGCGGCGCCGTTGTGGACTCGCTCGGGGGCCGCTATGGTAGCCAGCCATTGAGCGAGCGCGGCGCGAGCAGAGCAGCGCTTTGCCCGAGACGAGGTGGTCATTGTTGGACGGGTTTGGCGGTGCCTTCGACAAGGCGAAGGCGGTGTGGGCGAGCTACCTCCGGGATCTGTCGCCCATCCGCGATGCCACCTCGCTCGACGACTTGACCGCCTGGGCGAGGGGGCAAGGCGGCGCAGCGGGCTTCGGCTTCAACGGCGACGTGGTGCGGGCCTGCGTGGTGCACGGCCTGTTTCGCGCACTCGGCGCCACGACCTTCGTCGAGACAGGCACCTTCCGCGGCGCCACCAGCATCCTCGCTGCCCGACTGCTCCGCTGTTCGGTCCACTCGACCGAGCTCGACCCCAAGAGCTACCTCATCTCGCGCCTGCGCTGTGCACCCTTTCGGCGCATTCACGTCTACCGCGGCGACAGCCGCCGTTTTCTCAAGCGGATGGGCGAGCGACTGGGCCCTGGGCACATCCCCTTCGTGTACCTGGACGCCCATTGGAACGAAGACCTGCCGCTCCAGGCCGAGCTCGACATCGTGGTGTCCTACTGGCCCCGTTTCATCGTGCTGATCGACGACTTCGAGGTGCCGACAAAGCCCGGCTTCGGCTTCGACGCCGAGCGTCCGCCCGCCCTTTCGCTCGATAACTTCACCTTGCCCCAGCCAGGCGGACCGACGCGCTCGGGCATCTTCTTCCCGGCCTACGACCCCGAGCAAGAGGTGGGCGCTCGGCGGGGATACGTCGTCGTGGTGGGCGGCCTGCGCGACCGGCTGGACCGCTCGGACGCCTTCCCGCTGTCGCTGCTCGCGCCCCACGACGCGCCGAGCTCGAGCGGCGGGGCTGCCCGCTAGCCCGCGAAACCAGCCATGCGCGTCGCCGTCGTCACCAGCCATCCCATCCAGTACCAGGGCCCCTGGTTCCGGCTGCTCGCCGCGCATCCCGATGTGGATCTCACCGCGCTGTTCTGCTCGGACCACGGGCTAGAGCCGAGCTACGACGAGGAGTTCGCCGCTACCTTCCAGTGGGACCGACCCGTGACCGAGGGCTACCGCTACGAGGTGGTGCCCAACTGGCATCCGCAGCCCAAGCCCGTCGGCTTCTGGCGGATGCTCAACCCCGCGCTCTGGTCGCGCCTCGGCCGCGACCGCTTCGATGCGGTCATCCTGGTGGGCTGGGGCTACGCCAGCGAGTGGCTGGCGGTGGCCGCGGCGCGCGCTCACGGTTTGCCCATCCTGCTCCGCGCCGAGTCGCACATGGGCCCGCCTGGGCGGCCGCTCTGGAACCGCGCCGCACGGCGCCTCGCGCTGGGCGCGCTGTTCCGCCAAGTCGACGCCTTTTTGGCCATCGGCTCGCGCAATGCCGCCCTGTACCGAGCCCATGGCATCGGGCCCGAGCGCGTTTTCTCGGCCCCCTACGCGGTCGACAACGCGTTCTTCGGGGCCGAGCACGAGCGGCTGGCACCGCGCCGCGCCGAGCTTCGCGCCGCGCTCGGCGTGGACGACGAGCGGCCCATCGTGGTGGCCTCGGGCAAGCTCTCGGTGCGCAAGGCTCCGCTGGATCTGCTGCACGCCTTTGCTCGCGTCTGCCGCGAGCGCGCCGCCAAGCTGGTCTTCATGGGCGACGGCGTGCTCCGCGCCGAGCTCGAGGCAACGATGCATCGGGCCGAGCTCGGCGACGAGGTGCTCATCACGGGCTTCCGCAATCAGACCGAAATCGGCGAGATCTACGCGGCCGCGGATCTGCTGGCCTTCCCCTCCCACCACGAGACCTGGGGCTTGGTGGTCAACGAGGCCATGCTCTTCGGGCTGCCCGTCATCTGCACCACGGCCGTGCCCGCCTACGACGATCTCGTGATCGCGGGCGAGACGGGCGATGCCTACCCGCCCGGCGACGTCGCAGCGCTCGAGGCCCTGCTGCGCAAGCGCCTCGCCAACCCCGACGAGCTGCGCGCCATGGGGCGGCGCGCGCGGGCGCGGATGGCCGATTGGAGCTTCGAGAAGTGCGTGGAGGGAACGGTCCAGGGCCTCCGCTTCGCCCTCGAGCGGTGCTGAATCGGCGAGCGCGATTCTAGGCCCCCTGGCATCGCCGCCAATTGGGTGAGGGCGACGCGCCTACGCCAGATCGAGCTCGGCGGCCACCACCAGGGCTAGCCGACGCGACCAGTGCGCCCGCGCGCTCGGCGGAAGCGGCTTTCCGAGGCCGTGCCGACGGGACAGCGCGTCGTCCACCCAGGTCTCGAGCGGCAGGCTGAACCCGGTCTTGGGACGCTGAACAATGGCGGGGGAAAGCGGCTCGGCGGGAGCGTCGGCCAGCCAGCGCTTGCCCGGAACCCCGTCCAGGGAAAGCAACAGCGGCGCCAGGCGGCGAAGCAGCTCGGCATCGACCAGCGGAGGGCGAAGCTCCACCGAGTGGGCCATGCTGGCCCAATCCGAGTCTCGCAGAAGCTGCGTGCGCATGTACATGGAGGCTTCCAGCACGGCCACGCGCGCGAAGTCCGAGCCCGGGTCGGGCTGCAGCCTGGCGCCGATGAGCTCGAGCGGCCGCAGCCTGGCGAGGCCCTCGCGCGCCTGCTCCTCGCCCATCAGCTCGCCGAGCTCCCAGGGCATGAACAGCCCGCGTTTGAGCAGGTAGGCCCCTGTCCAGTCGCCGCCGTGGTGCAACAGGCCCGCGAGCTTTGGGCTCACCGAGCGCTGGCGGCGCAGCAGCGGCCAGCAAAGGCGCCGAAAGGCCGCGCCCAGAGCAGGAACCCTGCTCGGCCAGCGAAGGAGCCGAACCCAGCCGGGCACCTGTTGGAACGAGGAGTAGCCGCCCAGAAGCTCGTCGCCGCCCAGCCCGGACAGCACCACCTTCAAGCCTGCCTCGGCCGCGGCCTTACTGATGAGATAGCTATTGGCGCCGTCGATCGAGGGCTGGTCCATCGCCTCGAAGATGCGCGGCAGCTCGTGGTCGAACTCGGCCCGAGCGACCATGCGCGTCGAGTGACGCGTGCGGTAGCGGCGAGCGATGTCGGCGGCCAGGGGCGTCTCGTCCACGGCCTGGCCCCGAAACTCCTCGAAGCCCAGCGTGATGGTCTGGATCTCGCGCGCGCCCGTCTCGCAAGCGAGCGCCACCAGCGCGCTCGAGTCCACGCCCGCCGACAAGAAGGCGCCCACGGGCACGTCAGCCACCTGGTGGGCGCGCACGCTGTCGCGGAGCGCCTCGCCGATGGCGGCTTGCACCTCGGCGGCGTCCGCGGGCGCAGCCGCACCCTGGGCATCGCGAAAGACCTGGGCGATCGAGAAGTAGCGCCGCGGCTCGGCCGCGCCCCGCTCGTCCACCCACATGGTGCTGCCCGCGGGCAGCGCGCGGATCGATCGACAGGTGGTGTACGGCTCGGGAACGCTGCCGAACAGCAGAAAGCCCGCCAGCCCCGCCGGATCCGGCGCGCGCGAGATCCGCCCGCCCGCGCGCAGCGCCTTGACCTGCGAGGCCACCCGCACCGCGCAGCCGTCGTCGGCATAGTACAGCGGCTTGATCCCGTACGGATCGCGCGCGCACAAAAGGGCGCGTCGGTCCGCGTCCCAAAGGGCGAAGGCGAACATGCCGCGCAGCCGATGCACCATGCGCTCGCCGTGTTCGTCGTAGAGCTGGAGCAGCACCTCGGTATCGCATTGCGAGCGAAAGGCATGCCCCTTGCGCTCGAGCTCCTCTCTCAGCTCGCGGAAGTTGTAGATCTCGCCGTTGTAGCTGATGACCCGACGGCCATCCGCGCTCGCCATGGGCTGGGCGCCGCGCTCGCTCGGGTCGATGATGGAAAGCCGCCGATGGGCCAGACCCACGTGGCCGTCGCGCGAGCACCACATTCCCCGGCCGTCTGGCCCGCGCGCCCGCATGTGGTCGCGGATGCGCGCGAGCTCGGCCTGGTCTACCGGGCCGGCCTTTCCGCGATAGCTGAAGATCGCTGCAATGCCGCACATGGCCTCGCCTATGCCTTCCCCGTCATCGCAGCGAGCCCTCCAGCAGGCGTTCCCGCTCGGCCTCGAGCCGTGCGCGAAGCTCGGGATCGGCGCCGCCGCGACGCTCGAGCACCCGCTCGAGGGCGTCGACCGCCTTGGCGTGCAGGCCGAGCTTGCTGGCCGCCGCGGCCAGCCTCAGGAGTCGCTCGTCGGTCGGCTCCTCGCGCACGGCCCGCTCGTAGCTCCCGAGCGCGGTGGCCCACTCGCCTCGGTTGCGGCGAAGGTCGCCCAGCCAGGTGGCGGTGGCCGCGCACTGCTTGCGATCCACGCACGATGCCGATAGCAGGGCGCGGGCCGCCGCGTCGATTCGCTCCGCATCCGGAAGCTCGGCGGCAGCGGCCACGCGGTCCCACTGGCACGCGCGGTAGTCGTCCACCCGTTCGCACGCCGCGGCGAGCAGCTTCTCGGCCTCGTCGGCGCGGCCCGTAGCGACCAGTAGCCGGGCGCGCAGTCGGTCGGCCGTGGATCGCTTGGGCTCGACCGCGCGAATGCGGCCGAGGTGGGCCTCGAAGCGGGCCAAGCACGAGGGCCGCTCGGGGCAGCCCTCGGCCGAGCTGAGCGCCTCGACGAGATCGGAAGCCAACCGCACGCGAGGGCCGACTAGCCCGGGCGCCCGCTCGAGGGCTGTGCGGTCGCACGCCGCACCGAGCTCTCGCCTGCCGCGTTGCGTCAGCGCTCCGCCCAATCGGTCCAGCATCGCGCCGCCAGGCTCGCCAGCCGGGACCGCGATCCACAGCTCCTCGCGAGTCTCGGCCCAGCGCGCGCCGAGCTCGGCCGCGTCGCCGACCAGGGTGGGATCGGCCTCCACCGCCAGCCGAAGCTCCATCAGACCCTGGCGCTTGGCCCCGCGGTCGACCAACACGCGGGCGAGCAACAAGTGGGCCTTGCCGTTGACCAGCGATCGCTCCAACGCTCGCTGCAGCCACGGCATGGCGCTCTGGTCTCGCTCCTGCCAGGCCAGGTAGGCTCCTGCGAGCGGAAAGTAGGGCTCGGCCGGGTGGCGCAGCATGGCCGCGCGGATCTGTTGCCGCAGCTCCCGAACGCGCTCAGGGCCGCGCGGCGGCTTTTCGCGCAGCAGCTCCTGGCGCACCCACTTCCGATCGGAGCCGAGGTCGCGCCAGCCGCCCTGGCCTGCCGCCGCGATGAGCAGCGCGCCCAGCGCGACGACCCCCACCGTCCACATCGCCGTGGCTCGCACCGATCGCGACGGCGGATCCGGGGCCACCACCCGCTTGCGGTCGCCCCATACCGAGCCCAGGGCCACGACCGCACCAATGCACACCCCAGGCACCTCCAGGCCGAGGTCGACCAAGTTCTGCAGCAAGAGCACCAGCACCCCAATCCAGGCGCCCGCGGACAGCACGCTGCGGCCCACGCCCAGCGGCCGCGGTCGGAAGTGCCAGCCCAGGGCCACGAGGGCCAGGGCGGCCACGGGCACGCCCCACTCGGCCGCCCACTGCGCGACGAAGTTCTCGGCGTGGGTGAACACCACCGAGCCCTGCCCGGGCTGGTAGGCTGGAAAGGCGCTCTCGAAGGCGCCGCGGCCCACGCCCCACCATGGAAAGTCGGCCACCATGGGCTTGACCCACAAGACCAGCTCGATCTTGCGCAGGTTGTCGCTGTAGAGCTCGGCCCAGATGGGATCGGTACCGCCGAGGACGGCGAGCAGCACGCCGAAAACCACCGCAAAGCCCATCACCCAGCGCGCACGGCGAGCCGTCTCGACCGAGTGCCCACTGCGCCTGACGATCCACGCGACCGTGGCGCCAAAAGCCAGCACCCCTGCCAGCAGGAAGACCACCCCGCCCCTGGATGCGGCCACCACGTCCACGCCCACCAGCACGGCAACGCCCACGCCCACCAGCCAGCGCGGCGCCACCGGTTTGCGCATGAGCAGCAGCCCCATGCCGCAGAGCGCGCCCAGGTTCAGATAGCCCGCGAGGTTGTTGGGGTTGAGCAGCGGGCCCACATGCCAGGGCGCGGGCACGAAGCTCGGCTCGTAGACGCCGAAGACGCGGCTCGCTCCCGCCAGCCCGTGGGCTACGGTGGTGAGCGCGGCCGTCAGCGCCGCGCCGAAGACCAAGGCAACGCCCCACTGTGCGCCGCGCCGACTGGCCACCGTGCTCGCCACGACGAAGAGCGCGGCGTAGCTGGACCAGCGCAGCACCTCGATCCAGGTGGCCTTCGGATCCAGCGACAGCGGTGCACTGGTAAGCGGCGGCTCGCCCAACGGCATCAGCGCACGGGCCCAGATGTCCTCGGTGGCGGGCGCGATCGCCCCGAGCGTGCCGAGCTCGAGCGGCACGAGCTGCAGCAAGCAGCAGCCGGACAGGGCGGCTAGCACCAGGGCGGGCGATCGCCACCGAAGCGCGCGGGCGCTACTCGGGCCCAGCCACAGCGCGAGCGCGAACGCCAGGAAGCTCGACGCGGCCACCACCGCCATCACCTCGGGATGAACCGCCCCGAGCGCCAGCACCGAGCCCACCACCACCAGCCCGAGCAGGATCTCGATCACCCGATCGAGCCGCACGCGAGGCAGCTCGACGGCGGCCGCTGCTCGACGCAGGACGGATCGGCGGCTTGGCGCGCCGCCGACTCGACGGCGACCGCGTGAGCGGTGGGCTCGGGACCTCGATGGGCGAGACACGATGGCGTCCGCAAGGGTACCGTCACGTTGGTAGCAGGCGCCAGGGGGCCCGTTCACCAAAGCGCAGGCGCTACGTGGTATCGACGGGCGGCCCGAGGTGCTAGCATTCCAAGGCCAGTTCGCTTCTGGGCCGAGAGAAGACCATGCATCGCGCACACCCCGTTTCCGCTCCGCCTTGGATTCGCTTTCTGCTCCCCGCCGTCGGCTTGGTCGTGGCCGTGCTGGCCATCCCCCCGGCTTGCACCATCGATGCCAGCGGCACGCGCGACCCCGCGACCGGAACGGGCACGCCTGGCGGCGCCACCACGGGCACGGGCACGGGCACGGGCTCTGGAACCACCACAGGCTCGCCGAGCGGCACCGCTACGGGTACGGGCGCGGGCACCACCTCGGGCACGCCTGGCGGCAGCGCGACCGGCACGGGCGTGGGCGGGGGCGGCAGCGGTGGAGCGCCGCCGATCTGCGCTTGGACGGCGGGCGACCCCGAACCGAACGGAACCTACAACCAGAGCTTGGCGAACTCGGACTGCTCCTTGGGCTTCGAGAGCCCGTACACGGGCGAGCGCACCTCGCAGACGAGCGCGCATACCCTCAGGCGAGGCTTCGACGTTGACGATGCTCGCGCGCGCAACCCGGGCGATGGCCTCACCGACTGGGGGCTCAGCGTGGAGTCGGAGCGGACCAACGTGATCTGGAACAGCGACTCCTGGCAGGGCGCTGGCTGGACGCCGGGCACCATGACCCATGTGGCCGACCAGCTCGATCCAGCTGGTGGCAACCTGGCCACGATGTTCATCTCGGACCATCCCCTTGGCCAGTACTCCCCCTACCAGTACTTGCAGGGCCGCGTGTTCTCCACCTGGGCAAAGGGCGGAGACTGCGATGCACCCGGCGGCTCTGGTGGAGCAGGCGGGGCGGGCGGAGCCGGAGGGGGATGCTCGTGGTTCCAGCACTCCTGCTGTCCCATGCTCATCGAGGAGCCGACCTGGCAGCGCTATGACGCCGCGCACCCGACGGGCGATTCGTATTCCACCTTCATCATCGACACCCGGGGCATCTCGTTCTCCGGTGAGCAATACCCGATCGGCTACCGCACCGAGACCGTCGCGTTCGGCGCGCAGCTCGAGCCCGAGGCCCTGTACCCCTCGAGCTACATTCACACATCTTCTGCGGCGGCCACGCGCGATGCCGAGACGCTGTACAGCAACACCCCCGAGGCCTTGATACAGGGCGGCTACTTCAAGGTGACCTTCGTGCTGGTCCCGCGCTACGCCAGCGACGAGCTGCTCCAGGACGCCCAGCACGACCTGCTCTACCTGGACGACGACAACCGCGTGTATCTCAAGTCCAGGATCAATGATAACGATGGCGAGTACTACATCGTGCTGTGCATCACCGTGGGCGGCTCCCAGGCGTGCGGCGGCATGGTGTCGTGGCCACGGGAGAGCGAGCTGACGATCACGGCCGAGCACAGCCCGAACCAGCGCGTGGCGACCATCAGCGGCCACGAGACGGGAAACGGCGACGCCGCCGCGCAGGTCGAGGACCCGATCGTGATGGGCGACTACGACAACGTCTACCTTCTGGGCAACGCCGTTGGCGCCCAGGAGTGCGCCGACCTTCGCTCGCTCGTCTTCGACGTGCCGCCCGGGCTGTAGGGGCGCGCGCAAACGGCGAGCATGCCCACCTCGTCTGACGCGCCTTTCGTGCATCCCTCGGCCATCGTGGATCGGCCCTGCCGCATCGGGTCGGGCACCCGCATCTGGCACTTCAGCCACGTGATGGCGGGCGCCCGCATCGGCCGCGATTGCGTCCTCGGTCAGAGCTCCTTCGTGGCGGGCGGCGCGGTGGTGGGCGACCGGGTCAAGGTGCAGAACAACGTGTCGATCTACGACGGCGTGGTGATCGAGGATGAGGTGTTCCTGGGCCCATCCTGCGTGCTGACCAACGTCAAGAACCCGCGCGCGGCCGTCTCGCGCCGCCACGCCTTCGAGCGGACGCTGCTCTGCCGCGGCTGCACCATCGGCGCCAACGCCACCGTGGTGTGCGGCCTGACCGTGGGGCGCTACGCCTTTGTGGGCGCGGGCGCCGTCGTCACCCGCGACGTGCCCGCGCACGCGCTGGTGGTGGGCCAGCCCGCTCGGCAGGTGGGCTGGGCTTGCTGCTGCGGCGAGCGGCTGCCCGCGGTCGAGCAACAAGGAGCCGTGGCTTGCGCAGCCTGCAACAAGCGCTATCGGCTCGCGGCTGGACGGCTCTGCGAGGCGGACGAGGGGGACGAGGACGGCTGATCCACCGCCTCGCCCCGACCGCACGATGGCTGGCGCCGCACGCGCCACAGCCCCCACCCGTTTGCCGTGGCGAGCGGGCTGCCCAGCTCTGCCGTGGCCGCTGAGGCGCGGGCTACCGCGTAATCGACCCCGCTTTGCTGGATTCGCTGCATCAAGCTCTCTGCCGAGGCAAAGCTCGACGAGGCCTTTTCCCGTCGCGGATCCACCGACCGATCGACGATGAAGCGCTCGGGCCGCCCGCTGGCCGCCAGCACCGCGAAATAGCCGTAGTCGCGAGCCTCGAGCAGCACGGAACAGCCAGCGGGCACGAGGCGGGCTACCTCTGTGCCGATGGCCGTCTCAGCCGCCCGCGATGTGAAACGCGTCGGCTCGGACCAGCGGGGCCGCGCCACCAGCGCGCCAAAGGCCACCACCAAAAAAGCCGCAGCCAGCAGCCCTAGCCGCGCTGGCAGGCGGCCGACCCGCCAGCTCGAGCTGGCTCGCGCTCCCGCGAACAGGGCGAGCAAGAGCCAGACGGCGAGCAGGGCGCGACCTGGGTGGTGGGTGGGCGCCCCGCCCAAGGTCGCGGCGGCCGACAGGCCCACCACTAGAAGAGCGCCGAGGCCGATGACCCGCCACTCGCGCGCGGTCGGCCACCGACGCCCGGCTCCAGCACCCGCCAAGAGCGCTGCGGCGAGCGCCAGCTCGGGCTCCTGCTCCACGACGGCGAGCGGATAGGCGAGCGCAGCGCTCAAGCCCTGGGCTGCGCCACCGAGGGCCTGTCGATAGTCGGCCACGCGTTGGGCGAAGTGCAGCGCATCGCCGTGGGCCAGAGCGCCGTGAAGCAGCCAGAGCGCTGGACCTAGCAGGGCCAGCACCACGCTCACGAGGCCAAGCGCGCGCTCGACAGGCTTGCCGTTGCGCCCGCGCCGCACATCCCACAAGCCGAGTCCCGCAAAGCCCAGGGCGACGAGCCACGGCTCGTAGCGAGACAAGCAGGCGACCAGCAGGGCGGCTCCGCCGACCACCCGCCAGCGGGCCGAGCCCTGCGCTGCCGCAGCGATGGCCAGCACCGCCAGAGCCGCGGTCCAGTGCTCGGGCACGGTGGCCACGGCCAGCCAAGCGCTCCAGGGAAACGCGGCGGCCACGAGCGCGCCGACGAGCGCGCCCGAGCGGCCGACCGCCAGCAGGCGGGCCGCGGCGTAGACCACTGCTGCGGCAGCCAGACCGAGCACGAGCGCGAGGGCGAGGGCCGTGTCCAGCGAGCGACCAAAGGCGGCCATGGCCGCGCCGTAGAGCCAGAAGGGAAGGGGCAGCCAGCTCGATCCCGTGGCGTCGAAGCCGGGCTCAGCCGCCCAGCGCTGGGCGATCACCACGCGCGCGAAGTCGTCGTCGCTGACCGCGCGGAAGCCGCTTCCGAGCACGACCGCGCCCACGGCCAGCTTGACCGCCAGCACGGCGGCCACATCCCGCGCGGTCCCGGGCCAGGCCGCGGCAGTCCGAGCGGCGCGGCAGGGCGAGTGCGGCGAGCGGCGGGCCATGGCTCCCCCATCAATGGGCGCCAGCCGAGCGCATGATCGGCTGCTCGCGCGCGTCGAGGTGGGCCTGCGCTCGCGCCAGGGTCTCGACCACCCACAGCCCTTCGTCGAAGCCGGTCAGCGGGGGCGACCGCTCGGCAACGCAGCGCGCGAAGTGATCGACCTGGCGCGCCAGCGGGTCGGCGTTCGGCACCTCGACTCGGCTGGGCACGACCGCGACCCTGGCGCCCTCGGGCAGCTCGAGCAGCTCGCCCTCGGCGCGGTGCCGAGCCACCTCGCCCAAGCGCAGCGAGCCCGATCCGTCGAGCTCGTCCAAGAAGGCCAGCCGCCGCTCGCCCCGCAAGACCAGGCAGCGCGCGAGCCCACGGGCGCGCGTGGACCAAGAGAGCGAGGCACAAAGGCCTGAAGCGAGCCGTAGGCGCACGGTCACCGCAGCATCGGCCCCAGTGCCGCGGGCTGCGTCGAGCTCGACCACGCCGCTGGGATCCAAGGCGTGCAGGGTGGAAAGCTCGTGCGGTCCCAGGGTCCAGAGCGGCTCGGGCGAGCCCGACGCCGTGTGTCTGCGCGCCTCGAGGTGGCGAAGCGCGCCCATCGAGCCATCGCGCGCCAGCGCGACGAGCCGGCTCACGGCGGGGTGGAAGCGGAGCACGTGGCCCACCATGGCGATGCGACCGCCCGCCTCGGCCTCGGCGCGAAGCTCGCGCGCATCCGCGGCCGAGGTGCAGAGCGGCTTTTCCACCAGCACGTCCAGCCCGGCCCGCAGCGCCTGTCGGCAATGCTCGGCGTGCAACCCCGACGGCGAGGCGATCCACGCGGCGTCCAGCTCGAGCGTCAGAGCGTCGTCCAAACGGCGACACGGCACCGCGCTAGGGGCCACGGCGAGCGCGCGGGCCAGCGCAGCAGGGCTCGGGTCCACCACCGCGCGCACCGTCACGCCCGGACGCCGCACGAGGATGCGCAAGAGCTTGCTCCCCCACCGCCCGCAGCCGACCAGTCCTACTCGCAAGAGTCTCTCCGGGTAAGCTCGATCGGTTTGCAGCAACTTCTCGACCTCTAGGTCACCAACACAGGCTCAAGCGCGATAGCTCGAGCCGAGATCTAGCCCCAGCCCCCGCGGTCGGGCTGCGGCCAGCGTGATTTTCGGGGCGGTCGCGCCCCGCACGGCCAACGAGCCGAGCACGCCCAGCCGAAGCGTGGCGGTGAGCTGGTGAGGGGCTCGGGCGGCCGCAAGCCGCGGTGGATGTTTGCCGAGCGAGCGGCCCAGAGCAGGGCGGTCCGCGGTCGCCAGCGCGATCATATCGGCGGCAGGCCCTCGGCCGATGCGGCGCACCACGTCGAGGGCCAGGGCAAAGTCGCCCGAACGGCGCAGCCGTCGCAGCCGGGAGGCCGAAGCGGGCGAGGCTTGGACCTCGTGGCCCGCCCTAGACAGCTCCGCGGCCACGGCCTCGGCGATCACGGCGAGCTGGCTCGATCCCTCATCCACCCAGAGCTCGGCCCGATCCCCCGTCCATTGCGCGCCCGCGGGTGCGCCGCCCGCTCGGCCCAGCCCGAGGTGGGGAAGGCGCTCGATGGGCACGGCATTGGCGAGCTGCTGGGCCACCCCCGGCCTGCCGAGCTCGCCCGCGCGCTTGCCCGTGACCAGCACCACCCAGCCCACCCAGCCGTAGTCAAAGGCCCGCGCACCAGAGCGCCTGCCGTAGAGCCCTGCGCCCAGCCAGCCCAAATCGTCGCGGCCGGTCTCGAAAGCTCGGAGCGAGTCGGTCATGGTGCGCGCGCTCGTCACCGTGGTCCGGTCCAAAAAGCTCGGCCCGCGACTGGCGCGCTCGTTGCGCCGCAGCTCGAGCTTGCGGTTCGACAGCGACGCCGCAAAGGCGCCCGTGCCGTCGGGTGAGCGCGCCGAAAAGCCCCGCGGCAACACCGCGGTTACGGGCGAGCTCAGAAGCCGTGCCAAGCGCGTGGGCTCGAGCCTCCCAAAGCGGACCGCCAAGGGGTCTCCGCGCACGGCGCGCACGGTCGGGCCGAGCGAGGCCAGCAAGCCGGCCGCTCCCCTTTTGCGCGCGCGCTCGACCGACCAGGCCAGATCCGCACCCCTGATGGCCTTGCCCTTGGCGGACCGCAGCCCGGGCCGCAGACGCACCACCGCGTGACCGCCGCGCAGCTCGGGCATACCGTCGGCAAGCGTGGGATAGGGCCGAGCCGCGGCATCGAGGGCGTAGAGCGGATCGGCGATGGCGTGGCCGAACAGGGCCGCGAGGGGATCGAAGAGGTCGTGGGGATCGAGGCGCCCGGTGGCCCAGGGAAGGCGAAACGCGAGCGAGCCACCCACGGGCACGCGCCCTAGGGCGAGCGCGCCGTCAGCGTAGGCGCTCGTCGCCGCCGCGGTCGCGCCGAGCAGCAGATCTCGGCGGGTCAGTCGCGGCGACGACGCCCTGCCCGCGCGCTCGCTCGGCCAAGGCGTCATCGAACCACCCAGATCTCGTCGCCCGTAGCCAGCGCGATGGCCGCGCGACCTGGACCGTCGGGCGGACACATCGCCAGGGCGCTCACCCCCGTAGGGACGGGCAGGCGGTAGCGCTCGCGCAGCTCGCCGCTCGGCTCCAGCGTGCGGACCCAGAGCGCGTCGTGCTTGGGCTCGAGCACGTCGAGGCCTGAAGCGATGTCCACCCGGCCATCCTGGTCGGGGTCGCCTACGGCGAGCTGCGCGCCCACCGAGCCGAGCACCGCATCGGGGCGCGCGTCTAGGCGCACCACCAGCCGCGAGCGCGCGCGTAAGGCCGTGGCGACCTGCGCCCTGCCCGCGCGATCCACCACCACGGCGGAGCTGAGGGCATCGCAGCCGCGGCCCAGATCCGACGGGATGGGCGGCGGGTCGCTCGGGCGGCAGCGGCCGAGCGCGCGATCCAGCATCATGCGGCGCAGCCGGGTGCACGCCGTGGCTGGTCCGGCGGGCACGGCAAGGCCGTCCAGCTCGGCGATCACGTTGAGCTCGGCATCGAAGCGCAGGCTCCGAGGGCGATCGGTGATGGCCACGTCCAGATAGCTCGGGTGCTGCCCTCCCGGACCGGCCGGGACGATGGCGGCCAGCGCCAAGGGCTGGCGAAGCGGCACGGGCGCAACGGGTAAGAGGTCGGCCCAGCGCGCCTCGCGCACCCGCTCCACGCGGCCGCCGCGGAGCTTCACGGTCTTAATGCGGCTGCGGCTGCCCGTGACCAGATCCGGGCTGCCGTCTTGGTCGAGCTGCCCACAGGCCTCGGCTACCACGCCCGGATCCGCTCCACGAAACCGCTGCACCACGGGTGCGGCAAACTCCACGGGCATGAAGAAGGTGCGGACTTCGGCATCGAGCGGTCCCTGGGCATGGGCGTGGGCTGCTGGACCTGGCGCGGGCGCGCGCACCCGCGCCCAGACCGTGCGGGGCACTGGGTAGGCGTCGGCCGAGAGCCGCAGCGCGCCGCGGGCGATCTCGACGCGCAGCCAGACCAGGGCCCGGGCGCGGCTGGCCGCAGCTCGTGCGGCCGCGAGATCCAGAGCCTGGTCGTGGGCTTGAGCCATGGGGCCAATGCGGCCCGCCACCTGGCGAGCAAGCGCCTGCACGAGCTCTGCGCCCCGCGGAGCGGACGCGTCGCTGACGAGCGCTGAGGCCACCACCAGCGTGCGGTCGGGCAACCAGCCCAGCCCTAGCGCCACGGCCTGAGCGGTGCCCGCCATGGTGGAGCGGGGCTTGCGGCAGCCGCACGGATCGGACGACGGCCCCTCGGCCTGCGGCTTGCCCTCGGCGGCTGCGAGCCCGCTCGAGGCGAGCACGCCTGCGACGAGCAGCGCCCATGCCCGCAACGCACGTCCAAGAGCTCGACCTGTCATGGCCCGATCCTTCGCCTGCGATCCTATGCACCGATGACCGCGGCCCCCGATCCAACCGAGAGCGGTTCGCTCAGCATGCGGGCTAGTCGGCGCGTGGCCCAGCGAGCCACCTCGACGATGCGGTCGTCGTCGAGCTTGGCACGCGCTCGGGCCGCCGCCAAGCCGCGGGCCAGCCCGGCTGCCAGCAGCGCTGAAAGGGCGCAGCCCGTACCGTGTACCTGCTCCACCTCTCTTCGACGATGGCCGAGCCGAACGATTCGATCGCCGATGGCGAGCCAGTCGACCACCGTGCGGCGCGAGCTCGGAGCCGCGATGGGAAGGTGCCCGCCCTTTAGCAGCACGGCGCGGGCGCCCAAGCCGAGCAGATCGACGGCGGCCCGACGCGCCTCGGCCGGGTTGCGGATCGGCCTGTCCAGCAGCGTCTCGGCCTCGGGGATGTTGGGCGTCAGCACGGTGGCCACGCTGCCGAGCTCGCGCATGGCGCCGAGCGCTCGCGGTCCCGAGAGCGCTCGGCCGCCAGGCCGGGTGCGGCTTGCGCGCAGCACGGGATCGACCACCAGCGCAAGCTCGCCGTGGCGGCCAATGAAGCCCGCGACCCAGCGGGCGTTGGCCGCCGATCCCAGCGCACCCGTCTTGACCGCCCCAAGCCGCAGATCTGCGGCCAGCTCCTCGACCTGCGCGGAAAGCAGCGAGGTGGGCACCGCGCGCACCGCCCGCAACCCGCGCGTGGACTGGACGGTCAGCGCCGCACAGACGGCGCAGCCCCACACCCGGGCTGCGGCCATCGTGCGCAGATCCGCGCCGATCCCAGCGCCGCAGCAGGGATCCAGCCCGCCGATGGTCAGCGCGACTGGGGGGGTCGACAGCATCGGGCTCGCCCGAGACATGGCGGGTATCAGCCCTTTGCCGCGCCGCCCGCGCCGCCCGCGCCGCCCGCGCCGCCGCCGCCGCCCGGGCCGCCGCCGCTTCCCGCTGCGCCGCCCGCTTGGCCACCTGC
>CAYTYV010000061.1:0-20307 GCA_964441055.1 uncultured Polyangiaceae bacterium | reverse complement strand
AACTGGAAAAGCTGCTCCTCGATCCACAGATCGGGCGCCACGTAGCCGGGGCGGTACTCGAGGACGTGCAGATCTTCCCACTCGCCCACGAAGACGTGGCTCCCGCTCATAGCCACGCCGAGATCCTGCTCGAACTCCGGATAGCCGCGGAGCTTCTCGGTGCCCACCAGCGCTCCCGTTACGGCGTCGTACAGGGCGACGTGGCTCCAGGCGGCCACGGCCACCGTGCCGTCGTCGGCCGCCACGGCCTGGGCGCTGCCCACCGTTTCGATGGTGCCCGCTACCACGAGCTCGGCTGGATCGACGGCGTGGAATACGTCCACGCCGAAGCTTCCCATGGCGACGAACACGCGATCGTCCGCGACGTGTGCGTCCCGCGGCCGGCCCGTGGTCGGCACCGTGTCGAGCAGCACGGGGCTTTGCGGCTCAGCGATGGAGACCACTCGCAAGCCGATCTCGTTGTCGACCACGTAAAGGACGTCGCCCGAGGGGGCCAGGGCCACCTTCCAGGCGTTGCCCAAGCCGCCGAGCGCCTTGACGAAATGCGGCACGCCGTCGGCGTCCGTGGCGTAGACGCGCAGCCCGCCGTCGTGCGCGGCCACGTAGAGGTATCCGTCGTGCCAGGCAGCGCCCTCGTAGAGCACGCCAGGCTCGCTGAGCTGGGCCAGGGGCTGGAAGGAGCCGCCTTCGGGCGGGATGACGAAGCTCATGAGCGAGGGTGTGGAGACCCACGAGTCGCCGTGGTGGGTGAGGTAGAAGGCGCGCCCGCCGCCGTCCAGCTCGGCGCCGATGGCAGCGTGCTGACAGCGCTGCGAGGCGTTGGCAAAGGGCCACGGCGCTTCGGGATCGCTCACGTCGACGAGCGTGCCGCCAAAGCCGCCGCACAGGATGGCCAGCGTGCCGTCCAATTCGACGTCCACCACCTCGGCGCCGCCGCCGCTGGCAAGATGAAGGGTGCTGTCGCCTTCAGCGCAGCAGGTCGTGCCCAGCGTTTCCGCGGCCCCCTCGGCGCAAGAAGTGCCGTAGACACAGGGCGGACACAGGCCGTCGTGGCACTGCACAGGGCTCGCGGGCTGCAGCCCGCCTTGGCCGCTACCACCCGTTGCACCGTCAGACCCGCCCACGCCGCCCATGCCGCCGACGCCGCCGAGGCCGCCCAAGCCTCCGCCCCCGGCTGTAGCGCTACCCGCGGAGCCGCCAGCGGGCGGCGCATTGACGAGATCGTCCGAGTCCGTGCAAGCGGAGGCCAAGAGCGCAAGCGCGACCGCGAAGCTCCAGCAACGCGGAGCGGTGCGCGCAAGCAGTGCTTCGCTAAGGCGCGAACCCCCGAGCAGCCCACTTCGTCGTGGCAGCATGACAAGACTCCTCCCGCGGCGTCACCCGCGGCGCGCCGACTTCCTTGCCATGTCTCCCGAGGCGCGCAGGCGTTACGCTTTTCATCCATCTAGTGCTACCGCCGAAGAAATCTTCGCCAGTAGTGCTAGCCTGTGACTATGCGGGCGATACGGGTGACGGCTGGGGTCGGGGTGGTCTTGTGGCTGCTCGTGGTTTGTGGCTGCGGTGGCAAGGTGCGGATCGATCGCGCGCTGCCGACAGGCGGCGGAGGGGGAAGTGCTGGCAGCGGCGGCAGCGGCGGCAGCAGCGCGGTCTGCGAGGCTACCGACAAGGTCGATGTGCTGCTGGCGATCGACAACTCCCGCTCCATGTACGACAAGCAAGCGATGTTCAGCGAGGTCGTGCCCTACCTGATCTCGCGCTTGGTAAACCCCCGATGCGTGGATGCCCAGGGCTTGCCTGCGTCCGCGCAGCCGCAGAGCCCTGAGGAGCCCTGCCCGGTTGCGGGCACGGAGCGCGAGATGGCGCCCGTGACCGACATGCACGTGGGCATCGTCAGCACCAGCCTGGGCGGCCACGGCTCGGATGTCTGCGACCCCGCCAACGAGCCGACCAACGACGACCACGGGCGGCTGGTGGACCGGAGCGGGCAGAGCTATCAGGACTATGGCTTTCTGGCCTGGGACCCCCAGGCCACCCACGATCCGCCTGGCCAGAGCAGCGCGCAGGCGCTGGGCGAGGACTTCAAGGACATGGTGGACGCGGTGGGCGAGCTGGGCTGCGGCTACGAGGCAACGCTGGAGAGCTGGTATCGCTTTCTGATCCAGCCCGACCCGTGGGAGAGCGTCGAGCGGCAGGGCTCTACGGCCGTGCTTGCGGGCGACGATATCGTCTTGCTCGAGCAGCGAAAGCATTTCCTGCGTCCGGACTCGCTGCTGGTCATCGTCATGTTGAGCGATGAAAACGACTGCTCGATCAAGGATGGCGGCATCCATTGGATGGTCGGCCAGCAGCAGATGGGCGGTGGCGTATTTCACCTGCCGCGTCCCACGGCCGAGTGCGCCGCCAACCCGGACGACCCCTGCTGCTACTCGTGCGGACAGACCAACCCGCCGAGCGGCTGCAACACCGCCGACGACGACTGCTCGAGCGCGCTGACGGTCTACGAGGACAACGGCAACGTGCGTTGCTACGACCAGAAGCGCCGTTTCGGGATCGATTTCCTCTATCCCACAGGCCGCTACGTCGACGGCTTGACGGCCGCCACGGTGCCCGATCGCACGGGCGAGCCCGGGGCCTACGAGCCCAACCCCATCTTCCAGGATCTGAACCCCGATGACGACCTGACGGCGATCCGCAACGAGGCCTCGGTGTTCCTGGTCGGCATCGTGGGCGTGCCGTGGCAGGACATCGCTCGCCGCAACGCCGCGGGAGCGCCCGATCTCGCGAGCGGCCTGGATGCCGCGGGCAACCCGGTCGGTGGCTTCCAGAGCGGCGCCGAGCTCGGCGCCAACCAGACCTGGGATCTCATCCTGGGCGAGCCGGCCCTGTACCACACCGAGGCCTCCGCCCGCCCCGCTGATCCGCTGATGTGGGAGTCGGTCGGCCCGCGCGACAACACCGCCGTGCCGCAAGCCCCGCCAGGGCCGCTGCGCTACTGGGATCCGCCCGCCGCCGAGCACCCCGTGACGGGCGAGCCCATCGGCGTCTCGCCAAGCGCCAACTCGGTCAACGGACACGAATATGCCGACGGCGTAGGGGCGCAGCAGTACAACAACGATCTGCAGTACTCCTGCATCTTCCCGCTCGCCGTGCCCCGGGACTGCAGCGGTTCGAACCCTCCCATGCGCTGCGCCTGCGTCGAGCCGGACAACGACAACCCCTTGTGCGTCGAGAGTCACGGTAGTGGCGACTTCGGTCAGACGCAGTACTGGGCCGAGGCCTACCCGCCGATTCGCCAGCTCGAGGTCATCGAGGCCTTGGGCGAGCAGGGCGTGCTGACCTCCATCTGCCCGGCTGAGCTCGGCGATCCCCAGTCAGCCATCTACGGCTATCGCGCGGTGGTCAGCGCCATCATCGAGCCGCTGCGAAGCTGTCTGCAGTAGGCGTACAGCCCGTCGCGACCTCGGGTGCCAGCGGGCGCGCTAGCGGGTCGTCGCCTCAGTCCGTGCGGACCGCCCCGACCGTTGACAAGCGCCGTATGCGAACCTAAATTGCCGCGCTCCAAGGGTTTTTCGACCCCTCTCGCGGACTGTGAAGAGGACGAGCGCGGGGTCGCAAGGAGGACGTGATGGGCAGCAAGAACGTGTACTTCTTTGGCGCGGGCAAGTCCGACGGCGGTGCAGAGATGAAGGCTCTGCTCGGTGGCAAGGGCGCCAACCTGTGCGAGATGACCAAGCTCGGCATTCCCGTGCCGCCAGGCTTCACCATCACGACCGAAGTGTGCACCTACTACAGCCAGCACGACCAGAGCTACCCGCAGGGCCTGCGCGAGGAGGTCAAGGCGGCGCTCGCCCAGGTCGAGCAGATCATGGAAACGCGCTTCGGCGATCCGAAAAACCCCTTGCTCATGTCGGTGCGCTCGGGCGCGCGCGCGTCCATGCCCGGCATGATGGACACCGTGCTCAACCTCGGCCTGAACGACACCACGATCAAGGGGATCATCGAGCGCACGGGCAATCCGCGCTTTGCCTACGACAGCTATCGCCGCTTCGTCTCCATGTACGGCGACGTGGTGCTGGGGCTCAAGCCCGCCTCCAAGTTCGAGGAAGATCCCTTCGAGGTCATCCTGCACCAGAAGAAAAAGGAGCGCGGGGTGGAGCTCGACACCGAGCTCGACGCCGACGACCTCAAGGACCTGGTCGCGCGCTTCAAGGCCGAGATCAAGAAGCGCTTGAACGTCGACTTCCCCGAAGATCCCATGGACCAGCTGTGGGGATCCATCGGCGCCGTGTTCGGCTCGTGGAACAACATGCGCGCGGTCGAGTACCGCCGCATCTACAAGATCCCGGAGTCCTGGGGCACGGCGGTCAACGTCCAGGCCATGGTCTTCGGCAACACGGGCGAGGACTCGGGCACGGGCGTGGCCTTCACCCGCGATCCGGCCACGGGCGAGAACCGCTTCTACGGCGAGTTTCTGATGAACGCCCAGGGCGAGGACGTGGTGGCGGGCATCCGCACGCCGCGGCGCATCGAGGAGCTCGAGGGCATCAACGCCCAGGCCTACAAGCAGCTTCTCGAGATCGAGAAGAAGCTCGAGAACCACTACCGCGACATGCAGGATCTGGAGTTCACCATCCAGAACAAGCGGCTGTGGATGCTGCAGACGCGCGTGGGCAAGCGCACGGGTCTGGCGGCCCTGCGCATGGCCACCGAGATGGTGGCCGAGGGGCTCATCGACGAAAAGGAAGCGCTTCTGCGCATCGATCCCGAGAGCCTCAACCAGCTGTTGCGCCCTGTCTTCGACCGCGCCGACAAGAAGAAGGCCCTGGACGAGGGTAGGGTGCTCGCCAAGGGCCTGAACGCGGGACCGGGGGCAGCCTCGGGTCGAGTGGTGTTCTCGGCGCCCGATGCGGTGGACTGGAAGCGCCGCGGCGAAAACGTGCTCTTGGTGCGCACCGAGACCAGCCCCGAGGACATCAAGGGCATGAACGCGGCCGAGGGCATTTTGACCGCGCAGGGCGGCATGACCTCGCACGCTGCGCTGGTGGCGCGCCAGATGGGCAAGGTGTGCGTGGCCGGCTGCGGCGCGCTCGACATCGACTACGCCAGCTCGCAGATGGAGGTGGGCGGCAAGGTGGTCAAGGAGGGCGACTGGCTGTCCATCGACGGCACGACCGGCGAGGTGATCCAAGGGCAGCTCAAGACCCTGCCCTCCGAGGTGCTGCAGGTGCTGCTGGACGGCGCGCTGCCCGCCGCCGACGCGCCCAGCTTCCAGCTCTTTGACAAGATCATGGGCTGGGCCGACCAGCATCGGCGTCTCAAGGTTCGCACCAACGCCGATCAGCCGGACCAGGCTGCCCAGGCGGTGGCCTTCGGGGCCGAGGGCATCGGCCTTTGCCGCACCGAGCACATGTTCTTTGGCGGCGATCGCATCAGCGCCGTTCGCCAGATGATCCTGAGCGAGGACGAGGCTGGTAGGCGGGCGGCGCTCGACAAGATCCTGCCCATGCAGCGGGCCGATTTCGAGGGGATCTTCCGAGCCATGGGGGAGCGTCCCGTGACGGTGCGGCTGCTCGACCCGCCGCTGCACGAGTTCTTGCCGCACAGCAAGGCCGAGATCGCCGCCATCGCAGCGGAGATGGGCGTCTCGGTGGCCGACATCGAGCAGCGCAACGAGGCCCTGCACGAGTTCAACCCCATGCTAGGCCACCGCGGCTGCCGCCTCGGCATCACCTATCCCGAGGTCTACGAGATGCAGGTGCGGGCCATCATCGAGGCGGCCTGCAAGGTCAAGAGCGAGGGCGTGGACGTCCACCCCGAGATCATGATCCCGCTGACGGGCCACGTGAGCGAGATGCGCATCACTCGGGAGCTGTCGGTGCGCATCGCCGACGAGGTCATCAAGAAGAGCGGCGTCAAGGTCGACTACCTGGTGGGCACCATGATCGAGCTGCCGCGCGCCTGTCTGGTGGCCGATCAGATCGCCGAGCACGCCGAGTTCTTCAGCTTCGGCACCAACGATCTGACGCAGACCACCTTCGGTATCAGCCGCGACGACGTGCGGAACTTCCTGCCGAGCTACCTCGACCAGGGCATCTACAAGGTCGATCCCTTCGTCTCCATCGACCAGGAGGGCATGGGCCAGCTCCTCGAGATGGGCGTGAAAAAGGGCCGCCAGAGCCGCGACAAGCTCAAGGTGGGCATCTGCGGCGAGCACGGCGGCGAGCCCGACTCGGTCGAGTTCTGCCACCGCCTAGAGTTCGACTACGTAAGCTGCTCGCCCTTCCGCGTGCCCATCGCCCGGCTAGCGGCGGCACGCGCCGTGCTGCGCGAGGACTAGGGCGGGGGCTAGAACAGCTCGAGCTGGTCGGCGGCCGGCTCTGCCTTGGCTGGCCGAGCCCGTGTGGCGCTGTGCTCGAGGAGCTGCTGCTCGATGTCGCGCAAAAAGGGCGACATCTCGCGAGCGCGCACCTTTCCGCGCCACTGCCGCTTGCGGGCCCAGCACAAGAGCAGCCGCTGGCGCGCCCGGGTCATGCCCACGTAGCAAAGGCGGCGCTCCTCGCCGAGGTCGGTCTCGCTCGCCTTGCCCCAGACAAGCGGCAGGATGCCGTCCTCGCAGCCCACGAGGAACACCACGGGAAACTCCAGGCCCTTGGCCGCGTGCAGGGTGAGCAGGGAGATCGAGTCGGCCCGCGGATCCCAGCCGTCGGCCTCGGTGCCCAGGGCGAGCGTGGCGAGCCAGCCATCGAGATCGCTTCCCGCGGCAGCAGCTAGCGGCTCCAGCAGGGCCATGGCCGCCCCGATGGGCGCGGGCTGCTCGGCTTTGGCCTCGGCCTCGGAAAGCGCGCGGCTCGCGGCGGACTGAAGCCGAGCGAGCACCGAGCCCGACGGCGGTAGCTCGCGCAAGCGCTCGACCAGGTCCCGCGCAGCGGGTTGATCCAAGATCCCGCGGTGCGACAGCGCGCGAAAGGGCATGCCCGAGCGCGCTAGCGCCTCGCCGAGCAGCGCGGACTGAGCCTCGGTGCGGTAGAGCACGGCAAAGTCGGAAAAGGACCAGTCGGCCTGCTCGGTGCCGTCGCTGCGGCGGCTATCCACCGAGAAGAAGGTGTGGCCGCCCATCATCTGCTCGATGGCGTGCACCACGAACTCGGCCTCGGCGCGGTCGGTGGCTGCTTGATGGATGGTGATGAGCTGGGGGCTGTCGACCAGGGCCTGGCTCGCTCGCGCGACGCCGTCCGAGCGGGCGATCACCTGGCCCGAGGCCTCGACGATGGGGCGTCCCGAGCGATAGTTGCGCCGAAGCTGCACCCGCCGAGCGCCCGGGAAGTCCTCCTCGAAGCGTCCGAAGAAGCGGACGTCAGCGCCGCGGAAGCCGTAGATGGCCTGGTCGGGATCGCCGATGGCGCACACGTTGCCGTCGGGCGGGGCGAGAAGGCGCACCAGGCGGTACTGCTGCTCGTCCACGTCCTGGTATTCGTCGATAGACAGCCAGGGGAAGCGCTCGCGCCAGCGCGAGCAGAGCTCGTCATCGGAGGACAGCACCTCGACTGCCAGCTCGACCAGATCGTCGTAGTCGAGCAGGTTCTGCGCTCGCATCTGCTGGCGGTAGCACTCGAGCGCCTCGCCGAGCTCCGCGTTGACCGCGGCCGCGTCCGAGCGCTTGTGCCGCGATATGGCCGCGAGCAGGCGCCGCGCTTTTTTCTCGGCGATCTGCAGAGCGCGGGCCAGAAGCTCGCTTCGTTCGAGCTCGTCCGCGATGCGAAAGCCGGGCTCGATGCCCACCCGCTCGCCATGCTCGCGCAGCACCGACAGGCCGAGACGGTGGAAGGTGCACACCTCGATGCTCTCCCACGCGCTCGGCAAAAGCGCCTGCAGCCGCTCGCGCATCTCGCTGGCGGCGCGGCGGGTGAAGGTGATGGCCAGGCAGCGGCTGGGCTCGATTTCGTGGTGGCTCACCAGGTAGGCGATCCGATGGGTGAGGGTGCGCGTCTTGCCCGAGCCCGGCCCGGCCACGATGAGCAGCGGGCCTGCGGCGTGCTCGGCGGCCGCCCGCTGGTCCGCATCGAGGGCGGCCAGGATCGGGTTCGGGTGGTCCGCGCCCGCTGCCTCGCCCGCAGCGAACAGCGGCAAGGTGCGCGCGGGCGGGGCCGAGGGCTCGGAGGCAGTGGTCGCCAAAGGGAGCTCGGCGGCTGGCGATGCTCGCTCGTCCGTGGGTGGCGCAGGCTTGCCTGAGGCCTTGTGCGGCCGCTCGGACGCCGAGCGCGAAGGGGGCGGCAGCTCGAACAGCAGCCCTCCGCTGGTGCGGCCTTCGAGCTCCTCTTTTTCGAACAGGCGGATGACCCCGTAGGCGCCGTCGTAGCCAGCCTGGCGGATCACCCGGCCCTGGCGCAGCCGCTCGAGCGCCTCGGCGAGCAGACTCGAGCTCGCGCGCCGCACGTCCTCCAAGGGAGCGTCGTGCAGGATGTAGAGCTCGGGCCCCAGCTCGCCGAGCAGCCGCTCGTAGCTGCGGCCGACCGTTTTGCTCTTGGGGCCGACCCCGCGAAGCTCGGACAGGACCTCGCGAAGCGGCACCAGGCTACGCACCTCGCCCCCGGTCGGCGGTCGCTCGACGCTCGCTTCGTCGCGGTCGGCGAGCTCCTCCACGCGGTGCATGACGCCCACGGTCACCTGGCGGCCGCAGGTCGGGCACCGCCCGCCGAGCTCGCGGGTCTGGGCGGGGCTGAGGCGGACGTCGCAGTTGCGATGCCCGTCCAGGTGGTACTTGCCCTCCTCGGGGAAGAACTCCACCGTGCCCAGGTAGCCCTCGCCTGTCTCGAGCGCTCGGCGGATGCCGAAGTAGTCGCAATCGCCGTCGAACAAGCAGGCCTCGCGCGCGAGCATGGGCGGCGAGTGGGCGTCCGAGCTCGAGACCAGCCGAAAGCGATCGAGCGAGCCGACCCGCCAGTTCATGGCCGGGTCCGAGGACAGCCCTGTCTCCACTGCGAAGATGTGCTCGCTGAGATCGCCGTAGCACTCGTCGATGGAGTCGAAGCCGCTCTTGGAGCCGAGCGCCGAGAACCAGGGCGTCCAGATGTGGGCGGGCACCAGATAGCTGTGCTCGCCCGACTCGAGCGCGATCTCCAATAGATCGCGGGAATCGAGCCCGAGGATCGGTCGGCCGTCCGAGGCGAGGTTGCCGATGGTGGCGAGCTTGTTCGTCAGTCGCTCGGCGGCCTCGAAGTCGGCCGCGCAGATGACGTGGTGCACCTTGCGGGTGCGCTCGCCCTTTTTGTAGATGGTGGAGATCTCCACCGACAGCTGGAAGCGCGTGGCATGCGCCGCGCTATCGTGCGTCTGCTCTTGGACGTGCCGCTCCAGCTCGTCGCGCAGCCGCCACAGCCCAGGCTCGGCCGCGACCAGGCCCTCGCGGAGCTCCGCCATCCAGCCCGGATGCGTGAAGTCGCCCGTGCCCAGAACGGCGATGCCCTTTTTGCGCGCCCAAAGCGCGAGGTGCTCCAGATCGCAGCTCTTGGCCGTGGCACGCGAGTACTTCGAATGGATGTGCAGATCGGCGTAGAAGGGCAAGGGGCTTCACGCTCGCGCAACCGTTCACGGGCCGCAAGAGGACGGTGTGCTGTTGGCTGCTAGGCACGACGCCCAGCGCATGAAGCGCGGACGTCGCCCAGCCGCGCGCTAGCGCGCCGGCCTGCCCTCGAGCGGTGGCGCTCGATCCACACCGCTGGCTCGCAGCCTCCTGGCGAGCTTGCGCTTGATGCGCTCGTGAAGGCGCGCGACGGTGCGGGCGCTGGCGCCAAAGCGATCCCCGATTTGGTTGAGCGTCAGTCCCTGGCGGTAGTGCAGCTCCACGAAGCGTTGCTCGTTTTGCTCCAAGCTCTCGAGGGCCTGGCCCAACCGGGTGAGCCCTAGCGCGTATTGCTCTCGGTCGATCAGCGCATCCTCGCCACCATAGGAGGTGGCAGCCAGCACCATGGCCACCAGCATGGAGGCGGCGGTCGCGCTGGTCCACCGCACGGCCCGATCCCTCGCCTTGTCGGGCGCATCCTGCAACGGTTCGTCGAAGCTCGGGGTCGCGGCCGGGGGAGGGGCGGCGTTGGCCAGCGCGCGGGCGGCCATCTTTAGGACGAGCCGCTCCGAGGAGCACAGCTCGCGCGCGGCCGCCTTGACCATGTTTCCGCGTACCTGAAAGAATGCGTAGCTTTCGAAAGCACAGCCCCGGTTGGGGTCATAGCGCAGGGCCGCCTGGACGAGCGCTTCGTTGCCAGCGCACACCAGCTCCTCGTAGCCGATCTCGGGCCATCTCGGGGCAAGCCGGCCGGCCAAGCCACGCACCAGGCCGGTGGCCGCGCGGACGAGCTCCTGTTGGCTAGCTGTCAACCCGGACACAGTGTCCGCCCTAGCTCGCCTTGCCGCCTCCCACCAGCGTGGGCTCGGCGTCTTCATCGTCCGCGCTGCGATCGACATCCCCGCTGCGCTGCAGCTCCGGGTCGGACAGCGCCTGGCGGATGATCCCCCGGCCCTCGGGGTGCGTGGCCAGGGTGGCGCCGAGCAGGTCGCGCACCAAACCGAGCTGGTGGTCGGGCACCAGCCCCTCGAAGCCCTCTAGCGCCTCGTCGAGGATGCTCTCGATGAGCGCGTCGCGTTCAGCTGAGCTAGCCATGTTGCTCCTCTTGGGGCCGTTGGAGCCCCTTCACATCGGTAGTTCCGTCCCGAGCGATGACGAGGACACCCAATCATACCGCGGGGCACAAAAAGTTTCTGGGCGGCCGAAGAAAAAACGATGGAGCGAGGTCGATTTCGCGTCGTCAGCAGACCGCGGCCCGGAACTACCGGACCGAGGGCAAGGGACGCGACCATGCGGTCCCGTTGGCACGAGCGATGGCGAGCTACCGCGAAGCACCGGGCAGCGACTTGGGCCCGTCGACCATGCACGAGGAGCTGCAAGGCACGAGGTACAGGCTGCTGCGCCCGCTGGCCACGGGCGGCATGGGCGAGGTGTACGAGGTGGAGCACCTCGGCCTGGGCGCCCGCTTCGTGATGAAGGTGCTGCTCGGCGAGCACGCTGGAGATTTCGCCCTGGTCGACCGGCTGCGGGTCGAGGCGCAGCTCATGAGCAGGCTTAGACATCCGAACTTGCTTTGGGTGCTCGACCTCGGTCGCACGCGCTTGGGACGGCCCTTTTTCGTCTCCCACCGGATCGAGGGTGAGACCCTGCGGGAGCTGCTCGCCCGGGGCGGAGCGCTGCCGCCGGTACAGGCGGTCGACCTGGCCTGTCAGGTGCTGACCGGGCTCGAGGTGGTCCACCACGCGGGCATCATCCACCGCGACATCAAGCCGTCCAACGTCTTCGTCTGCGCCCCCGATGGGCAGGGCCGGCGGTGCGTCAAGCTGATGGATTTCGGCGTTGCCAAGGTGCGGGAGCTGGCAACGGCTTTGGGCACCGTTGATGCCCCGTTGGTCGCGACGGCCGAGGGGGCCGCGGTCGGCACCCCGCGCTACGTCGCGCCCGAGCAAGCCGTCGCCAAACCCGTTGACGAGCGCACCGACATCTATGCCGTCGGCGGGCTGCTCTACACTATGCTCACGGGCAAGCCCCCCTTCTGCCATCCGTCGGCGGCCCAGCTCATCCTGGCGCATGCCACCGAAGCTCCCGACCCGCCGTCGCGGTCCGCTCCGGGGACGCTGCCGGGCCGGCTCGATGCCGCGGTGCTCCAGGCGCTGGCCAAGCGCCCCGAGGATCGCTTCCAGACGGCGGGCGAGATGGAGCAGGCCCTCCGGGATGCCGTCGAGCCGACCGCCGTGCCGGCCGAGCCGACCGCCGTGCTAGCCGAGCCGACCGCCGTGCTGGCCGAGCCGACTGCCGTGCTGGCCGAGCCGACTGCCGTGGCCTCGGCGGCCCCCGCCCCAGCCGCCCTAGCCGTCCGCGTCGCAACCGCGCTGGTCGCGGGGGCGTCGGTGGTGGCGCTCGGCTGGGCCTGGGGGCTGATATAATGGCCGTGGCCTCCGAAAAGCTCCTGCCGGCTCCAACGCCGCGCTACGAAAACCCAAACCGGATGGCCCAGCAGATGACGGAGAAACAGGGAGACAGCGAGCCTACGGCTTTCGCGACGACCGAGCCGTCGCATTGGGCGGGCTCGGGACAGGCTCACCCCAAGAAGTCCGGCGTCTACTCAGGGCAGGTACAGCTCGTCTGCGAGCCGGGGCGCGTCTACGGCTCCAACCACCGCGTCAAGCGACTGCTCGCCTATGGCGGCATGGCCCAGATCTACGAGGCAGAGCAGATCGTGATGCACCGCCAGGAGGCCTTGAAGGTGCTCATCCCGCGCTGGCGCTGCCGCTCCGACATCGTCCAGCGCATGGCTGTGGAGGCGCGCGCCTTGGCCGAGGCCAGTCATCTCAACGAGGCCATCGTGAAGATCTACGACGCTGGCACCGACCCCGAGGTGGGCCTGTACATCGCCATGGAGCTGCTCTCCGGCCGCAATCTGCGCGAGATCATGAGCGCCCACGGCCGCATTCCCGCCAACGCGGCCATTAAGATCGCCATGGACATCGCCGAGGCGACGCACAAGCTGCACGCCCTCGGCATCTTCCACCGCGACATCAAGCCCGAGAATGTGTTCCTGGCGCGTGATGAGCGCGGTACCGACGTGGTCAAGATGCTCGACCTCGGCGCCGCCAAGACAACCCGCTACGGCGCGCGTACCACCGAGCACAATCGCACCGTCGGCACGGCGCGCTACATGAGCCCGGAGCACATCAGCCACGGCAAGATCACGGCCGCCTCGGACCAGTACTCGCTCGGTCACATGCTCTACGAGATGCTGCTCGGTCGGCACGCCTTTGGGGCGAACCATCCCGGCCTGGCCGACAACCTCGAGTTTTGCGGCTGGCAGCTCTACGCCGAGCCGGAGCCGCTGACCGAGCTCCTCCCCGGCTTTCCCGAGCCGCTGTGGCAGACCATCCACCGCGCGCTGCGCAAGGCGCCGGCCGAGCGCTTTGGGACCATGCTGGACTTCCGTCGCGCCTTGGCTGAGTCCTTGCCCCGGGTTCGGCAGCTCGCCCGCGAGGGAGCGCCGCCAGTGGCGCAGGGCGGCTCGACCACCTCGGTGGAGCTATTGGAGGCGGCGTTGGACGCGGACGCGCGCCGCGCGCCGTCGCCGGCCGAAGGCCCCACGGCGGAGTGGCTACGGGGTGGCAGCGATGCGGCCGCGAGGCCCACGAGCACCACGGCCGCGGGCACGGACATCATCGCGCAGCTCCCGGAGGCGGGACGGGCCACGAGCACGACGGCGAGTGGCACGGACATCATCAAGCAGCCAGAGGTGCCCGGCGGCGAGGCCGACGCTCACCACGCGCCTGCGGAGGCGTCGGGGGCAGCGGCCACGCAAGCGCGCGCAGCCGACGCACCGCTCGAGCGGCAGCATCCCAATGCTGTCCTCCCGCCGGAACCGCTGCCACCGGACGCACCCCGGGCGACCGCTATCGTCGTCAGTGGCCCGGCAGCAGGTCGCACGCTCGCGGTCACGACCGACCGGGTGTTCATCGGCTGGTGGCCATCGGAGGTGCCGGCCGCCGCGCGGCTCGAGCTAGACGATCCCGCGGCCGAGCAGGACTACGGCGTGGTGCTCTTCTTCAGGGAAGGCGCATGGTGGATGCTCGACTGCGGCGCCTACGACGCTGCCGAGCGGGAGGGAGACCGCTACCAAGGCCCGGAGCCCATCCGGCCAGTGCACCGTCGACATCGCCTCGTCCTCGGCTCGACGACGGTGGAGTTTGCGTGGTCCGCTCCTGCGGGCTCGCCGCGGGCAAGCGCAAGCACAATAGGGCAGAACCGCTCGCGCTCCGGCCGCCCTTCTCGTCGCCGCCCGCTCGAGCTGTGGCGAGTCGCGCTGCTCGGCATCGCGCTCGGGGTGCTGATCGTGGCGGCGCTCATGGTGCTGCAGTATCTTCTGGGCGGCGCGGAGCCGTCCGGCGGACAGGGGCAAACCGAGCGGCTCGGCGGCGGCCGGTTGCGGCTCGGCGCCGCGGAAAGGCGGGCTTCGAGCCCCGGCGTCCAGGCGCCCGGGCAGGGTGATGGGCATGGTTGGAGCTAGCGACGAGGGGCCGGGCGCGAGCAGCGCGCGCAGCCGGCAGAGCCGCCGCGACGGGCCGCCGGGTGAGCTCTCGCTCCACCTGCGCGACACCGACGAGATCCTGGACCACGATGCAGCCGCCGAGCGAAGCCGGCGGGTCGAGGAGGAGGTCGAACGCAACCCGCGCCTGCGCCGAGCGGTGGAGGATCTGCGCCGCATTGCTGAGGCCGCCGACAAGCCGCGCGATCCCCAGCCGAGCGAGCGTCGCGAGCACGTCGAGGTCGCCGTGCCAGCGACGAGCAGCGCGCAGCCGGCGGTGCAAGCCTCGGCGAGCAAGGTTGAGCTCGGCGAGCTGGAGCGGGAGCCGGAGCGCGCGGACGAGTTCACCGATGAAGAGGGCGGCGGGGACGTCGCGGGCGCGCTCCATCCGGCAGAACCGACTGGCCCCACGCTGCAAGGCACGAGCAAGGAACGGCAGGCTCTGGACGAGCAGATGAGGCAGCAGGGCGTGGCGCCGCACGACCCGGAAAAGCCCCGGCGCAACGTGACGGGCACGCTGAGGATCCACCGCGGCCGCGATGAGGAGCCGCTGGCGCGCGACGAGGTCGCGGCCGTTGCTCGGCCACCTGCGGCAAGGCGGGTGTGGCTCTGGGCCGTGCTGGCGACCGGGATCCTCGTCGTGGGGCTGCTGTGGTTGCTATGGTGGCCGCCCGACGGACGAGCCCGGCCAGGGCCTGCGTTGGGCCGGACCGGCGCACCGGACGAGCCCTCGGCTGTCGCGGCGACCGCCACGCCCCCCGTAGCCACCTCGGTGGTTCCGACCGGCACTTCCTCCGATAGATCGGCCACGCCCACGGCATCACGCGAGACCGCTACGCCAGCCGAGGTGACGAGCTCCGCAGCGCCGGGGTCCACGAGTTCGTCCCCCCTGAGCCGGACCGCTCCGCCGCTGACCGCTACGGAGCGGTCAGCGTCCACAACAAGCGCGCCCGTTTCGCCACCGCCGCCGACCGCCACAACCACGACGACAGCCACACCAACCCCGCCCGCCACGAGCACCCGGTCCGGTTCGACCACGACGGGGCGGATCTACTGAGCGCTCAGTGCTCGACCACCCTCCCCACACCACAGGCCATGCGATGACGTATCCATCCACCATCCCGCGCTGTTTGCCTCTGCTATTCGCCGTTGCGCTGCTTGCCCTGCTCGCCCCCCATCCCGCGCAGGCCGAGCCAGCGGCGGGCGCTGCGAAAGCGCCGCCCGGGCAGGCGGATCTCGAGCTGGCCGAGCAGCTTTTCCAGGCGGGTAACCTCGCCTATGACGCGGGCCGGCTCGAGGACGCCCGCGCCGCCTACCAGCGGGCCTTCGAGCTCAAGCAGGGCTTCGATATCGCGGCCAACCTCGGGGCGGTCGAGCTCGAGCTGGGCGACTACCGCAGCGCAGCCGAGCATCTGGACTACAGCCTCCGGGTGGCGGGCTCGGGACAAGGCGCCGAGCGCCGCCGAGCGACCCAGGAAAGGCTGGCCCAAGCGCGCCAGAAGGTCGGCACAGCGCACGTGCGGGTGAACGTCGAAGGCGCCGCAGTGCTGGTCGACCACATTGAGGTGGGCACGGCTCCGATCGAGCGCCCCGTGTTCGTCGAGCCCGGCAAGCGGACCTTCTCGGCGCGGCTGCCGAGCTACCTCGGCAAACCGGTGCGCCGCTCGGTGAGCGCCGGCGAGGAGCTCGTCATCGAGCTAGAGCTGGCGCCCGCCACGGCAGGGCCGGACAACGGGCCGGACCAGGTCAACGGTAGCGGTCCGAGCCTGCCCGTGGTGATCGCCGGAAGCGCCCTTGCGGTGGCGGGCTTGGCGGTTGGAGTGGGCCTGACGGTGGCCTCGAGCAACGAGGCGGACTACGCCGACGAGCAGGCTCAGGAGCTGGCGGCTCTCGAGGCGAGCCGGCCTTGCGAGCAGTACTCCAGCCGGTGTGACGATATCGACGAGGCATTGAACGCCCGCGACGCCATGGCAACCGGCGCCTTGGTCGGCTACCTGGTGGGCGGCATCGCCGCGGCGGGCACGCTGAGCTACGTGCTGCTCAGCGGAGCGGGCGACGAGGGGCAAGACGACGGAGATCAGGCCACCCGCGCACCGCGGCTCGAGCTGCGCCCAGCCGTAGGCCTCGGCAGCTCGGCGCTGTTTCTGCGGGGAAGCTGGTAGTGGCCACGATGGGCGAGCAAGCGGAACGAGCTTTGGAGGACGCGATGCGAATGGTGCGGATGGCATGGATGGGCTTTTTGGGTAGCACCTTGGTGATGCTGGTGGTCGGCTGCTTCGACGCTGCAGGGGACTGCGAGCGCAACCCCAAGCTGGAGTGCGGCTCGTGGGAGCCGGGCGGGGGCGCCAGCAGCGGCACGGCGGGTGCCGGGGGCGGTACCGGAGGCGGCGGTACCGCGGGCGACGGCGGGGACGGCGGCACGGGCGGCACGTCGGTCGAGTGCATCCCGAGCGAGGCGAGCGGGCCGGTTGACGATGGCTGTGGCGTCTTCGTCTCGAGCTCCCAGGGCACGGACGGCGGCGGCGGCGCTGGGGGCGGGCCTGCGGGAACGAAGGCGGAGCCGTTTGCGAGCATCCAAGCTGCCATCGACTCGGGCGCCGCGCGCGTCTACGCCTGCGGCGAGGCCTTCGACGAGCAGGTCAGCGTTACGGCGTCGGTGGAGCTCTACGGCGGCCTCGATTGCGCGAGCGGCTGGGGGTGGTCCGACCAGAACCCCAAGACGGCCGTGGCTCCGGCGGACGAGGGGATCGTCCTAAAGGTCAATGCCTCCGCTTCCGGCACGCGCATCGAGGATTTTGCCATCACGGCGGCTGATGCCCAAACCGATGGCGGGTCGTCCATCGCGGCGCTGGTCGATGGCGCCACCGTGGGTTTTGAGCGGTGCGAGCTTGTCGCGGGTAACGGGGCGACTGGTGCCGTTGGAGAGACGCCGGTTTCAAGCGACCTCGATGGCGAGGAAGGCGACCCAGGCGACGGCAACCTTGGCTGCGATGAGGGGACCGGCTTCTTCGGCGGCAATGGGGGCCAGATGACTTGCGGCGGCACGAACGTTCAAGGTGGCTTGGGAGGGCAAGGCACAAACGACAACGTCGGCGGCGATGGGAGCCCAGGTCAAGGCCCAGGAGCCGGCTTGGGGGGCGCTGGTCAGGGTGCTGGCTCATGTGATGGTGGTGTGGATGGCGGCGACGGCACCGCGGGTACGCCTGCTGATACGGGCGCATCCGGCATCGGCTCGATTGATGCGAATGGGTACGCAGGACCGACTGCGCCTGATGGCGTGAGCGCTGGCGTTCCTGGAGGTGGAGGCGGTGGTGGAGGCGGCGCCAAGTTCTGCGATGTGTTCGACGGCTACGCCGGCCCATCTGGCGGAGGCGGCGGCTCGGGCGGCTGCGGTGGTGAGCCCGGCGGCGGAGGGGGGGGCGGCGGCGCCGCTATCGCACTGATCTCGCTCAACGCCTTGGTAACCCTCACGGATTGCACGCTTTCCGTCGGCAATGGCGGCGACGGCGGAGCCGGAAGCCCCGGAGAAGAGGGGGGCAACGGGGGAGCCGGCGGCGACCCGGGGAACCATCCGGCCACAGACGCTTGTCGCGGTGGCAATGGCGGCCAAGGCGGCCGCGGCGGCGCTGGCGGTGGCGGCCTGGGCGGTCACTCACTCGGCATCGCCTTTACGGGAAGCGCTCCCACGGGAAGCCCGTCCATCACCCACGGCAACGCCGGCTCGGGCGGTCCCGGCGGCGATGGCGGCGGCGCCAACGTCGGCGGTCCCGGCGACAACGGCGTTGCCGCCGAGCAGCAGAGCTTCGACGCGATCGCCGATTGACGAGCACCCGCAACGACGTCGACTCCACCCAGGACAGCGCTCTTCCCCGCCTTCGATGGCGGACAGGAGGCGAGGGGCGGCCATGGAGGCGCGGCTGGCATCGGGGGTGCAGCCGGCAGGTGTGTCCCCGCCTGGGCTGAGCTAGGCTGCATTTGTGCCCTCGACCGCTCTTCGACAATGGGCGAGCAAAGCCACCGACGCGCTCGACGAGATCGAAGCTGCGCACCGCGCGCTAGGGGGGCAGGGCCCCGGGCGTCGTCACGCCACGCTCCAGGTCAACCACGCCTACGCCGTGCTGCTCTCGTCCCAGTTCCAGCGCTTCTGCCGTGACCTGCACTCCGAAGCGGTGGACTTCGTCGCTGCCAACACCCGTCCTGCGCGATCGGCAGAACTGGTACGACTGCTGCTCACCCAAGGCCGGAAGTTCGATCACGGCAACCCTAGCCCTGGCAACATCGGCTCAGACTTCGCGCGCCTTGGCATGCAATTCTGGCAGCGGGTGCGCAAGGTAGACCGCCGAGCCGAGGCTCGGCGGAATGCGCTGGAGGAGTTGAACGGCTGGCGCAACGCCATCGCCCACCAGGACTGGACGCGGGTAGGCGGGCAGTCGGATTTGCGACTTGGCGCGGTACGGCGGTGGCGGCGAACCTGCAACGGGTTGGTCGGCTCGTTCGACCGAGCTGTTCATGACCACCTGCTGGACATGGTCGGCGCCCCGCCGTGGTGATATCCTATGAAAGTGATGGACCGAGGTCGAGACCGCAGCGTCCCCAGGGTGGGTTCCCAGGTCAGGCTCCTGTTTGGGGGGCGTGAAGTGATGGCGACCGTCATCGAGGACCGCGGTCCCCTTGGCGTCGAAGGTCGCCGGCTCTTGAGGGTTCGCATGGAGGTCGAGGGAGCCGACGAGCCCCTCGAGTTCGAGGTGCCGGCAACCGACGTCGGAGCGGCCGCCTAGCGGGTGGGGCGACCCCGACGTGCCGCTCGCGCGAGCCAGCTCTTTCCGGAGAGAGCTGGCTCCCATCCCGTCCGGTGATACCCGTCAACCCGCCGGCGTTTCGCCTGCCTCGCCCGAGGCGACCACTCCCGCCCCGTCCGCGACTGCGGCCCTGCGGCTGCGGCGCCGCTTGCGGCGGAGGTAGGCGCTGGCGAACCGCGCGGCCACGGCGCTGTCCTTGCGAAAGGCGTAGCGCCCGGCCTCGCGCAGCTCGGCCACGAGATCGTCGAGGTAGGTGTACGCGCGGTCGCGCAAGAGCTTGGCCGCGGCCTGGCTGGTGCTGAGCCGCTCGCTGCTCAGGCCCGCCTCGATCTCTGCGGCCAGCGAGCGCGCTAGCTCCGGCGCCTCGTCGGCGTTGAAGCTCTGGTCGGCGGCGAAAGCGGGGCGATGGCGCTCCACCAGCTCGGCGAGGTCGCGCAAGTCCTGCACGAGATCGGGCACGCCCTCGCCTTGGGCGATCGCGCTGAGCGTCCCTTGCGCCGCGCGTTCCTCGCGCAGGTTGAAGCGGCAGGCGGCCAATAGCTCCGCCCGCTCCGCATAGCCGCGCTGCTCGCGCTCCTGCTGCGCCTCGCTCTTGCTCCGATCGCGAAGGACCACCCACTCCGATTGTGCAGCCCGGGCCGCGTCCACGGCCTTCGGCAAGAGCTCGACCAGAAGTGGACCCCGAATTTCGGACCAGGGCGTAAGGTGGTACGCGGAGCCTGCTCCCTAACGAAGAGGAGCAGGAACGATGAAGAAGAAGCGAACGAAGCACACCGCAGCATTCAAGGCGAAGGTGGCTCTCGAGGCCGTGCGCGAGCAGCAGACCGTGGCGGCATTGGCCCGGCGCTACGGGGTGCACCCGAACCAGATCTACACGTGGAAGCGGCAGTTCATTGAGCAAGCTGCGCGTGTGTTCGAGCCGTCGGACGGGTCGGCGAGCAACGGCGAGCGAGAAGACGAGCTGCTGAAGAAGATCGGCGAGCTGACGGTGGAGCGCGATTTTTTATCGCGAGGGCTCGAACCGCGACGTTGAAGGCCCGCCGCGCCATGGTTGAGCCGCAGACGAATCTCTCCGTGCGCAAGCAGTGCGAGCTGCTGGGGATTAGCCGCTCGGGGCTGTACTACCAGCCCGTGTCGCCGAGCCCGGAGGATCTGGCGCTGATGCGACGCATCGACGAGCTGCACCTGCGCTGCCCGTTCTACGGGAGCCGGAAGATCGGGCAGCAGCTCCGGGCCAAGGGCCATGCAGCCGAGATATTGTCAAATGTTGTGGATCGGCCATCGGCGTGATCAGGCAGCTTCCTTCCGATCCTCCTTGTCGTTCCGCTCCATTTGAACGCCGTCAACGAACTCGACTCCCGCTCGCACGAGCGGCAGCAAGTGCGCCGCTGTGAGTCGCC
>CAYTYV010000060.1:20307-20843 GCA_964441055.1 uncultured Polyangiaceae bacterium | reverse complement strand
CAGACGGTGCAGGAGGGCATCGATGCAGCCCACCAAGCCGTGCTGGACGAGCCGGGGCTCGAGAGCTGCGAGGTATGGGTGGTCCAGGGCACGTACTACGTCTACCTGAGCTCGCGGAAGGATACCGTGCAGCTCCGAGCTGGCGCCGCGGTCTATGGAGGCTTCGTAGGCGAGGAGACGGCGCGCGCCGAGCGCGACTGGCAGAGCAACGTCACCGTGCTGAGCGGCTACGACGAGGGCGGCGGCGAAAACCGCGTCTACCACGTGGTCACGGGCAGCGACGACGCCGTGCTCGACGGCTTCACGGTCACGGGCGGGCTGGCGAACGGGAGCGAGCTCCGACGCCTGGGCGGCGGCATGCTCAACCACGGCAGCTCACCTACCGTCGCCAATTGCACCTTCTCCGGCAACTCCGCGAGCGTGGGCGGCGGGATGAGCAACTACTTGATCAGCTCTCCCACCGTGACGAACTGCAGAATGTGCAGATCCGAAGCGCGTCGAGTAGGCTAATTGTTAAGCTAAAGGAGGTCCCCGAA
>CAYTYV010000060.1:4907-20297 GCA_964441055.1 uncultured Polyangiaceae bacterium | reverse complement strand
CCCGTGGCGACCTGCTCGTACTGCTGCTACTCCGGTGTTGGGGGCGGCGGCATGTACTACATCTACAGCTCCCCAACCGTGACCAACTGCACCTTCTCCGGCAACTCCGCGGATTACGGCGGCGGGATGTTCAACGACTGCCCCCTGTCTTCCCCGACGGGGATCAACTGACCCTTCTCCGGCAACTCCGCGGACCACGGCGGCGGGATATTCAACGTCTTGAACAGCACTCCAACGGTGACGAACTGCATTCTGTGGGGGGACGCGGGGGGCGAGATAGCCGACTGGTACTCCGCCACGACCACCGTCAACTACAGCAACGTCGAGGGCGGCCACCCCGGCAACGGCAACATCGATGCCGACCCGCTGCTCGTCGACCCCAATGGCGGGGACTTGCATCTGGCCCCGGGCTCGCCCTGCATCGATGCGGCCGATGGGGCAGCAGCGCCTGCGCTCGACATGGACGGGAATCCGCGGGTGGACGATCCAGACACGCCGAACACGGGCGAGGGCCCGCCCTGGGCGGACATGGGCGCCTACGAGATCCAGCCCTCCGGGTGACGGGGGCCAACCCCGCTCTGGCGGCTCTCGCCCGTGTAGGGAGGGCGCCCTTGCGCGGAACGCCGCCCTAGGCAGCCCTCAGAGCCCGGTGAGCTCGATGAGCTTCTCGCGCGGCACCAGCCCCGTGTGCTGGGCCCTTTTCTCGCCGCCCTGGAAGACCATCACCGTGGGGATGGAGCGGATGCCGTACTGGGCCGCCAGAGCCGGGTTGGAGTCGATGTCGACCTTGCCCACCTTGAGCTTGCCCGCGTACTCGTCGGCGAGCTGCTCGAGGATGGGCGCCAGCATCCGACACGGCCCGCACCAGGCAGCGGTGAAGTCGACCAGGACCGGCTCGGTCGCCTGAAGGACCTGGTCCTGGAAGTTCTGCTCGTCGAAACTCAGCACGTTCTTGCTTGCCGCCATGTGCGCTTCTCCTGCTGCCGTGCCCGCTGCTCCCCTGGCAGACGGCAGCTGAGCCCCAAGCTACCGCCGCGCGAGCCATTTCGCAATCCCGGTCGGAGCTGAGTCGCCGCCCCGAGCGGGCTAGAGCGTGGGCGCCGCCCGCGGATTCTGCTAGAGCGCGGTAGCGCATGGACATCGACGCATCCTCCTACAAGGCTCGCAAGCTGATGCAAACGCGGGTGGCGCCAGCGACCGTCCCCGCAGGCCTCGAGGCCCAAGAGGCGGAGCTCGGCCACGTCCAGCTCGTGCATCGGGCGGCCGTGCGCGCGCTGTGCCTCGCTCTGGAGCCGGGCTTTTCCTTGGGCGCGCTCGACCAGGCCCGCCAGAAGCTCGCCCAGATGGCGGCCGCACAAGGGCTACGCGTGCTCGAGCAACCCCTGTTCACCCTGGACGCCGACCCGCTCGGCGATCCGCCCGAGCGCTGGTCATGGCGGCTTCTGCTGCCGATCCGCGGCAAGGCCGAGGCCGACGACGAGGTCACCGTAGCGCGCACCCACGGCGGCACCTTCGTCCAGGTCACGCCGCCAGGGGGGATCGGCGAGCTCGGCCAGGTCTACGCGCACGTGCTCGGCAGCTACCTGCCCCGCTACAAGCACGCCTTGAGCCGACCGTGCATCTACCATCGGCTGCTCGGCGCGGCCGAGGCCGCGGATCAGGGCGGCCTCGCCGTGGCCGTGTGGTTCCCCGTCATCCTGTCCATCCAGCGGGTGGAGACCGCGGCCGCGCAGTCCGAGCTGTCCCTCGGCTGAGCGCGGCGGCGAGAGGGGGCCTGTCGCCTTGTTGGGCTCGGCCCCAGCCCCGCGCACGGCCGCTCGAGCAACGGGCGGCGTAGAGGGCGCTGGAGTCCTCGAAGAAGGGTTTCGTTGGCCAATGAGTCCACGTTGTCCCTCTGAAACCCTTGCGGGGGTTTGGGGGCAGAGGAAGGAGCGCAGCGACGACCGGAGCCCCCATCGTCGAACCCATCACCAAGGCTACGCACAGCTCGCCCCTTGGGGCCCGTCGGCTGGCCCTCACCTGTCTTGGGGACAGCCGAGGGGCCCCAAGGGGCTGGCGAATGCCGCAAGGCTCTTGGCGGCTGCGCTCGGAGCAGCGCTCCTCGTGGGACCGATGGCCGCCGCCGCCGCGGAGCAGACCGCGCCGCCGCAGCGGACCGCGCCGCAACGAGTGGAAAACGATCGGGAGGCCGTGACGGGCATCGAGCAGCCGGCCCGCGAGCCGGGGGATACCGCCCGCGACGCAGCCGAGGCCGTACTGTTCATTCCCCGCGAGCTGCTCGACCTGGTGTTCGAGGGGACCGCGGCTGCGGCCGGGCTGATCCGCAACGAGCACCTGGTCCCGCGCTACCGCGAGGCGCTGACAGCGCCCGGGGGAACCATCATCGTCTTTCCCACGGCCTTCGTCGAGACGGGTAGCACGGCCAGCATCGGCGCGCGCATGATCGCCCAGACCCGCTATCTGGCCAGCACCTATCGGATCGGCTACGGCGGCCCCGACGACGTGGTCTTCGAGGCCCGCCTGCGGCTGCAAGGGCAGGGGCGGCTGCCCTACGCCTTGGCCATCGAAGGGCTGTACGAGCTCGAAAGCGAGATCGAGTACCGCGGCCTGGGCCAGAGGCCCGAGTCGGATCCACGCAATCACTTCCGCCCCGACAATCCGCAGCGGGTGGGGCTCTACGCCGAGGATCGGCTGCGCGGCATCGCCTCGCTAGGCCTTCGGCCGAGCGACGAGCTGGAGCTGTTCGCCTCGACCAGCCTGTACCGACGCACGGTCGAGGATAGCCCCGACGGAGGCGAGCAGGCGCTGACCCGGGTTTTTGCGCCCGAGAGCACGCCCGGGGCGAACCGCACCAACGTCGTCGGCTACGTGGAGACGGCCATGCGCTTCGACAGCCGCCCCACGCGCGGCAAGCCGTCGCCTGGCGCGCTGGTCGAGGTCTACGCGGGCCGCGGCTTTGACGTGCTCGGCGATCCGGTCCGCTTCGCCCGAGCTGGCTGGCGCGTGGCGGGCTACATCCCGCTCTACCGCCAGAGCAACATCCTCTCGCCGCGGCTGCTGTTCGACCACCTCATCCCGCTGGGCGGGCTGGCCGTGCCCTTTGTCGAGCTGCCGAGACAGCCGGACTTCCGCGGCTTCGATACCCGTCGCGACGAGCTTTCGGTGGTCGCATCGCTGGACTACACCTGGGGGCTGCTCGACTTCATGGGGGCGCGGATCTTCGTCGATGCCGCCACGGTGGCGCCAGGGCTGGACGCGCTCGAGCTCGAGCACCTCGAGCACCTGCGCTTCGCAGGAGGGCTGGGCATCGATCTGTACACCTCGACGGACACCTTGGCGCAGCTCGCCGTCTCTGTGAGCGGCGATGGACCCAGGCTGCTGCTATCGCTCGGCGTGCCCTCCAACTACGGCGACCGCCAGCACCGAGATTGACCGATGAAGCGCACCAAGGCCGTCGCCATGATCGTGCTCGGGCTACTCGCAGCCGAGAGCGGCTGCGGCTACAAGCCTGCGCGCTTTGCCGACCGCCCGCCCGCCGCCTGGGTGACCGACGACCGGCCCATCGCCGTGCCCCGACGACGCGAGCTGTTCGAGCCAGTCTACTACACCGACGTCTACCTGCGCCGCGAGCTCGTGGGAGCGCTCGACCCGAAGCGCCGTGCCGATGCGGGCGACGTCAACGCGCTGGACGAGGTACCAGGCTCGAGCTGGTACCGACCTCCTGCTAATCCCCAGGACCCGCTCGCCGACTACCGCGTCGCTGGCCCGCCCGTGCCCCCGCTCACGGTGCTGCCGCTCGAGCCGGTCTCGGGGATCGAGCAAGCCGTGGTGGCTCGGGATGCCCGCGGCCTTCGCTACGAGCTGCAGCCCGACGCGCCCGACCGCCCCGAGATGCGCACCGCCGCCCAGGTCATCGCCAACCGCCTGGCGCGCGCGCTCGGCTATCGCACGCCCGAAGCGTGGATCGCCGCGGATCCGTCGGGAGAGCGCGTCGCAGCGCTGCGCTGGCCCGTGGGCATCGACCTCGGTCCGACCCCGCACAGGCTGCCCCGTTCCGACGACCCGAACGACGTGCTTCCCCACACCGACCGCCGCACCCTGCGGACCCTGGGCATGGTGGCCGGCTGGCTTCGCCTGTGGCGGCTGCGGCCGCACACGCTGCGCGACGTCTACGTCGGCCCTGCCGGTCACGGGCACGTCCAGCACTACCTGGTGGATCTGTCAGGTGCGCTCGGCGTCGAAGCGCTGCGCGACGCCCACAAGCCGGACCGCGATGGCGACCAGCAGCCCCCGGGCTTCTGGTTGCGGCTGGGGACCCTGGGCTTTGCGCCCAAGGTGCCGCCGCCCGAGCCTGAGACGCGCCATCTCTCGCTCGGCTGGATCCCCGTGCAGGTGCTGCCCCGCGATCTCTCGCCATCGCCGCCCTTCGAGCCGCTCGACCACCTGCGCCCAGCCGACGCCTACTGGGCGGCCAAGCGCTTGGCCGCCCTGCCAGAGGCCACCATCGACCGAGCCGTGGCCGCGGGCGGGCTGAGCTCGGCTGCCGCGCGCACCACCCTCGCGCTCCTGCTCAAAACGCGGCGGCTGGCGGTGATGCGCTTGGGCTTCGAGCAGACCACGCCTTGCGAAGTGGTGGGGCTCGAGCCAACCGAGCCCGGAGGGGGCGCCGTGCTGCTGCTCGAGGACCTCGCCGTGCGGGCCGGCTTAGCCCGACCGGGTCGCTCCAGCTATCGGCTGCGCTACCTCGACGGCTCGGGCGACGAGATCGCTCCTGGGCAGACGCTGGCTGGCAGCTCGACCGCGCTAGCGATTGCCATCCCGCCGAGCCTATGGCGATCGCGCGACTACCTCATCGCTGCCGTGCGGTCCGTCCACGCCGATCGCGAGGCGCCGCGCGAGCTCGAAGTGCACCTGGTCTCGGCAGGTGGCCCACCTCGCATCGTCGGCATTCGGCACTGAATGGGCGCGCTGCCTACGCGAGGAGTCGCTTGAACAGGTCGAGCTGTTCTAGCTCGCCCTGGTCGACGATGTTGTCGGCGGCGATGACGCCGCGGGCCGCCTCCAGAAACAGCTCGCGGTGCTCGCGCGGCACGTCGGTGGGGTCGACCTCCTCGGGCCGCGGGGGAACCTGCAGCCATCGCTCGACCTTGGCGCGCTCGTCGCCGTTCAACTGAAGCCTGCGGACCAGGCGCGCGACAAACTCGCGCTCCTCCTGCTGTACCTCGAGGTCTGCCCAGGCAAAGGAGCAGACAAACCTCATCAAGCGCATGCGGTCCTCGCGGCTGAGCTCGTGGAACATGGCCGCAGTCTAATCATGTACGCCCGATTGCGCTACGCCTGGTCTCACCTCGGCGCTGAGCCACCCAAGGGGAGCCGCCCGAGGTCGCCTCGTCGGCCGTCAAAACGCTACGGACCAGTGAAAGCTCGCCGACGGCACGCTCAGCTCCGGCTCGACCGCAGCGCCGCGGGGCGCCTCCGTCATCGGATGGGCCAGCGAGACCAAGCCGCCCACGGCGTGCCCGATGGCCCAACCAGCGGTGACGTCCTCCCACGAATGCGCCCCAGCCATCATCCGCAACGCGGCCGTGACCAAGCTGGCGGCCTCGGCCATGCCAAAGGCGAGCGAGCGCGGCGTCGATGGGCCCTGGGAGCGCAAGGCGACGGCCAGCCGAGCGCCCGCCACCGCGGCCACGGCCGAGGTGTGCCCCGACGGAAAGGCGTCGTGCTCGGGATGGTCGGGGTTGCAGCGCCCGAGCTCCCGTTGCCAGGCGCGCGGCCTACACCGCCCCGATAGCCGCTTGATCGCCTCGGTGATGCCCCCCACCAGCACCAGGGATTCGATCTCGACCAAGGTGGTGCGCAAGGCCCGCGCGCCTGGATCGGCCACGTCCGCGCTGGCGTAGTAGCGCGACTCCAGGCCGTGGCCCGCGGCCATCTGCACGGTGGCGCCGAAGATGCCTCCGGAAAGGTCGCTGAGCACGTCGGCGTGCTCGCCCGCTTGTTGCTCGGACGAAGGCGCCCACCCGCTCGCCCGCTGGGGCAGCAAAAAGGCGGCCAGAGACAGTGCGCCCAACGCGCTCACGGCGGCCTCGCCCGCGGGATGCCCAAAGGCCCAATCCGGACCGTTCGGCTCGACGCGGGGCTGCGCCTGGGCGCGGCCAGCACCCAGGTTCAGCAACAGACACGCCAGGAGCGTGCCCACCGCGGGAACTTTCAGCCCCGACATGGTGTTATCCATAGATGATGTTCGCTCGGATGGCCCGCTTGCCGATGCATCGCGACGACCGAGGCCTCCTCGGCGCGGCCGCCGTCGCGCTGTGGATCGCCACGGCAGCGGCCTGCTCCACGGCCAGCCCCTCCAGCCCTTCGACCGGGACCACGGCCTCCAACCCGCACGCCACGGCGCCGACCGCTCCTGCCACGGCGCCGTCCGCAGCTGCCAACGCGGCAACCACCTCCGCCGCAGCCAACGCGACCGCAAGCCCCGCTGCCGCCAGCACTGCGTCGCTGGATGCTGGTCCCTCGGCAGCGCCGCCTCCCGCCATCGGTGCCGAGCAGGCCGAGCAGATCCTGTTCCTGGAAGAGCCCCCGCCCGAGATGCGCACCTGCCCGACCGCGCCCGAGCCCGACCGCATCCGCTGCCTCATCGGCCTGCGCTACCAGACCGATCGCGTCGCTGCCGAGCGCGCCATCGCGCTCTACGATCGCACGGGAAGCGTTGCTGGGCTCGAGCAAGCCCACCAGATGGACGGCGGTTGGCGCGGTAGCATCCGCATCGTGCCCGAGCTGCCCGTGCGCCACTTCCGTCGCCACCTCGACTGGATGGCGGGCGGCCTAGAGGACATCGACGCGTTCTTCGCCGCCCTCGCCGAAAAGGCCCCCGAGCCGCTCCGCTACCGCTGGCGACCTCTGGCGCTGCGCTACTTCCGCTCGGTGGGGCGCACCACGCCCTCGGCCTATGCCGCCCGCTGGACGGTCTTCTACAACGTCTCGGGCTCGCTCCACTCTTCGGCCCATGCCGTGCGCGAGACGCTGTTCCACGAGATCTTCCACCTGAACGACCACCACCACGGCGGTTGGTCCCGCCGCGCGCTCGGCGAGGTTTTCGACTCCCTCGTGGCCCGCTGCACGCGCCAACAGGGAGCCCTGCCGTCCAGCCGCTGCCTGCGCCCCTACGCCCCCAACCACACCATGGTGCGGGGCGGCACCTACTACGCCTTCCAGCCGGGTGGCGGAGTGTGGGAGTACGCGGCCGAGCTGGCGGTGCGCTACTTCCGCGAGCACCGCGCCATCTTGGGCCTCGGGCCGCGCCTGCGGGAGACGCCCTTCAAGTGCGGGCCCGAGGAAAACCGAAAGAGCTGGACGCTGCTCGCCCGCGAGTTCTTCGGCGGCGTGGACCTGGTGCCGAGCTGCGGATAGGCCGCGGTGGCGCTGCCTATGGCGCCTGCCGACTTCTGGACCTATCGGACGCAACGTGGCAACGTCGATCGGCACTCCAAAAGGAATAGGTGAACGATGCGAGCTGGAACCGCTGCTGTGGGATTGGCCGTGCTATTGGGATCGGCATCCGCTTGGGCTGGAGGCGAGGGGACGCAGCCCGTCCGGTATTCGCAGCGCCCGCTGACCCTGCCCGAGATGACCCTGGCGCCGCACGGCGACTTCACCGTGACGCATTTGGGCGAGGGGGGGCTGTCCGCCGACACCTTCGTATGGGGCTTCGGCGCCAGCATGGGCATCATCGACGACCTGAGCGTCGAGGTCGTGCCAGTCAGCATCTATCACGCCGTGGCCAGCGTGGACACGCCCTTCGGCACCTTCTCGGCAGACGATACCGACTATCACTACTTCATGGCAGGAGCGACCTACCGCTTCCTCGAAGGCGATGTGGACATGGGCGCGCGATTCCGCTTCGCCATCGACAGCTCGCCCAACATCTACTTCAACCCGGGCTTCCTCGTTCGGCTGCGGGGCGAGGTCGTGCGCCTGGACACGGGCCTCGAGATGATGCTGCTCGTTCACGACTACGGCTCGCTCGTGGCCCACGATGATGTGGTGTTCGGATTCGGCGGGTTCGGCCAGCACGTCAGCACGCCGCGAGCTGGCGTCCCCGTCGAGCTGGCCCTGCAGCTCGCCGACCCGATCTACCTGGGGCTCAACACGGGCCTGGGCATCGGGGATATCACCGAGCCGGGTGACAGCATATTCATGCCGCTCGGCTGGGGCGCTGGCGCCACCATTGAGAGCGATGGCCAGCCCGTGGTGGACATCGACGCTGGCTTCTCGTTTCCGCTGTTCCTGCTGGGCGCGCTCGAGGACCAGCCGCTCGAAGAGCTCTGGCAGCTCGGCTTCAAGGGGACGGGGTACATCGACCTCTGACCGATCGCCGCAGGGGAGATCGCGCCCGAGCACGACGTGCTCCTAGGCGCACGATCCGTGCTCAGGTCTGACGCTTTCTGGCCTTTCGCACCGAGGGCGCTACATTGCCCCCTACCGTGACCCCCTGGTCGAACCCCAAGCTGCGGCGTGCGGGCTTTGCCCTCCTCGTCCTGTGCGTGGCGCTGCTATGTGCGCCTGCTGCTCGGGCGGGCTCGCCCTACCTGGTGGTGCCCGATCGGGAGGCGCTCGAGGCGAGCCCGGCCTACCGCTACGGCAACATGAGCGCCGAGCAGGCCTACGCCGAGCTCGACCGTCGCGGCGTACCCTATCGCAGGGTTGGCATGGTCCACGGGGTGCAGGCCCCCATCCGCCTTACCGGAGCGCTGCGCGGCGTCCACATCCACTCGGCGCTTCCGCCCGAGCAGCGCGCCAGCAGCGTCTTCGAGATCCTCGATGCTCGCCTGGCCCTGGCGCTCGACGACTTCGCGCAGATCCTGGCGCGCCACGACATCGTCGAGGTGGTCCACTACACCATGTACCGCCCCAACCTGCCCATGCCTGGCACCAAGCAGGCGGGCAAGGGCAAAGGCAAGGGCAAGGGTAGCAAGAAGAGTCGCGCCACCAAGTCGCCCGACAAGCGCGACCCAAAGGGCGGCCGCAGCAAGGTTCGGCCCAAGGGCTCGGGCAAGAGCAAGGGGAAAGAGGCCGGCCGCAAGCCCGCCAAGAAGCCTACCAAGTCGGCCAAGCGGCGCGGCAACGAGCAGCCCTCGCCCTACGCTGGCAAAAAATGGGCCCCGCCTGGCACGCGCCATCCGGCCGGCCTGGCGATCGACGTCGCCACCCTCATCAAGCGGGACGGCGGGCGGCTCAGCGTGGCGCAGCACTTTCAGGGACGCATCGGCGAGCGCACCTGCGGACCGTATGCCCGCAAGCCGAGGAGCGAGGCCGCCCGCGAGCTACGCGCCATCGTGTGCGAGGCCTCCGAGCAGGGCATCTTCACCTACATCCTGACGCCCAACTACGACCGGCCCCACGCCGACCACTTCCACATGGAGGTCAACGGCCGGGTCCACTGGTTCGTGGTGCATTGAGACGGTACTCGCGTGCTACGATCGGATCGATGGACTCCGAGTTTGCAGCACGTGCAAAGGCACGCCGTCAGCAGGGCATGTGGGGTGGCGTAGCAGAGTCTCACGAGGAGCTCGACGAGCGCGACCTGGAGTTCTGGCTCGCGGTAGAGCCAGCCTCACCTTGGTGCGTTTGCGCAGAGGCAGCGCGGGCGCGGTCAGGCGTCGCTCGGCTTGCCCGCCTTCTTGCCCGGCTTGGCGGCGGGTGGCTCTTGACGGGCGGCCTCTTGCTTGGCCCGCCACTGGGCAAGCTCTCGGGTGCGACGCTTCTTGGTCCTTCGTCGTTGGCTGGCTCTCTGGGGCATGACCGAGGCAACATAGCGCGCAACTGCCGACACGCGCAGACAAAAGCGACACCGTCGCCCGCACGCACAGCCCAGGCGCACCAAAAACTCCAGCAAGCAACATTGTAGGTGTTACACTCACCCCAGCGCACATGATTACCAGCAGAGAAATGGACAGGCGCGGCTCCGCCAGAGTCCGTGCCGACTGCCCCTTGACCACCTACATCGATGGGGTTCCGCACCGCTGCCGAACGGTCAACCTGTCCCCCACAGGTGCGCTGGTACAGCGCTTCGACCCGCGGCCACCCGCGATGGTCCACAACGTCGAGCTACGCCTGGCCGGACGCGGGCCGTTTCGCGGCGTAGCTCGCACCGTCTGGAGTAGCGGCGACCAGCACGCCGTGCGCTTCATCGAGCTCAGCGATGCCGATCGGCTGGACATCGCCGAGCACATGGACGAGCTGAGAAGGGCTCGCCCTAGAGCAGGCTAGCCCCTCGCGCTACCCGGAGCGGAGGCGGAGCCGATGCCCGAGCTCCCCGACATCGTCGTCTACATCGAGGCGCTGCGCGCCCGCATCGCAGACCAACCGATCGAGCGGGTTCGGCTCGGCAGCCCCTTTGTGCTGCGCTCGGTCGATCCGCCGCTCCGCGCCATCGAGGGCTGCCGCGTGCGCGGGTTTCGGCGGCTGGGAAAGCGCATCGTCCTCGAGATCGAGGGCGAGCTCTACCTGGTGCTGCACCTGATGGTGGCGGGCCGGTTGCGCTATCGGCCGAGCGGCGCCAAGCTGCCCCGCAAGGTGGGGCTGTGCGCCCTGGACTTCCCCCACGCCAGCCTGTTGCTCACCGAGGCGGGCTCCAAGCGGCGAGCCTCGCTGCACCTGGTGCGGGGCGAGACAGCGCTAGCCGAGCACGATCCCGGGGGCGTCGAGGTGCTCGAGGCCACCACCGAGCAGTTCTGTGCCGCGCTCGCGCGCGAGAACCACACGCTCAAGCGCGCGCTCACCGATCCGCGCCTCTTCAGCGGCATCGGCAATGCCTATTCCGACGAGATCCTGCATCGGGCGCGGCTCTCGCCCGTGACGTGGACCAGCCGGCTGGGCGCGGCCGAGCAGGAGCGGCTGGCCGAGGCGGCTCGCACCGTGCTCACCGAGTGGACCGAGCGGCTGCGGACCGAGGCTGACGGCGACTTTCCGGAAAAGGTCACGGCCTTTCACGAGGGCATGGCCGTACACGGCCGCTACCGCAAGCCCTGTCCGAGCTGCGACTCGCCCGTGCAGCGGATCGTGCGCGGCGGCCGCGAGATGAACTACTGCGCGCGTTGTCAAACCGGAGGCAAGCTGCTCGCCGATCGCGCCTTGTCCCGGCTGCTGCGGGGCGATTGGCCCAAGACCCTGGACGAGCTCGAGCTGCGCATGAAGCGCTGAGCCGCTCGCGTGGCAGGCTGGCCAAAGCGCGCCTGGGAGCCCCTAGCGTCGCAGCGGCTGGAGCACGGTCCACTCGACCCATCGTCGCTCGCCCGACTCCAGGGCCACCTGGTAGCGGCCTGCCGAGGCGGCCACCAAGGTGCCCTGGGCGTGCTGGCCTTCGGGATCGACGACGGCCACGGGCTCACCCGAGGCAGGCGGCGGCTCGAGCTGGGCCGGGTCGAACCACTGCTGGTAGCCGTTGCTGAAGGCCACCAGCGCCTGACCCTCTTGCAGGTGGCGTACAAAGCCGAGAAAGGTCCCGCCGCTCGGCAAGCGGGCGCAGACGTGGTCTCCCACCTTGCAGGCCTGAACGCGGGGCGCTGGCTCCTGCTCGACTCGGCCAGGCGCTGGCTCCTGCTCGACTTGGCCAGGCGCTGGCTCCTCTTCGATGAGGTCGTCGGGGTCGAGCTCGACCACGTCATCGGGCGCGGCCGAAGCGGCGGCGGGCTTGGCGGCAGCAGCAGCGGGCTCGGCCGAAGCGGCAGCGGGCTGCACGGCAACGGCGTCGAGCTGCACGGTGGCCGCCGTGGGCTTGGCAGCGGCGACAGCGGGCTCGCTGGATGGAGAGTAGGCCTCGAGCGAGCCGAGCGCGCTCTGGAGCCAGACGCGGTGCCCTTCGAGCTCACCCGCATGCGGCGCCGATGCAACCGTCCGCGCAAAGCCCGCCAGATCGATCGCGCCCAGCGCGCCTGCGGCGGGGTTTTTCTCGTCGGCCAGCGCGGCGCGCGCAGCGGCGAGCGAGCTCGACAACGCCGCGTAGGGCCCATCGGCCGCGGCCGTGGCCACCGCGAGCTCGCTGGCAACGCGCTCGGCATCCGCCAGCATGCTGAGCATCTCCTCTCGAGTGGTGATCGCGTACATGGGTCCCCCGTCAGGTGCAGTCTACCAGAGGGCGGGCAAGCCGGCTCCAGCGGATCGAAATCGCGCGGCTACAACATGGACACCGGATCGACGTCGATGACGGCGCGCACCCTGCGGTCGAGCTTGCCGAGCGAGCCCGCTAGCGCAGCGAGCACCGCGCGCAACGGTGGGCGCTCGCGGGCTCGCAGCATCACGCGGAAGCGGTAGCGGCCGCGCAGCCGAGCGATGGGCGCCGCAGCCGGACCCAGCACCTCGACCAGGCCGCGGCGCACCTGCGCGGCCGAGCGCGCCTGGGCGGCCAAATGCGCCGCCGCCTGCCTGGTCCGTTCCTCGTCCACCGCGTTGACGCGCACCAGCGCAATGCGACAATGCGGCGGGTAGCGAGCCTCGGCGCGGTCCTGCCCCTCGTGCGCTAGAAAACCGACCACGTCGTGGCCCGCGGCAAAGCGCAAAGCGGGATGCTCGGGGTCGCGCGTCTGAACCAGCACTCGCCCCTGCCGATCGCGCCGTCCCGCGCGACCGGCCACCTGTACCAGAAGCTGGAAGCCTCGCTCGGCCGCGCGGAAATCGGGCATGGACAGGGCCGCATCAGCGTTGACCACGCCCACCAGCGTGACCTTGGGCAGGTCGTGGCCCTTGGTCACCATCTGGGTGCCCACCAGGATGTCGATTTCACCCGCGCGCATGCGCGCCAGGATCGGCTCGGAGCGCGCGCCTGGTGCCACGTCGCGATCGAGCCGCTCGACGCGAGCTTGGGGGAAGGCCTCGGCGATGGCTTGCTCGAGCTTCTCCGTGCCCAGGCCCTCGAGGACGAGCGCGCCACCGCACTCGGGACAGCCGTCGGGAAGCGACGAGGCAAAGTCGCAGTAGTGGCAGCGAAGCTCGTGGCCGCGGCGATGGTAGGTGAGCGCGACCGAGCAGGCCTTGCAGCTCACCACCTGGCCACAGCCCTCGCAGATGACGCTGGGCGCGAAGCCCCGCCGATTGAGAAACAGGATGGCCTGCTCCTCGGCCGCCAGGGTCTGCTCGATGCCGCGATGCAGCGACAGCGACAGCATGCGGTTGCCTGTCGGGCCTGGGCCGATGCGCTTGAGATCGACCATCTCGACCTGCGGCAGGATGGCCGCCTGGTGGGCGCGCTCGGGCAGATCGATGCGCTCGAGCTTGCCCCGCTCGGCCAGGACCATGGCCTCGAGCGAGGGCGTGGCCGAGCCGAGCACCACCACTGCTCGAGCGCGGTGGGCTCGCAAGAGCGCCATGTCGCGGGCGTGGTAGCGGACCCCGTCCTCCTGCTTGAAGGAGCTATCGTGCTCCTCGTCCACCACCAAAAGGCCCAGATCCGGCACGGGGGCGAACAGCGCAGAGCGCGCGCCAATGGCCACTCGCAGCTCGCCCGAGCGAAGCCGCCGCCACATGCGGTAGCGATCGGTCTCGCTGAGCCCGCTGTGGAGCAGGGCCACGGCGTCGCCAAAGCGCGCTCGAAATCGCCCCAGAAGCTGCGGGGTGAGCGCGATCTCGGGCACCAGCACCAGGGCGCCGCGTCCGGTTTCGAGCGCGCGAGCAATGGCCCGCATGTAGACCTCGGTCTTGCCCGAGCCGGTCACGCCGAACAGCACGAAGCCGGAAGGGGCGCTCGGCTCGCCTGCTGGCTCGGGCGAGCGGGCCGTCAGCGCGGCCAGGGCTTGCTCGATGCGATGAGCCGCCTTGGCCTGGGCCGGGTTGAGCTCGGGGGGCTCGTCGCGCTCGAGTGGGGCCGCAAAGAGCTCTGCTCGGCCGACTCGGCGCCTTTCTAGCTCGACCAGGCCCAGGTCCTCGAGCTTTTTGACCGCGGCGCGGGCGTTGCCGTAGCGCTTCTGCAGCGTGGCGACCGACTGCTCGCCCGTGGCTCGCAACAGCGCCAGCACGGCCGCGGCCTGACCGCGCAGGCTGCCCGGTACCTCCACGCGGTCCGTGGCCCGGGCAAAGCTCAGCTGGCGGCCGCCGACCTGCCTTGCCCCACCGGGTGCCTCGTCTGCCAGGAGCTTGCCCTGGCGCCGCAAGGCCTGCAGCCGGTCCCGCTCCACCGCGGGAAGGGCCAGCCGAAACACCTCGCCCACGGGCGCGAAGTAGTAAGCCGCTAGCTCGCGCAAAAAGCGCAGCAGCTCGACGGGCAGGGCGGGCTCGGCATCGATGACCGCGCCGAGCGACTTGAGCTTGGCGAGCTCGACGGGCGGCTCCCGCTCGCCCACCTCCAGCACGATCCCCACCATCTTGCGTCGGCCGAGCTCGCACAGCACGCGCACCCCTGGCGCCACCTGGGCGGCCAGATCCTCGGGCACGCAATAGGTGAAGCTATGGGCCAGCGGAACGGCAACGGCAACGTCGGCGAGCAGGGCCATCCGTCCACTCGGGCAGCGCGGCCTGGGTCGGCGGCCTACGGCTGGAACACGGCGCCGTCGTTGAAGAAGCCGTCGCCGTCGCGGCCGCCCCAGATCACCATGCGGGCGCCCGTCGATAGCGCCGTGTGGCCGTAGCGGCCCGACAGGGCCGAGGGCGGAGGCGCGAGCCACTGCCCAGCCTCGGGATCGTAGACCCCGCCGCTCTGAAGCGGGACGCCGCTGGCTTGTCCTCCCCAGATCACCATGACTGGCGGCGTGACATCGGGCAGGTACACGGCGGTGTGGCCGCTGCGCGCCGTGGCCTCGCCGTCCGCGGACAAGCCGTCGGCCACGTCGCTCGAGAGATCGTAGGAGAGCCCCGCAGTGACCGCAGAGCCGTTGTTCTCGCCTCCCCAGAGCAGGATCAAGCCATCGCCCGTGCCGCCGTCCACCCACAGCGCAATGTGGTCGGCCCGCGCCGTGGCCTCGCCGTCGTAGTACGCCAGCCAATCGTCCCAGCCGCCCTGGGGACCGCCGCCGCTACCTGCGGCGGGATCGAAGATGGCTCCCAGCGCGATGGCCTGGCCGCCCGCTCCTGCGGCGCCCGCGCTGCCCCCGCCCTGGCCAGCAGCTCCGCCTGCGCCAGCGTCGCCACCGCCTGCGCCGCCGTCGCCACCGCCTGCGCCACCGTCGCCTGCGCCACCGCCGCCTGCACCGCCACTGCCGCCTGCACCGCCAGCTTCGCTGCCTCCGCTCGCGCCGCCTTGACCCGCGGCTCCGCCAAGGCCGCCCGCGCCGCCTTGGCCTCCGGCTCCGCCCCCCCCCCCGTCCCCCCCCCCCCCCCCCCCGCCCCCCCCGCCCCCCGCACCCCCCCCCCCCCCCAGGGCGCCCGGGGGGGGGAGCCCATGCAGGGGCCGGC
>CAYTYV010000060.1:0-4897 GCA_964441055.1 uncultured Polyangiaceae bacterium | reverse complement strand
GCCTCCGGCTCCGCCACCCCCCCCTTCGCCGCCGCCGCCTCCCGCGCCGCCCGCTCCCCCAGCGCCACCCGCGCCGCCTTGGCCGAGGGGCAGGTACTGCCCTTGCTGGTCCACGCCCCCAAAAACGTACATCGTGTCGCTGACCCACACGGCGGTGTGCCGCTCGCGCGCAATCGAATGGGCAGCGATGGGAGCCCACGTCTCGCCATCGGGGTCGTAGATCCCGCCGTCGCCAAGCCGGTCGCCCGCACCGTCCACGCCTCCGAAAACGATCATGCCATGGTCTTCGCTCCACACCGCGCTGTGGCGAACGCGACCCGCAAGCCAGGCAGGCGCGGGCATGGCGGTCCAGGAGTTGGTCGCGGGATCGTAGACCGCACCCGTGTTGAGCGGTGCCGCGCCGTCATGGCCGCCCCACACGATGAGCGCGCTGCCCGTCCACACGGCCGTGGCCCCGCGGCGCGGCGAGGGCGCGCCAACGAGGTTCGTGCCCGTCCAGGCCGAGCTCTGGAAGTCGTAGATCCCGCCCGTGTTGGTGTTGTCGGTCGCGCTGCTGCCCGTGGCGCCACCCCAGACGACCATTCGGCCCGCAGGCCAGGGAGCGCTGCCGCCTCCTCCGCCTCCGCTCGGCGGCAGCCACGCGGCCACGTGCCCGGCCCGCGGCAGCGGAGCGCCGTCGGCGGCGATGGGCGCCCAGCTGTCGACGCATTGGCCGCCCTGGCAGCCGCCGTAGCAGCGATGGTTGCAGCTGCCGCAATGAAGGGGTGAGCTGTCCAGGTCGACGCACTGGTCGGGCGGGCACCAATCCAGGCTCTCGCCCGCATCGGACAGGCAGGTGCACTGCCCTTGCGAGCAAACCGTGGCGGGCTTGTGCAGGCAGTCCGACGCCACCAGGCACTCGACGCACTCGCCCAGGCTCGGGTCGCACACGGGCGTGGGAAAGGCGCAGTCCTGGTTGGACGAGCATTCGGTGGGCGCGCTGCCCCCGCCCCCACCCCCGCCCCCGCCATGGCCGGCCTCGCCGCCAGTCGTCGTGCCGCTGGGGCAGGGCGGCGGGTCGATGCGCAGCGAGTCCGCGCACGCCATGCCCATCAGCACCATCCACGTAAGCGCCACGGCGAGCACCGCCCACGAGCGGCGAGCTGTGCGGATCTCCCTCATGGTCATGACCTCCAGCAACCGACCCCGGCCGTGCCGCCAGCAGAGCTCGCCCCCGCGAGCCCCACGGGGCACGCACCCGAGGGTCCGAGAGTAGCAGGATCGACGGCAGGGCGAATAGGGGAAGCAGGACCTTGCTGCAGGCCCGGCCGATGAGGTCTCGGATTGCGCCTTTCGCTCTGGGGCAGTAGGCTGCCTAGCCTTATGCTGCCGAGGTGGTCATGGCTGGGGGTGGCTGCGCTGGGCGTGGCGGGTGCGGGCTGTCAGCCCAAGATCGGCGACGCCTGCGACACCTCCCTCGACTGCTCGTCGCTGGGCGACCGGCTGTGCGACACGACCCAGCCAGAAGGCTACTGCACGATCTTCAACTGCGAGCCCGACACCTGCCCCGATGAGGCGGTGTGCGTGGCTTTCCACGAGCAACTCGACCCGGCCTGCGGGTCGGTCGACGACAGCCGCTACGGTCGCTTCAGCCGCAGCTTCTGCATGCGAGTGTGCGAGGAGAGCGACGACTGCCGCGGCGGCTATGACTGCGTGCGGCCCCGAGACCGACGTGCCCGCGTCATCGATCAGGAGACCGAGACCGACGACCCGCAGGAGACTCAGATCTGCCTGGTCTCGGGCTCGGCGCCGTCGATTCCTGGCGAGGTTCCCAGCGGCTGCTACCCGAACGATGCGGGCGCGCTGCCCCCGCCCTACAAGCCCGACGCAGGCGGTTCGGGCGGCGCGGGCGGTACGGCGGGCACAGGCGGCGCAGGCGGCACGGCAGGCGCAGGCGGCACGGGCGGCACGGGCGGCACGGGCGGCACGGGCGGCAGCGGAGGGGCGGCTGGCACGGGCGGTGCGGGCGGCACAGGCGGCATAGGCGGCAGCGGAGGGGGTGCTGGGACGGGCGGCGCGGGCGGCAGCTAGCAGCCTTGGGCGCGCCCGTCTTCGGCAAAGGCACCTCTCCCTAGGGACAAGGGAAAGGCACCAGATCGATGTTTCCATACACGGCACGTCCGCGAAGCTTCGAGGCAGCCCTGCGCGACCTCGACGACTCCCGAGCCAAGGTGCGCGCCTCTGCAGCGCGCGATCTGGCTCGCCATCACGAAGGGCAGGCGAGCGCCGTGGTCGAGCGACTGCAAAAGGCGCTGGACGACGCCGACGAGGACGTGCGTGCCGAGGCCGCGCTCTTGCTGGCGGATCTGAAGGCCACCGAGGCCGTGCCCGCCCTATTGCGGCTCGCCAAAGCCGGAAAGCAGACCGCCCGTCAGGCCGCGCTGGCCGCCCTGGGCGAGCTCGGTGACAAGCGCGGGCTCGAGCCTGTGCAAAGCGCGCTCGCCGATTCACATCCCGAGATGCGGTTCCAGGCCGTGATCGCCTTTCCGCGGATCTGCGACGATCGCGACGAGGCGGTGCGCGCATTGCTCGAGGCCACGCGCGACGACGATCCGAGGATCTGTCACATCGCGCTGCGCATGGCCGAGGAGCTCGGGCCGGAAGCCGATGCAACCGAAGGGGCCGTAGTGCCTCGACCGCTGCTCGAGCGGGCCGAAGAGCTCTTGCGCGACCCCCCGAGCGATCCCGTGCAGCTGGCGGGCGCCATCATCCTGGCCCGCTCGGGCCAGAAGACCAAGGCGGTCGCCCAGGTGCTCGTCAAGGCGGCCACGCGAGCGCTGCGAACCGACCAGGCCGACGACGAGGCGACCGCCATCGAGCTGTGCGGGCGGCTGGGGCTGGAGCAGGCCGTGCCCGAGCTTCATCGCCGAGCCTTTGGCACGCTCTTGGGCTGGTCCACCGACGCCTTTGCCTGGCAGGCGCGCGTCGCCCTGGCCGCCCTGGGCCACCCGCGGGCGGTCCGCTGGGTGGAGCGCGAGCTGCGCTCGTGGAACCGGGAGCGGCGCTCGCTGGCCGTGGCTGCCGCAGGCCAAGGCGGAGTGGTGGCGGCCCGCAAGAGCATCGAGGCCATGCGCGGTCAACCCGAGCGGGCCGACCAGAACGCGGTGAAGCAAGCGTTGGCGGCGCTTGACGAGCTGGAAAAGGGGGAAAAATCGACATGAGCCCATGGAGCGACACGGACTGGAACGCGGTGCGCTACACCGCGGAAACGCCCAACCACGTCGAGAGCTACTTCCTGAAGGCCACCAGCGCCGATGCCGAGCGCGCCTTCTGGCTCAAGGCGACCATCTTCGCGAGCGCGGACGAGCCCGCTGGCGCCAAGGCCGAGGCCTGGGCCGTGGCCTTTGACCACCGCGGTCCCCAGCAATGCCACGTGGCCGTCAAGCACACGGTGCCCCACAAAAAGGCCAGCTTCAGCGACCAGGGCCTCGGCGTGGACTGGCAGGAGCCCGCCAGCGGCGACCGCATGCATCTCGAGCCAGGCATCGCTCGCGGCGCCGTCACCACCCGCGGCGATCGCATCAAGTGGGATCTGCGCTTTGCTGGCGACGACCGACCCGTAGTGCCCTTTCCCTTCGAGCGCATGTACACGGGCCCGTTCCCCTCGTCCAAGCTGGTAACGCCCTACCCGGACGTACGCTTCGAGGGCGAGCTCGGCGTCGGCGACGACAGCTGGAGCATCGACGGTTGGCGAGGCATGCAGGGGCACAACTGGGGCCGCGGTCACGCCGAGCAGTACGCCTGGGCCCATTGCAATCAATGGCAAGAGGACTCGCCCACCGTGCTCGAGGCGGTGAGCGCCCGCGTCCGCGTGGGTCCGCTCCTCACCCCCACGCTCACGGTGGTATCGCTGCGACACGAGGGACAGGACTACTACTTCAATCAACCGCTCGAGCTACTGCGCGCCAAGGGCGACATCGGCTTGCGGCGCTACCGCTTCCAGGCCGCCAGCAAAGTCGCGCGCATCGAGGGCGAGCTCGAGGCCGAGGTCGACGACTTCGTGGGCCTTTACTACGCCAATCCGCAAGGCGAGATGACCTATTGCCTGAACTCGAAGCTCGCCAGCGGGCGGCTGCGCTTCGAGGCCGAGGGAAAGCCGCCGCTGGATCTCACCACCAAGGCCGCCGCCTTTGAAGCCGCTACCAAGCGGTCCGACCACGGCGTCAAGATGTACGTATGACACTGGGTGACGGCGTCTTGGGCGGAGCTGACCTCGCCGTCCGCCATTACAGCGAGGGCTGGTACTCGTAGGCGCCCATGTCGGCCCAGGGCGGGCCTATGCCCGTGTTGGGACTATCGGGGTCGTCGATTCGCGGGTTGCCGTCCAGATCGAGCTCGGGAGCTTCGGGGCCATTGGCCGCGTCGATGCAGGGCGAGCCTGCGCCAATATGCAAGTCGTCGGGCGCGCCCAAGAACAGCGGGTCGGCATCGATGTTGCCCTCGCCCGCGTAGCCGCCCTCGACGTTGCTGTAGGTGATGGTGGGGGTGGAGTTGTCGTTGTAGATTTCGGGGCCGTCTGGGGCTTGGTCTCCCCACAGGATGCAGTTCGTCACCGTTGGCGAGCTGTCCTCAAAGTTGACTATCCCGCCTCCCCAATCGCCCGCAGAATTGCCGCTGAAAGTGCAGCTCCTCACCGTCGGCGAGCCGTAGCTGTTGAGCATCCCGCCGCAGTACTCGTCCGCGAAATTGTCCGAGAAGGTGCAGCTCGTTACTGTCGACGCGCTGTCCCAACCGTTGCACATCCCGCCGCCTTGATTCGCGGAATTGCCGCTGAACGTGCAGCTCGTCACCGTCGGTGAGCTGTGGACGTTGGAGATCAGAACGCAGCAGCCCACGACAGACCACAAGACGCTGATCG
>CAYTYV010000059.1:0-20905 GCA_964441055.1 uncultured Polyangiaceae bacterium | reverse complement strand
TCTTGGCCTTAAACCGCACGCCCGATGGCAGCCTGTACTAGGTGATGCAGTACCTGAGGGGCTCCGATCTGGCCACCTACCTGCACCAATACGAAAAGGATGGCCAGCACCCGCCCAACCGCGAGCTCGTCGGCATCCTGAGCCCCATCGCGCACACCCTGGGCGCCGCCCACCAGCGACGGATCGTGCACCGCGACCTCAAGCTGGCGAACATCTTCGTGCTGGCCAACCGCGACCGCGGCTGGGTGCGGCTGCTCGACTTCGGCCTGGTCAAGGATCTCAGCAAGCCGGGACTGACGATTCCGGGTACGGTGGCCGGCTCGCCCGCCTACATCTCGCCCGAGTCGTGGCTGGGCAAGCCCGATCTGCTCGACCACCGCGTGGACGTCTACTCCTTCGGCGTGGTGATCTTCCGCGCGCTCACGGGCGTGCTGCCCTTCGATCCAGACCGGCCGATACTCAAGGTCATGATGGAGGTCACGCGCGGCGCGCGGCCCAGCCTGGTGCACCACCGTCTGGACCTGCCGCCCGCGGCCGACGAGTGGGCCAACGAGGCGCTGGCGATCGCGCCCGAGGACCGCTTCCAGAGCGTCGAGGCGATGTGGCTGGCCATCGAGGAGATCCTGATCAAGGCGGATGCGCCTGCACCGAGGAGCTGATTCGGTCCCGTGCGCACCAAGGCTAGACGTCTTGTCGACCGCGGCGCGCTCGTCCTGAGCTTGCTCGCGCCCGCGGCGACCCAGGCCGCCGACATCGAGCCGATTCGGCTGTCCTATGCGGCGGATGCCGCGTGCCCGAACGAGGCGTCCTTCCGCGCCGAGATCCGGGCGCGCACCGACCGCGTGCGCTTTGCGACCGGGCCCGAGCCGCGGCATTTCGTGGTGCGCATCCGCCGCGGCGACGACGGCTTCGTCGGCCGGCTGGAAATCGCCTCGCCCGACGGCGGGGTCACCGATCGCAGCTTCAGTGGAGCCGACTGCGCCCTGGTGGCCTCGTCCTTGGCCCTGGTGGCGGCGGTGGCGATCGATCCCCACGCCTCGGTGGCGCCACGCCCGCCGCCCTCGGCGCAGCCGGTCGCTGCGACGACGCAACCCAGGCCGCCGCCGACTCCGCCGCCCGCTTCGCCTTCCCCGCCGCCCGAGCCAGAACTGGCTCCTGCTGCGCCGCCGCAACGGCCTACCGAACCGCCGCTCGGCTGGGCGGCGGGCTTGGGGCTCGCGGTCACAGCCGGCCCTGCCCCGAGCGCGCTGATCTCGCCCACGGCCTTCGGGGAGGTGGCTTGGCCAGCGGAGCGGCTGTGGTCCCCCACGCTGCGGCTCCACGTGCTGGGGGCTGCAACGGGCGTGACCAGCCCCTCGGTCGACGAGGCTCGCTTCCGCTGGCTCGCCGCTCGGCTCGAGCTCTGCCCGCTTCGCTGGCCGCTGGGCGAGGGGTGGACCCTGGGACCCTGCGCGCTCGGCGAGCTGGGCGTGCTAGGCGCCGAAGGGCGCGCCGTGGCCCATCCGGATACCGCGACGCGCTTGTGGGCCGCTCTGGGGGTCGGCTTGCACGGACGGTGGCAGCCAAGACGCTGGTTTTTCGCCGACTTCGCCCTGGACTTCCAGCTACCGCTTTCGCGCTACGAGTTCGTGTTCCTCGAGCCGCGGCGCCTCGTCTACGAGGTGCCCGCGGTAGTGGGCGGCGGCCGTTGGGGCATCGGGTTCAACTTTCTGTGATCAGCATCTCGGCCTCGCTGCATTCTGAAGGTATGTCGGAGGCGCAACTCGTCCTTGGAGCGCCGATGCCGTTATTGTCGCGGAATCGTCCCAGCGTCGGCTCGCGCGCCGCGCGCCAAGCGCAGCGTCTGTCGGCGCGCCGACAAGAGCGGTTGCGCAACATCATCGACCAGCACCTGCCCGCCGTGTGGCGGCTCTTGCGCCGCATGGGCCTGGACGAGTCCGATGCCGCCGATGCCGTACAGGACGTTGTGCTGATCGCGGCTCGCAAGCTCGATGCCATCAAGCCGCAGAGCGAGCGCCCCTTCATGCTGCGCACCGCCTATCGCGTGGGGGCGCGGATGCGAGCCCGACGTCGGCCGCTGGGCGATGAGGCCATGGGGACGGCCGAAGATCCCGCGCCGCATGCCGACGTGCTGGTCGATCAGAAGCGCGCCCGCGAGCTTCTCGACCAGATCCTGGCGCGGCTGTCGGTCGAGCAGCGCACGGTGTTTGCGCTGCACGACATCGAGGGGCTGACGATGGCCGAGATCGCCGAGTTGCTCGACATCAGCCCGGGAACCACCGCGTCCCGGCTGCGGCTGGCACGCCAACAGTTCAACGCCTGCGTTGGGCGCATCGAAACGCGCATGAAGGCGCGGGGAGAGCTGCGATGAACCCGCCCACCGACCCGATCTCGTCAAGCGTGCTCGGCAAAAAGCTGCTGGCGGCGGGCAGGCAACAGACCCCTCCCAGGGCCGTTCGACGGCGGGCGCTGGCGGCCGCTGCCGTGGCCGCGTCGACGAGCGCGACAGGCGGCGGCGCGGCAGCAGCCGTGGCCGCCCTGTTGGGCTCGGCGCCCGTCAAGTGGGTGGGGATCGCCCTGGTGGTCGCAGCGGTCGGCGGGGGAACCGCTGCGGTCCTGCACGAGCGCGAGGACCCGGGAGCGCAAACGGAGGCGCTCGATGCAGAGGCCCCGCGACCCGCGCTCGCGCAGAGTGCGGCCAGCCTATCCGACGGGGCGGAGCCTGCCGACGAGGCGGAGCTGGCGGCACCGCCTGCGGCAACGGATGAGCGCGCGGCGGAGACGACACCCACGACCGAGCCGCCGTCGGCCGAGACCGCCGCTGCGCCGCAAGGCCATCCTGCTTCGTCTCACACCGCGACCGTCGAGCGGCCGAAGCCGAACGACCTTGCCGAGCCAGCTCGAGCCGCCGAAGCCGACGAGCCGCCAACAGCCGACGCCCAGCCGGGCGACTCGCTGCACGCCGAACTCGCCATCATCGACTACGCCCGAGCAGAGCTGCGCGCAGGGCAGCCAGCCGCGGCCCTGACGCTGCTCGACCGCTATCACGTGGCGTTTCCCCAGGCCCGCTTCGCGCCCGAAGCGGCGGCCGTACGCGTCGAAGCGCTGCTGGCGCTAGGGCGCCGCGACGAGGCCTTGGCCTTGGCTAGGACATTTCTGGAGCGCTACCCGAAAAGCCCCGTGGCGCGACGCATGCGCTCGCTGCTCGAGCAAGGCTCGCCATGACGGGCCTGCGCCAACCCCGCAATGCGAGACATCGGTCTATGGCTAGTTATCCTCCCCTCGTCGCGCCCTTGGCCCTGGTTTCCCTACTGCTCGGCGCCTGCCTGAGCGAAGCGCCGATCGGCAGCGGAGCCCCCCTGCCAGATGCGGGAGAGGCTTCGCCGTGCGAGCAGATGGCGGGCGAGCTTCTGGGCACGGCCTGCTCTACGGGGCTCGACGGCGCCTGCAGCGCGGGCACGCTCGAGTGCGTGGGCGAGCTGTTGCAGTGCATGCCCGAAGCGATCCAGGACACGGAGATCTGCGACGGCGTGGACAACGACTGCGATGGCCTGGTCGACGAGGAGCTCGGCTGGCAGCCCTTTGACGAGGGCATGAGCGGCGGTAGCGTGGCAGCGGTCTACTTCGATCCCCGTCAGACCGACGTGGCCTACGCGCTGCTCGGCCAGCGGCTGTACCGCAGCCTGGACGGCGGCGACAGCTTCGGGCTGCGGGCCAAGGCCGAGCGCGGCCTGGTCCAGCTGGCCTTTCCGAGCGAATCGCCCGAGCTGCTGCTGGCCGCGTCCGATGGAGGGCTGCTACGGAGCGAGGACGGCGGGCAGAGCTGGACGACCGCGGCCGCCAGCGGTGTGCCGCTGAGCTCCGTCCTGATCCATCCGGCCGACGAGCTGCGCCTTTTCCTGGGCACCCGCAGCGCGGGAATCCTGCGGTCGACCAATGGCGGCCAGAGCTTCGATTGGGTCAACGCGGGCGTGCCGTTCAGCTGGATCAGCTCGCTGGACGGCGACCCGCGCGATCCTCGGGTCGTGCTGGCCAGCTTGTACCTGCTGGACGAGGACGGCGGCTGGAGCCGCGAGGGAGGCATCCTGAAGAGCGTAGATGGTGGCGACAACTGGGATCTCATGCACAATGGCGTGGGCACCATCGACCGCATCGCACGCTGTCACGACGATGCCGACCTGCTCTACGCCGACGCGGTCGAGTGGCAGCACCAGGGCGAGCACTACCCCGGCGGGCTGCTGCGAAGCGACGACGGCGGCGAGTCTTGGGACATCGTGGCCCTGGATGGCACCGATCTGACCGACATCGCCCTCGGCCAGAGCTCGTGCGACACCGTCTTCGGCACCGTCTGGACCGAGGGCCTGTACCGCTCCACCGACGGCGGGCAGAGCTTCGAGGGTCCGCTCGACGATGGCATGCAGGTCCAGCATCCGGGCGCCATGCGGCTCGCCGTGGCGCCTGGCAGCGACGCGCAGCTGCTGGCCGCCAACCACGCTGGCGTCTTCCTGAGCGAGGACGCGGGTGACGGCTGGGCGCGGGCAGGCGGCTTGGCGGCTGCCAACGTCACCTCTCTGAGCACCGCCGATCCCGAGCGGCTGTGGCTCGCCACCTCGGGCCAGGGCTTGTGGACCCGGCCTTCGACCAGCCAGCCGTGGACCCGGCTTTCCACCGAGGCGCTGGCCGCCGATTGGATCATGGCCGTGGCCCCCGACCCGGCCGACTCCCAGCGCATCCTGGTGGGCGACTGGGGCAGCCTGTGGCGCTCGACCGATGGGGGCGAGAGCTTTGCCGCGGTGAGCGAGGCGGTCAACGCCCAGAGCATCGCCTATCATCCCGAAAATTCCGCGACCGTTTTTGCGGGCACCCAGCTGGCGGGGGTGCTCAAATCGATCGACGGTGGGCAGAGCTGGGCGCCATCCAACGCGGGCCTGCCCGATCCCTGGAACACGGGGCCCTGCGTCTGCATCGACGTAAGGGCCGTGCTGGTCGACGCCGCTTCGCCGCAGACGCTGTACGCGGCCACCCACGGCAAGGGTCTGCACCGCTCCACCGACGGCGGCGCGAGCTGGGAGCAGCACGGCCCCGAGCTCGTTGACCAGTCCATCCGCTGCCTGGTGCAGATGCCCGACGAGCCCGACACCCTACTGGCCTGCGTGGACGGCGACGGCATCTGGCGCAGCTCGGACGCGGGCCAGAGCTTCGCCCGCGCGAGCGACGGCTTGACCTCGCTCGGGGTGACGGGCTTGGTGGTCGACGAGCAATCGGGCGCGCTCTACGCCACCACCGACGACGGCGTGTTCCAATCCGCCGACGGAACCGAATGGCAGAGCCTGCAGGGCCTTTGCCTGCCCACCCCCCAGGTGCGCAGCCCCGCGCTGTGGCACCAGGGCGACCAATCACACCTGGTGGTCGGCACCTGGGGCTCGGGGCTGCTGGCGCTGCCGCTATAGCTCTCCGCGCGCGATCTGCACGTCCGCGAAGACGAGCAGGTGGTCCGAGGCGACCGCGCTGGTGGGTCGAGGCAGCGGGCTCCCGGCCTTGGGCAAGCCGCCGCCCAGGCCTTCGTCTTCGGAGTCGTAGACCTCGGCAGCGATGAACTTCACCGCGGCCGATAGCCAGACGTAATCGTAGCGCTTTCCGTAGACGTGGGTCGCAGCGGACCCGTCGAGCTGCAAGGCGTCGGCCACCTTGAGCGCCTGCGGGCCGTGACCGCGCTCGAGCGGAAGGAACGCGCCGTTGTCGATCGGCAAGACGAGGTCCCGGCCCAGGCTATAGTGCGCGGGAAGGCCCGATGGCAGCTCGAAAAAGTACGGCGGCACATCGGGCGAGTCGGCCAGATCGTCGTTGATGTCGCCCGCCACGACATAGGGCACCACGGCGGAGTCGTACGCCGAAGCGACCTGCATGGCGCGAATCGACTCGACCGAACGGACGAACTCACCCTCATCGTCGTTCGTCGGCCACCAGTGATTGCAGATCGCCACGAGGTCGCGCTGCGCGCCGTTTATGCGCACCTCGGCCATGACGAAGTTCCGGGTGATGTCGCGGGCATTGGGGTCGCCCGACAGATCCACCGAGCCCAGCACCGACCAGGCGATGATCGGGTGCTTGCTCATGACGCCCGAGACCCGGTAACCGTCCAGGGCATTGTCGGTGTCGGCCAGCACCCGAAAGGGGTAGTTCGCCTCCCGCGCCAGCTCGACGAAGGAATCGTCTGCCATCATCTCCTGTACGCAGACCACGTCGGCGGCGATGCGTTTGAGCACAGCCGCCGCGGCATTGAACTGCAAATCGCCTGGTGATGCGTCGAAGTTCTCGATGTTGTAGCTCGCCAGCCGCACTGGCAGCAGAGCGCCCAGCCCTTCCGTTCCGACCGGATCCGCTTTGGCCGCGGCGCAGCCCTGGCGGGCGGGTGCCATGGCGCCGCCCGCCACGATCAGCCCTGCCAACACCGTATAGAACAGCCCTGCTTTCATGATCCCCGAGCATGCCAGTTGGCTTGCGGATGTCCAGCCGCGCGCGACCCCGGTCTTCTATTTGGGTCTGCGAAAGACGTCGGGCGGGAGCTTGGGATTTTCGAAGATCGCGTCGATGCCCTTTTTCCAGGGCGATTGCCGACAGGGAGGCAGCGGTTGCTTGCGCTCGCGATAGGGCTCCAGCTCCACGTCGAGCGCGATGTAGCCACGTGGGCCCTTGGTTATCTTCTCTTCGTCGTCCATCCCTCTGCACCAGCAGACCTGTTCCGTAAACGACCGGACCTGGACCCTGAGCCGTTTGGCCAGCTCGTTGCCGAAGCGGGCCCCGGTAGCCACGCGGCAGGCCAGGATATCGAAAGTGGCGTCCCTGGTGAGCCTGTCTCGCACCTCGTCGAGCAGCGTCTGCCACTTCCTGTCCACAAGCACATTGGAATCGAACAGCACGTCGAATCCACTGTCGTCCACGCCCAGGTTGACGCCTTGCGACGTGCCGTGGCCGATGAACACGATGCGCGAGATGCGCTCCTCGCTGGTCAGCGCGCCGAAGAGCTCTCCCAGCGTTCGGACCTCATAGGGCACATGCCCAGCGGCAGAGGCCGTGGCAACGAAATCGGCCGTTTGCGGCTCGTAGAAGCCCGCCTTGAGCGCCTGGTACTCCTCGCGGGTATTCTTGTAGCGGTCGTATCCCCCCGAAACGATGACGACGGTCTTGCCCTTCTTGCGCGCGCGTTGCGCCACCCGCGTGCGAAGGGCTCGTTTGCCCGCGGCGACGGCTCGCGGGCCATAGCCGAGCGCACGGGTGTTGGTCACCCGCTTGCTCATGGCGTGTCGTCTTCCTCGTCCGCGCCGCGGCTTCCGAACAGGGCCGTCAGCAATTGCGCCCGCTCGGAGTCGTTGTCATCCACCACTCGGTGGACAAGCTCCTCGGTGGCGGCCTTGGCAGACTGCAGGCGGACTTCCTGCGTGCGGTGCTCGACCTCGAGCTCCTGAAGCCGCTGCGCATAGGCGTCCAGCGCATCGCCGCGCCCGAGCATGGACTCGACCACCACGCCCTCCGTGCGAAGGACGTTTTTCTGTGCGGCCACGATCACGCCAGGGACGTCGAACTCCTTGCCCGAATCGGGATCGACGTAGCGGCTGCGATAATCTCGCTTGATGTGCAGGTAGTCCGCGCCCGCGACGGGGTATCCTTCCGCATCCACGAAGGACTTGGTCTCGACCAGACAGTGGTGCTCGTACTGATGGTCGAAGACGTACGAGAGCTGGTCGACGATGGACCGCTTCACCTCGGACTTGACATCGTCGTCGTCGACCAGCACCTCGTCCAGCAGCTCGTCGAGTCGGGACAGGGGGACCTCCCGTCGCGACTGGCCGAATCCGTTGAAAAAGCCGACCCGCACGTCCTCGAGGTGGACGAGCGAGATGAATTCTTGGTTCATCTGACGAAAGACGAACTGCAGCGTTCGGCTCAGGTTGATGTTCTCGATCTCGCGCTCGATCGACGTCTGCTGGCCTTCTTCGGAGGTGATCTCGTAGCTGGTGTTGATCTGCACATCCCGTTTGGCGGACGAGCGCGCCGAGTGCTTCTGCAAGGCGCTGGTCAGGTTCTTGGAGAACTCCTCGCGCGCGGAGTTCGTCCCCCCCTTGAGCCCGCCGCTGACCTTGGCCTTGCCGAATCCCCAGCTAGCGCTGGCTTCCGCCTCGGAGTGGTACTCGAAGGTGGACTCGTACTCGCGCCTATCCGATTGCTCTGCTTGAATGGACGATTCGAAGTCGTTCGCGCTCTCCTGCGTGAACGAGTCCAGCACGCTGGAGGCGCTCTTGGCCGTGGTGGCTTGCTTGGTATAGGTCTGAATGCTGACGCGCGTTTTTTCGCCGGGCAATAGCGAGAAGGTCTTGATGATCCGCCCTGCACCATACCGTCCCAAAAAGGATGTCAATCGATGGAGCTCCACCAGAAAGAGCCGCGGACGGGCCCTTGGGGGCTCGGGCACGTAGTTGTGCACGAGGGTGCCGAACATGGAGCGATAGACGTTGAGCCGATAACCGGCCTTGAGCATGCTGGCCACTTCCTCGGGATCGAGCCTGGCCAATTGGGGATTGAGCGGCTCCGAGCTTATGGCGCGCAGCTCCTCGTCCTCTTCCCGCACGTAGCGAAGGTTTGCGCCCGAGACCCGCGCGTTGGGCAGTAGATCGTCCGAAAACGCCGACCGCATGCTCGTGCTGACCGCCGTGACCACCGCGCTGATATCCAGGTCGCCCACCGCGATTCGGTCTCGGTCGATAGGAGGCTCGCTGAGTTCGGCTTTGAAGTGGCTCGCTGGCAAGTCCAGCTCGATGAGGTTGCGTCCCGAATACGACGTCGGCTCCGGAATGTCGTAGCTCAGCACGGCGGCTTTGCCGTCGGGGTCGAAGGTGATGAGGGGTGCCTCGTCTGCCATGTGTCGCTCCTGTTGAAACGATGTCCGAATCCAGCGCGATGGGACGGTACAGACCGGCCCGAGCGCTGTCAATTGCCCGCGCGAACGGCCTCCCCGCCAAGCTCAAGAGCGCGGCCGCCCGTGAGGGCATTGAACCGACAACGTCTTCAGATATCGATCTCCTGCTGCCCCAGCACGAGCGATACCTTGTGGTTGTCGTTGACCTTGCGCAGCGACTCGAGCAGCTGGCGGGGCTGGGCCTTGCGCTTGAGCACGATGGAGTAGACCACCTCTTGCAGCACGCCCGCGCGCACGGTCTCCACCGAGATGAGCCGCTGCTCCTCCAAGTACTTGCGAAAGGGCTCCTCGAAGACCCGCTCGTAGTCGCGGTCCACGGGCAGCTGGATGCGCAAGATGCGCTCGCGCACCTCTTTGGCGAACAGGTTGAACTTGTACAGGGCCACCACGAAGGCCGACAAAAGCACCGTGGCAAAAACCGCCAATAGGTAGAAGCGCGTGCCCACGCCCATGCCCACGGCCATGACCATGAAGATGAAGCCGATGTCGCGGGTCTCCTTCATGGCGTTGCGGAAGCGCACGATGGACAGGGCGCCTACCAGGGCGAAGGCGCGGGCGATGTTGGAGCCGATGATCAGCATGATGAGGGCCACCACCGTGCCCATGATCACCAGGGTGTGGACGTAGGACTGGGAGTAGGACACGCCGCGATGGGTGAAGCGGTATACCCAGCCGATGGCCATGGACAGGACGAAGCCCAGGCACAGCACCAGGGCGATGTCCATCAGGGTGAAGGTACCCGTGACGTCCCCTACCCTCTCCAGCTCCTTGAGCAGCTCATCCATGGTCCCTGTCCTCCATCTCGGGCAGCCGGCCGCCCGTCCCTCGTTCGATTCTCTGCTCCCGTTTCATATCCCCATCGGGCCCGGCCGCGGGCAGTGGTGGGATCACCAGATGCATGAGCTGGGTCATCTCGCGACCCTTGGCCAGCCCCGCGCAGTACTTGCTGATGCGGCGGATCTGGCAGTTGTGCCGCGCGAGTAGCGAGGTCACCCAGTCGGGCACGCTCTCATTGGCCTTGACCTCCATGATGCACCAATCCGGGGGCAGCACGAGGTGGTTTTCCGCGCTGAGGTTCACGCCCAGAGCGTGAGTGCGATAGCGAACATCGGTGTCGAAGGTGATCCGCAGACCCGCGTCGTAGCGCCCGCCCACGAAGGCCTGGCGGCGGTAGGCAGTGATGCAGGTGGGGCCGAGGTGCATGGCGCGCACCATGTACTCCACCTCGGAGACCACTTGGCGGTCCATCTCGTCCAGCCCGTTGCGCTCGAGCTTGCCTTCGCATAGCTGCTCGGCCTCGCCGAGCGGCAGCTTGACCCGTCGCTTCTGTACCGTGCGATTGATGCGCTGCTTGATCTCGACCATGCCGTGGGTGCACGTTTCGATGTCGTCGCCCACGTAGATGCGAATGCGCAGCTTGCGGCGGAACTTGATGCCCTCGATCTTGGCCCAGAAAAAGTCCAAGCCGGGGCTATCGTAGTAGAGGCTGAGCAAGCGGTAGCCCTCGCCCCGGTCGTGCTGGTCGGGCTGGGTCATCTCCCGGAGATCGGCCATGATCCGCTCGGCATCGGCCACCGGGACGATGTACTTGAGCTCGTAGCGATTGAAGCGCTTGATCACGACGCCTCCGGAAAGCTCAGGCGCATCGCGAGCACCGAGGGATCAGCCTCGACGCCCTGGCCGCGGAGCTCGAGCTCGATGAGCTCGGCCGTCTCGGGCGGCGGCGGCAGCTCGATGCGGATCGGCTGCTGGCGCTCGACAAGCTGCTCGTGCCGCCACCCCTTACCCTTGGCAATGATGGCAATGGGCAGCAGGTCTTGGGGCGTTTGCACGTCGACCTTGATGACCCTGAAGCGCTCGGACTCGGCGGTGCGCACGATGGTCACCGTAGGGGTGGCGATCCACTGCTCGTCGTGGGCGCTGATGATGCCGATTTCGGCCCGATCGATGAGATCGCGGCCGAGCTCGGGATGCCGCGCCATGGCTCGCCCCAAAAGCTCGCGATCGCCCCGGTCGAGCTCCCACTGCTGACCGGTCTTGAGCAGGTGGTGCAGGGTCCAGACCCGATCCAAGTCCGGGGTGGAAAAGCCCCACAGAACGAACGCCGCCACCAGCGCGTAGCTCAGGCACACGCCCACGAAGCCGACGCTGGGCCGCCCTAGCCCGAGGCTCATCGCGTCCCTCCCGCCCGATGGCGCTCGAGCCAAGCGCCGAGCTCGTCCCAGCCCTGCAGTCCGAGCACGTCCTTGGCCAGGTGGTCCAGGCTGCCGTCGCGGGGCAGGCGCGTCTGGATGCGCCCCACCTCCAGCGCCTCGGCCGAGTCGTCGTCGCGCTTGACGGCGCGCTTGCAGTCTACCGCAAACAGGACGTCGGCCGAGACGTGGCTGTCGCCCGCGTAGCGCACGGTCCGCTGGTAGACGCGCACGCCCGCGCGACTGCGGTAGAGCAAGCTGCCCGCCAGCCCGACGGTCGAGGCGTTCTTGGCCAGGACGGCGGCCTTGGCGCCCGCGATGAGCGAGCCGCGCAGATCGACCTCCGACTCCTCGCCCGCGGACAGGCCGTTGCCCTGGCAGTCGACCAGCACGCTGTCGCGAAGCTGGACGCGCGAGGCCATCAGATCCAGACCGTCGTCGCCGATATCGAGCAGTCGGAGGTTGCGCAGCGTGCCGCGCACGAACTCGAGGTCGAGGCCGTCGGCCGCAGCAGCGGTAACGGTGGTGTCCTCGATGCTGAGCTTGCGCACGTAGGCGGCGTGCAGCACGTCGTCGGAGCCTTGGTTTTGTCCGAAGCGGCAGTGGCGCAGGCTAAGCTCGCGGCTGTGGTGCAGGTTGACCATCCCGGGATAGGGGACCAGCCGCCAGCGCGGCGTGCTGCCGCCGAGGGCGACGACGTGCTCGAAAGAGGAGCCCGCGGTGGCGGGGCCCTGAAGAGCAATGCCTCCCCACGGCTGGGCGGGGTCGGCCCGCTCGACCACGATGGGCTGCTCGCGGCTGCCGCGGAAGGCCACGGGCCCGAGGAAGATCAGCGAGGCGCCAGGACCCATGCGAAAGCGCGTGCCCGCGGCGACCTCGACGGTCTGGTGAGCGGCGAAAACCCGGGTGTCGCCGAGCTCGATGGTGCCAGGGCCGAGCGAGACGGCTCGCGGCGCGGGCTCGGCGAGCTCGGCCGGGTGCGGACCCACGTCGCCCGGGGAAAAGCGCGGCACCTCGTCCGGGCCGAGATAGCGCGCGGGCGCGCGGGCGAGCAGCGCCTCGCTGGCCGGCCGCGTGCGCACCTGCGAGCCCGTGGCCAGGTGGGTTCCCCAGGCCTCGATGGACTCGAGCGCACAGCTAGAGCGGATCACCAAGGGGTAGGCAGCCGGGACCATGGCGGTGCGGACCTTGCCGCGCTTTCGGTTGGCGTCGGGACGGGCCTCCGTGCCCGCGGCCGGGTAGAGCGGGATCGGTCGGTCGAGCTCCAGCTCCCTTTTGCCCGATGGACCGGCCAGGCGCTCGCCCCCGCGAAGCACGCTCCAGCGGGGCGCGTGCGCGCAGTCCGACGAGAGCTCCGCCCGAAGCCCTTCCAGCCTCGCCCCTGAGCGGCCATCGATCCACAGCTCCACGGGCGTGCGAAACCCCGGCTGCTCGGGCCGCGCCTCGCCCGCCGCCCGATGCTCGTCGGCAGTCCAGAAGCCCCCGAGCTCGTCCGGCTCGCTGGGCAGCCGCCGCAGCCACATGGGGTTCTGCTCTAGCTCGCGCATCAAGTAGCCATGCCGCCGAGCATAGGTGGTCATCTCCGAGTCGAAGACCAGTTCCGCGCGCGACAGGTTCATGGGCCGCACCATGCGGCGGTGAAAGGCATCGACCCGCGGCAAGAGCTTGTAGGCATGCCAGAACGGGTCGGTGCCGAGCTCGGGGGCGAGCCGCTTGAGCATTTTGCGGCCGCGGGAGCGCACGGCCGACACGCTGGCCTTGCCCACCAGCATCTCGTAGAGAATGCGATTGCGCAGCGATAGGTACTCGGGCACCTGCTTGAAGCGCAGCAGCAGCGGGTTTTCGACCAGCGTGAACATGGGGTCGTGCTTGAAGCCGCGGAAGTTCCAGGCCACGGGCTCCCAGCGCCCCCGGTAGGGGTCGAAGTACAGCTTGTGGTTGTCGCGGAAGTCGTGCTGGTCGCCGCCAAAGGCCACGTCCAGCGCGTCGAAGCTGGCAAAGGCCTCCAGATCTACCTCGTGGCGAGCGAAGTCGGCGAACTCGCGCGCCGTGGCCTTGCCGAGCTGGTCCAACAAGCGCTGCAGGTCGCCGAGCTCCTGCTCCTCTTGCTCGTTGCGCCAGGCAGTCTTCTTCCAGGCGCTGGTGTCCTGCCACAGCGCCGCGGTCTCGGCCGAGGGCGGCAGGCTGCCCGAGTACATGCTGCCCGGCATCCGACGGTTGGCGCGCAGCAGGCCCTCATCGGGCTGGGTCTCGAAGTGCATCACGCCGAGATCCGCGCCGTTGATGGATACCCGCGCGAAGGAGGACTGGGGGGTGAGCACATCGTGCCTGCGAGCCAGCCCCAGGATGAGCTCCTCGCCCACCACCATGGGCGTCGGATCGCACAGCAGGTTGAACACCCGCACGCCGTAGCCCGCCAGCAGATCGCCCTTGTTCAGCTTGATCTTGAGCGACTTCTGCTTGCCCAGAAGGTGCCAGTGCTGCTGTCCCCGCAACCGGATGCGGGCGGGAACCACCTTGCCCTTCCAGGAAAGCTCGGTCGCTACATAGGGCCGCCGTTGCTCCTGCTCGGCGCCGCTCAAAAGCTGGCTCATCTCGTCCGAGCCCATCTGGAAGGCGAAGCTCGGAAGCCGCGACGACGACGGCGGCGAGCCCATGAGCATGCGCCGCAGGTCTTTGCGCAGCACGTCGAACAGATGGATGTGGAAGTGCTCGACCGTGAGCACCTGGTCGGCCTCGGCCACGCGGCGGTACTGGTCAAAGGAGGAGTAGGCCTTCCAGGCGTACCAAAGGCACAGCAGCAGCCCGGGAAGCGACAGCAGCACCGCCGCCAAAGGGCGCACCCGCAACAGCCGCCTTAGAACGGTCAAGCCTCACACCTCCGTAGTGACGTAGGGAGCAGCCCCCCGACGGACCCTGTATAGCGAGCTTTGATGCGCGACCGCGGCATGCCTCAATGCAATGCTCAGGGAATGGTCACCTGGTAGTCGGCGAGCTCCTCGGTCTTGTCGCCCTCGGTGACCTCCTTCACCTTGCCGACGTCTGGGGCGTAGTAATAGACCTTGGCCTCGTCGGACTCGCCGAAGCCCACGGTGCGACGGATCTGCACGCAGTCGAAGGTTCCGGCTGGCACCGTGACCTCGGCGTGAACGCTCTCGATCAGGTAGTTGTAGTGGACGATTTGCTCTTGGACGGGGTTGCCGTCCAAGGTGTCGGTGTAGCGCGTCATCTCCTCGCTCCACGAGGCGCCTTCGCTGAGCTTGTCCCGATCGAGGCGCAAGAAGCCGTCGGGGGCGAACTGGCGCTCCTTGGTGAGCGAGCCCGTCGAGTCGTAGATGAGATGGGCCAGCCGCACCGCGCGGACGCCGTCGTCCTCGATGTACTGGGTGCGGTGCTCGTCGGCTCGGAGGGCGTTTTCCGGCCAGGTGTTCTCGAGGAAGTACACCTCGCGCTCGCCATCGATGTTGTCGAAGCTCTCGACGCTACGGCTCAGCACCTCGTAGCGGAGCGTCTCCACATTGTCGTAGGCGTCGATCTCGTGGTAGTCCCAGCGGTCGCCCACGGACATCGGGTAGTACTCGCCCACGAGCACCTCCTCACCCGGCTCGGTGCTGCCGCAGCCCGTCCCGACCAAACCGGCAAACGCGCCGAGTAGCGCCGCTTGCCTCGCCCGCGCCAGCCATCCTTTGTAGTGTCCGTGGTTCTGTTCGTTCATGGCTTTCCCAGCTTTCCCGTTCGTAATGCAAAGACGGGGCCAACGGCCCGTGCTCGGCTAGATATCGAGACAGCCGAGCACCCTCATCACCTTGTAGCCGGGCATGTTGCCTGGGGCGTTGCGGCTCGCGTGGCGTAGCTCGCCGTGGACCATCACCCGGAAGTACTGCCCCAAGTAGGTGTTGAGCCCAGGCGCGAGCGACAGCACGTGGTCGTCGACCACCTCGGCGTTGGGGTCGAGAAACTCCATCTTGAAGACCGGCTCGAGGGCGAGCCGCCAGGAGACCGGTAGCTCGAAGCGCCGCGACAGGATGCCGAGCGCGTCAAAGGCGAGCGGGGACTCGTAGGCCGCTTCGCCCGGGTGGTCGCGCCAGGCCGTGTGGTCCAGGCCCACCATGGCCTCGCCGTAGAGGCGGATGCCGAGCATCCGCAGCCGAAAGTCGCCGCCCGCGGCCCAGCCCTCCTCGGGCTGCCCCTCGGCCACGTCGTCGAAGCGCTTGTAGGCGCCGCTCGAGCCCAGACGAAGCCAGTCGGTGGGGCGGACCCCGAGCCGGCCGACGACATCCTTGGACACGCCGTCATCGGTCAGGTTGCGGCCGCTGCCATTGAACACGCCCACCTGGTAGTCGAGGCGGATGTCCTTGACCAAGCGCCCGAAGACCTCGACGCCCAGGTCGCGGTCGCCGTAGCGCAAATCCTCGACGATGAGCTCGTTGCCGTCGCCCCGCTCGACCACCTTGAGCCGACCCGAGGAGCGCAGCTCCAGCCCTGAGAAGGGGCGCTGGAACTGGCCCATGCGGAAGCGCAGCTGGCGGAGCGGCCTGACCTCCACGTAGCCGTCGCGCAGCACCGAGCCCGAGAGCTCGAACAGCTCGCCCACCTCCACGTCGAGCTGCCCGCGCAGCCACTTTTCGTGGCGGACGTCCATCTTCATGCGCGCTCGGCGAAGGTAGAAGCTGTTGCTGGTCTGAAGCGCGTCGCCGCCCGGGTCCTCGCTCAGGTGCTCGAGCTCCCAGCCCGCGTGAAGGCGGGCCCCGAACTCCACCAGGGGCTTTTCATCGGCAGCCTCGGGGGGGGCGGCCTTGCTCGGCTGCTCGGCAGCCTCGGGATTGGCGGCCTTGCTCGGCTGCTCGGCAGCCCTACCCGCATCGTCCGCTGGCTGGGCCGAGGCCAGCGTCGGAAGCAGCGCCAGAAGCAGCGACCCACTCAGAGCTCGTAGCCGAGACGCCATGTGCCTACCATCACCACCACCGTCGAGGCCTGCATCGCAGGACCGCCCGCGAGGATACTTCAAGCGACCGGCTGAGGCGAACTCGACGCGAGCCCTAAGCTAGGGGCTCATGCAAATGAAGGGCCGAGGCTCCTCGCAAGGCACATCCATCCAGCCGTAGGGGGCCATGAATACGCAGTCCTCCTCCTCGCCCCAGGGCTTGGGGCTCTCTGGTCCCCACGGGGCGAAGTCCACGGGCGAGCCGTCGGTCCACGCAAAGGAGCCCTCGAGCTCGCGGTCGTTGAGCCCGATCCACACGTGCTCGCCCAGGCCGGCCATCATGGCGTGATCCATCACCGCCATGGTCCGCTGCTCCTCGTGGAAGGAGGCCAGCTCGGCGCCCTGCTCCTGGCAGATCTGCTGCGCCTCGGTCCAGGGCCTGGGCTGGAAGCAGAAGGCGTACTGGCCGTCGGGCCCCGCCTCGTTCTGGCACGGCGGGCAGCCGTCGGCATCGTCGAGCGCGCCGTTGCAGTCGTCGTCGGCGAAGTTGCAGATCTCGTCGGCTCCGGGATGCACGTGGCGGTTTTCGTCGTCGCAGTCGACGGTGCAGGCGTTGTAGCCGTCGCCGTCCTGGTCCACCGAGCCGCCGTCGAGGCAGGGCAGCCACGGCTCGAGCTCGCCGCCGCGCTCCTGAACGAAGCTCGTCACCCCATCGAGGGCTTCGATGGTGCGCTCGGGATCGCCGTGGGCGGTGGACTCGGCCAGGGCAAGCGGCTCGACCAGCTCGCGGGCCTTTTCGGCCATCTCGGATAGGCCCATCTGCTCGACCCGCGCGAGCAGGTCCTCGAAGGCCTGACCGAGCATCTCCCTGCAGCTGGGCGAGGCCATGCAGAGCTGGTGCACGCGACCGCCGCCGTCCCAGGCCGGGCCCGGCCCGGTCATCACGCCAGCGTATCGCCCCAGATCCTCCTCGATGAAGATCTGGTCGATGCCCCAGGGCAGAAAGCTCCATCGCCCGTCGATCGGGCTGTGATGGATGGCGTAGTTGTTGGCGCTGCGGGCGTAGCCATCCCAGTGGCCGAGGTAGATCTCGGTGGCGGCAAAGGTGACGTATTTCTCGAGGTCGAAGTGCTGCTCGAGCACGTCGGTGGGATCGTCGTCCTCGCCCACGGCGTCGAGAAGCGCGGCTAGCTCGGCGAGATCCTGCTTGGAGGTGTCCTCGCCATTGTCCTGGTCGTAGTGCTCGTAGGCCTCCTCGCGCAGATCGGCGCCGTACTCGCCCTCGTACAGGTTGCCCTGGTCCGTGCCGAAGCGCCCCTTCAGAAAGGCGTCGTTGTCCGGGGTCTCGATGAGGGCGTACAGCCCCTTGAGCTCGCCGTTTAGGCGGACCTCGGCGTAACCGCTGCGGCTCGCGGGCACGCCGCCCCGACGAAACAGCGCATAGCCCAGGTACTCGTGGATGCAGGAGTCGTCCTGCACCATGTTGTTGATGGTGAGCTTTTCCAGGCCGAGGTGGTCCTGGCCTTTGACATACCGGTTGAAGTCGATGATGAACGCCGATTTACCGGGGTTGCCGTTGCCGTCGCCCGAGATCTCGGGGTAGTCGCCGCCCAGGGGAACGAAGGAGCCCGCGTTGCCCTTGAGCCGCACGCCCACGCGCTCGTAGCCCGTCCCGTCGATCTGGACCGAGCCCTCGACATAGACCTTGGGCTCCTCTTCGAGGGCCGCGAGGCCAGCGGCGTCCACGGTGATCGCGATGGCGTGGACCCGGGCCAGGCTGAAGAAGCGATTGAGGGGGTCGTCAGCGATGCCAGGGCCGAGCCAGCTGGCGCCGCCGCCTTCCGTGGGCGCCTGCTCGGCTGCGGGCGCATCCTCGCCGCCGCAGGCCGAGCTGCCCAGGGCTGTGCCGACCACCACGGCCATCCACCACGTGTTGCGTTTCATCTTCCCTCCCTCCGGGGTCTTGGCTTGTAGCTACCGATGGCCGCGGCGGGCCCGAGCGATCACGAAATGCGCCGCCGAGCCGGCCTGCCCGCGGCTGCGCGCTGCGCAAGCCCTTGCATGGTACGCAGCTTCTTGCAGAGTGGAGCTAGCCGTTGAAGGCCTGCTAACGGAGCCCTACCATGGGGCGGGCGTGGCAGAGGTCGAGATGAGCGAGACCACCTATCGACTGGGCTGCGACATCGGCGGCACCTTCACGGACTTCGTGCTGCTCGACGACCGAAGCGGCGAGCTGTGGGTCCACAAGTGCCTGACCACGCCCGCCGATCCCTCCGATGCCGTGGAGCAGGGGGTGCGACAGCTCGCCGAGCGCGTCCCCGGCTTTGCGGCCGAGCTCGGCGAGGTGATCCACGGCACCACCCTGGTCATCAACGCCATCATCGAGCGCAAGGGCGCCAAGACCGCGCTATTGACCACGCAGGGCTTCCGCGACGTCTTGGCGCTCGGCCGAGAGATCCGCTACGCGCCCTACGACGTCTTCGCCGCCTTTCCCGAGCCGCTGGTCCCCCGCGCGCTTCGGCGCGAGGTGCGCGAGCGGGTGCGCGCCAACGGCAGCGTGCTCGAGCCGCTCGACGAGGAGCATGCCCGCGGGCTGGTGCGCCAGATCCGCGACCAAGGGGTCGAGTCCATTGCCGTCTGCCTGCTCAACTCCTTTGAGAACCCCGCCCACGAGCAGGCCCTGGGGCGGATCATCGCCGAGGAGGCGCCCGAGCTCTCGCAGTCCATCTCGCACGAGGTCCTGCCGCAGATCCGCGAGTACGAGCGCACCAGCACCACCGTCACCAACGCCTACGTCAAGCCCCTGACCGGCCGTTATCTGTCGCGGCTGGCCGACCGGCTGGGCTCGCTGGGCTTCGACGGCCAGCTCTTCATCATGCTGTCCTCGGGCGGCATCACCTCGGTCAAGACCGCCGCCCGCTTCCCCGTGCGCATCATCGAGTCGGGGCCCACCGCGGCCGTCATCGCGGCACAGCACTACGGCAAGCTGTTCGGCATCTCGGAGATGTTCTGCTTTGACATGGGCGGCACCACCGCCAAGTCCTGCTTGATCCAGGACGGCTCGGCAGGCGTGGTCCCCACCTTCGAGGTCGGCCGCGTGCAGCGCTTCATGAAGGGAAGCGGCCTGACCATCCAGGTGCCCGTGGTCGACCTGATGGAGATCGGTGCGGGCGGCGGCTCTATCGCCAAGGTGAGCCGCATGGGCACCCTGCAGGTGGGGCCGCAGAGCGCGGGGGCGGCGCCAGGGCCCATCTGCTACGGCCGAGGCGGCCGCGAGCCTGCCGTGACCGACGCCGATCTGCTGCTCGGCTACCTGGACGCCGACTACTTCCTGGGTGGCACCATGCGCCTCGACGCGGACGCGGCCCGCCGCGGCATCGCCGAGAGCATCGCCAAGCCGCTCGGCGTGGAGCTGCTCGGGGCGGTCTGGGGCATCCACGAGCTGGTCAACGAGACCATGGCCGCGGCCGCCAAGACCCACATCGCGGAAAAGGGGGGCAACCCTCAGGCCGTCACGGTGGCGGCTTTTGGCGGCGCAGGTCCGGTCCACGCCTACGGGCTCGCCAAAAAGCTCGGCGCTCGGCGCATCCTGGTGCCGCCCAACGCGGGGGTGGGCTCGGCCATGGGCTTTTTCGCCGCTCCGCGCGCCTTCGACGTGGTGCGCAGCCACAAGGTGGCGCTGGAGGCGGCCGACCTTTCTGCCATCGAGGCCATGTTCCGCGAGCTGGAGGAGCAGGCCGCCAGCATGCTGCAGCGGCCCGACGCCCCCGAGCCGCTCGACTTCGAGCGCTCCGTGGACGCGCGCTTTTTGGGACAGGGCTCGGAGACGGCGGTCCCGCTGCCTAGGGCCGAGCGCGGCCCGCTCGCGGCCGAGGACATCCGCCAGCGCTTCGACGCCATCTATGAGCGGCTCTACGGTCGCACCTACCCCGAGGTGCCGCTCGAGCTCATAAGCTTCCGCGTCCGCGCCAGCCTGCCCGAACGCCCCCTCGAGCTCGCCCGCATCGGCCGGGCTGGCCAGAGCCTGAGCGCGGCGCGGCGGGGCGAGCGAGCCGCCTACTCTGCCGAGGCCCGCGCCTTCGTGCCGCACGCGGTCTACGACCGCTACCGCCTGCCCCCGGGCGCGAGCCTGCGCGGACCGGCCATCATCGAGGAGCGCGAGTCGACGGTGGTGGTGGGCGAGGACGCCGCGGTCTCGGTCGACGAGCGCGGCTTTTTGTGGATGGACATCGGCTGAGGGCTCGCGAGGCACGACGGCCATGACGCACCCGTTCGACCCGGTCACCCTGGAAATCCTCTGGCGAAGGCTCATCTCCATCGTGGACGAGTCCGATGCCGCGGTGGCGCGCACGGCCTTTTCCAGCCTGCTGCGCGACGCCCACGACTACACCTGCATGTTCACCGATCGGCACGGCCGCGAGCTTGCGCAGGGCAGCTTGGCCACGCCCGGGCAAGCGGGCGCCATGGCCCTGGGCGTCAAAAAGCTCGTCCAGAGCATGCCGCAAGATGGCTATCGCCCGGGCGACGTGTTCATCACCAACGATCCGTGGGCCCTGGCCGGCCATTTGAACGATGTCTGCGTGCTGAGCCCGATTCTGTTTCGCGACCGGCTGGTGGCCTTCACCGCCTGCGTGTTCCACCACGCCGACATCGGCGGGCGGGTCTCCTCGGACAACCGCGACGTGTACGAGGACGGCTTGTTCATTCCGCTGGTCAAGCTCTACGACGACGGCGTGGCCAACCAAGCGGTGCTGGACATGATCCGCTGGAACGTGCGCACCCCCGACGAGGTGATCGGCGACATCCGCTCCCAGA
>CAYTYV010000058.1:0-21052 GCA_964441055.1 uncultured Polyangiaceae bacterium | reverse complement strand
GGCGCTCGGCGCGGCCCCACCAGCAGACGTGCCGCCCGCGCCCTCGCCAGAGCCGGCCGCACCGTCGGCGGGCTCGCCGCTCGTCCCGCCGCCCCCCGCCAGGTAGGCGGCTGCTGTGGCGAGCGAGCTCGATGTGGGCTCGCCAGCGGCCGCGACAGCCTCGGCCGCCGCCTCCGAGGAGCGGCTCGGCTGCGCCGCGGGCGACGGCTCGACCTCACCCCGGGACAGCAGCCAGGCCACCCCGACGACGGCTACCACTACAAAGGCGCCCGAGCTCCAGAGAAACGGCCGCCACTTCGAGGGCGCCGCCGCGCGCGCTGCCAGCGAGGTCGCCACCTTGCCCGTGGTAGTGCCGATGATGCCCGCCTCGCCAGGCGGCCTGGGCGGTATCACCTCTTCGTCATCATCTTCATCCGCCGACTCGGCTTCGGCCAGCTTGACGCTGTTCGATTGCAGCGTCGCCAGCTCGCCTTTGCCCACGTGCTGAGCTGCGATCTCCGCCAAGGCGGAGCTGAACTCGGTCGAGGTCTGAAACCGCTCGTCCGGATCTCGCGCCAGAGCGCGCTTGAAGAAGTCATCGAGCTCGGCCGGCAAGCTCGAGTCCTGGCTGGTAGGCACGGGCAGCGGATCGCTGCAGATGTGGATGAGCACCGGACCCAACCTGTTGCCCGGAAAGGGTTTGTCGCCCACGATCATCTCGAAGGCGATGCACGCGAGCGACCACAGATCGCTGCGGTGGTCCAGGCTCCGGTCGCCGCGGATCTGCTCTGGGCTCATGTAGTGGGGAGAGCCGAGCAGCACGCCAGCGGTGGTGTCGTCCTTGGCGCGGTTTCGGCGGATGGGCTTGGCCAAGCCGAAGTCGAGCACCTTGACGGTCTTCTCGTCAGCGTGGTCCGCCAAGAAGACATTCCGCGGCTTGAGGTCCCGATGGACGATCCCCTGATGAGCGGCGACCTGCAGGGCCTTGGCGATCTGGGTGACGATCATGCTCGCTTCGGCGAGCGACAACCGCTGCCGCCGACGCAGCAGGCTGTACAGGTCCTGTCCATGCAGGAGCTCCATCACGATGAAGGGAGTGCCATCGTGGAAGCCGTAGTCGAAGATCTGGACCACGTTGGGGCTACGCAGGGTGGCGGCCGCCTTGGCTTCGTGCTCGAACCTCGCCCGAGCCCGGTCGTCCTCGAGCAGCGTCGGATCCATGAACTTGATGGCGACCTTGTTGTCCAAGCGGCGATGCTCAGCCACCCACACGGATCCCATGCCGCCAGCCGCCAGCGGCTCCACGAGCTCGTACTTGTCCTCGACCACGTCGCCGCGTTGCAGCTCAAGTTGCTCGTGGCTAGTGGGAGCTTCTTCGAAGGGGTGCGGCTCTGCTCGCGGTCCCTCAAAGGCTCGCGACAGCGGCGGGCTCCAGGGCGAGTCCTTGCCGATGACGTAAGTGTTGGTTACCGCACGACAATGAGCGCACTCATCGAGATGCCTCTCGACGTCCTGCTCCTCGGCAGGCGAAAGCTGCCCGTCGCAGAAGGCGAGCAGCTTGTCTACGGCGGGACACGGCCCCATCGAAACAACACACCTTCCGCTTCATGCTATACGTGATCCCACCACCCTGATCAAGGAACGGGCTCGGCGCGAAGGCACGCGCAATCATGAGCGAAGCACCCCGCGTAGCGAGCGAGCGAGCGAAGAAGGCGAACGGCCCGCGGCGGCCCGCGGGCGGGCCCGACGGCGCGAGTTCGTTCACCCGCCGAACCCTGCACCTGTGGGCCTGGATCGCGTCCGCCCACGGCCTTGTCATCGCCGTGACCGCGGCCGCGCTCGTCCCTTGGAAGAGCCCCGCGGCCAACGTCGCGCTCCTGGCCTACGCTGCGCTCCAGATCGCCACGGGACTTTGCCTGTGGCGCAGGCCACGGTGGGGATGGCGCCTGGGCTTGGCGAGCGGGCTGTTCGGGCTCGCCGCCGGAGTGCTGGTGGTGACCGGCCTGCTACTGTCGTGGCTCTACCTGCGGGCGGTCTACGGCGCCTTCGGCTACGGCGCCGCCATCGTCAGCCTGCTGTTCGCGGCGGCGGGCTTCCAGCTACTCGGCCTGCTGCCCGCGCTGCAGCTGCGCGCGCTGCTTCGACGAGAGGTGCGCGCGGACTATGGGCCGGCGCGGGCGGCGCGGGGCGGCATCGCGCTGTTGCTGCTGGTGCCCGTGCTGGCGGCGACGGCCGCCTACCTCCCCTTTCGGCTGCGTCCGGTAGCGGCGCTCTCGCCCGCCGCCCGCCAGCAGAGCGTGGCGGTGCTGCGGGCGGCGCTGAGCGGCGCCGCTAGGCCGGCGGCGCCCGCGCTCGTGGGCGTGCCCACCGGGCCGGGCCCCTTGTTCGTCACCCTCTGGGACCGCGGCAAAGCGGTGGCGCGGGTGACCGGCAGCGGGGCAGACCTGGCCGCAGCCGTAGAAGCCGCGACTCAGGCGCTGCTGGCCCACCCGGGCATCGCTCGCCATGGCGGCCGCGGCAGGCTCAAGCTGGACCGCGTGGTGGCCGTGGGCCCCATTGCCTCGGAGCGCAGGCCCGTCCTGGCCCTGTCGGTGGTGCCAGGCGCCGACGGGCTACGGCGGCGCGACGGCCCGCCCGAGCGCGCGCTCCTGCCCGACGATATGGTCCTGCAAAGCCGCTTCGGGGCGGCGCCCATCCTGCCGGGTCTGCGCGAGGTACGCCTCGGCCTGGACGCTGGCTGGGCGCTCGAGCGGCTCGGCCAGGGCGGTGGGCCCATCGAGCGGCTCGGGCTCGAGTCCTGGGTAGAGCCGGCGAAGGCAGACGGCCAGCCGCGAGCCGTGGTGCTGGGCAACACCCCGCTCGAGCCCGCCGGTCCCGAAGGCCTGGTTCAGGCGGCCGTCGAGGCAGGCCGCTGCATGGTGCGACAGCTCCACGAGGACGGACGCTTCAACTACGAGGTCGCCGCCCTGCGCAATCGGCGCTTCGGCAAGAGCGACGCCAGCCTGCCGCGGCACGCTGGTGCCATCTACGGACTGTCGCAGCTTTACGCGCACACCAAGGAGGGGCGCTTTCGCCGAGCGGCCAGGCGCGCCGCCAACTGGCTCGTGCGCCACCGCGTGCACCGCTGCGGCGAGCACCGCTGCGTGGCCAAGAGCCAACGTGCCAAGCTGGGAGCCTCGGCGCTGACGCTGATCGCGCTGCTCGAGTACCAGCACGCCACAGGCAGCCCGCGCTTTGCCGGGGCGGCCGACGAGCTGCGTGCCTTCTTGTTGGCCATGCAGCGCCCTGGCGGCGACTTCCACCACGTCTACGACCGGCGGCGCGGCGCTCCCGATCCAACCCCCACGCAGATGTTCGCCTCAGAGCAAGCCGCGCTAGCGCTGGTCATGGCACACGAGGTGCTGGGCGACGAGCCGAGCCTGCCCGCAGCCGAGCGGGCGCTCGACTGGTTGACCGGGCCCAAGTACGGCTACTTCCTCGGCCGTTTCAGCTATGGGGCAGACCACTGGACCTGCTTGGCAGCCGAGCGCGCCTGGCCGCGGCTCCGCTCTGAGCGCTACCTCGACTTCTGCAAGGGCTATTCCGCCTTCATCGGGCGACTGCAGTTCGACCAGAGCCACCCGGCCTTTGCCGGCCACTACGGCTTCAGCGCGGTCATGGTTCCCCAGGCCCCAGCCACCGCGGGCTTCACCGAGGCGGTGGCGGCGACCTACCTCTTGAGCCGGCATCACGGCGAGCCCGACGAGGGGCTGCGCCAGCAGACGCTCAGGGCCGCCGAGGCGCTGCGGCGCGATCAGCTCCGGCCCGACAACAGCTACCTGGCGCGCAACCCCCAAAAGGCCCGCGGCGGCATCCGCCGCTCGCTGGTCGAGCAGGACATCCGCATCGACTTCTTGCAGCACTCCATCTCGGCACTGCTTGGCGGCGCGGCCGCGGCGAGCTGAGGTCGAAGGCGCGGGCGGCCATTGCGGCGCGTCGCGCTCGCGCCACAGGGGTTATCCGCCGTGGATGCGGCGCTGGCCACGCCTACGCCCCCACCCCGCCCACAGTCCTGCCGCCACGAGCAGCCAGCCCGCGCGGCCATAATCGGCTGGCGCCGTACGACAGCCGCAGCCGCTACCGCTCGAGTCCGCGTCGTTGGCGCTACCAGCCGCGCCCGCCGAGCCCGCGCTGCCGCCCGCACCCGCGCTACCACCCGAGCCAGCGGCCCCACCCGTCGCGCCCCCGCCGCCTGCGCCGCCAGCTCCCTCGTCGGCACAAAGGGCCGAGCAGCCATCGCCATCAACGGTATTGCCATCGTCGCAGTCCTCACCGGCCGTGCTGTTGACCGTGCTGTCGCCGCATTCGACCTCAGTGCAATCGGCGTCGCAGCTGGCAGACTCCCCGCCGTCGTCGCAGTCCTCACCCGCTGCGGCATTGACGTGCTCGTCGCTGCATTCCACGTCAGTGCAGTCGGCATCGCAGCTCGCCGTGTCGACGCCGCCTTCATCGCAGTCCTCTACCCCAACGTGAACAACGCCGTCGCCGCATCCGTGCACGTACTGCAGACCGGTGTAGCCGCCGGAGATCGCCACTCCGGTGGCAAAGGGAGGCTCGTCGGTGAAATCGCCGCCCGCCGAGATCTCGTATACCGAGCCATAATCGCTGCCCGCGAACAGGCCCAGGCCGTCCACCCCGTGCAGGGACAGCACGCCAGGCACCGTGGCGAACACGGGCATGTTGGCCAGATCCCCACCAGCGGTGAAGTCGATGACCTGGTCCAAACCGTTATCCGCCAATAGCAGCGTCGCACCCATCTGCGCCAGACCGCGAACGATGTCGGCGTTGTACACATACGGCGCATCGTCCGACACATCCCCTCCGGCGGTGATGTCGTAGACGCCCTCTGAATCGTACTGTCGGGAAACCCAGAGATTGTCGCTCGAGTCGCGCAAGGTGGCTACCCAATCCCAGTCCGCCCCCCCGTAGGCGAAGGGCGCCGCGTCGGTCATGTCCCCACCGTCGGTGATGTCGGTCACTTGCGCCGCGCCGAATTCGGCCGCCAGAATTTCGGTTTCAGAGCACGTAAGTCCGCACGGGAAAGAAAGGCCCCAAGCAAAGGGCGCGGCGCTGTCGAAATCTCCGCCGTCCGTGATCACCGTCACCTCGCCGGAGTTGAACTCGGCCGCGTACAGCTCGCCGCCCGGTCCGACACACAGGCTCATGGGCCCGGAAAGCCCCGTGGCGAAACGAGGCGCGCCGGAGAAGCTTCCTCCCCCGGCGAAGTTGACCACGGTCCCTGCGCCGTACTCGGTCGCGAACAAGTCGCCCGCCACGACTTGGGCGCGTGCGGGCAAGGACATGGCCGTGGTGCCGCAGGCCATAGCAGCAGCGCCGCAAAGATGACGAAAAGCGCGCATGAGATCCACTCTCCTCGCCGTTCATTGGCACGGTGGGCTCGGCGGGCGCAAGCGGATTTGCCGGGGACCACCTTGCGGCGGCGCTCGGCGTGCGGCCCGAGCGCGCTATGGACGCGGGCCCAGCTCAGCGCAAGTGCGAGCGGCCCGCCGTCTCGAGGAGCAGTGCCAAGGCGCGGGGCTCGCGGATGCCCTGCTCGGGCGAGGCGTGGGCGCGCAGGCGGGCGAGCCGCTGGGCGTCGGTGCGGAGGCCTGGCTCGTCCAGGCTCTGGGCGGCGCGGTGCAGGATCCGCTCTCGCTCGCTCAGAAGCTGAGCGGCGGCGCCGTGGTCGCCGCGGGCGATATGGGTGGCGGCGACGAGCAGATCCTCGCCCGCCCGATGGCCCTGCACGGTGCAGGCCACCGAGGGATCGATGGTGCGGGCGCTAGCGGCGTCGCTATTGGCGTAGGCGATGCGGATGGGCTGCTCGTCGCCGACGTTGCGCTGGTGCACGCGGTCCTTGTAGCGGATTTCGAAGCTGCCCACGGTGCGCTCGCCCGTGCCCGCGGCCACGCCGAGCTCGAGCAGCAGCCCGTGGCGGTCGTCGCGGGCGAATGCAGGAATGAAAAAGCGCATGCCGCCCGAGCGGTCGTGCTGCCGGTCGCGGACGATGCGGTGACGGCTTTCGGCCTGCTGGTCCGCGGCCACCTCCTGAGCGCGCACCCGCGCCGCCTCGTCCTCGGCGAGCTTGCGCGAGCCGTACACGCGCAAGAGCTGGACGCCCTCGCGCAGCCGAACGCGTAGCTCGACCGCGGTGGCCACGGGGTCGAGGCGCCGCTTGATCTCGGTCGAGAGCGCCGTACCGATATGCTCGGCGTCGCTCAGGTAGTAGTAGCCGCCTCCGCCGTCGGCCGCGATCGCGCTCATCAAAGCGCCGTCGTACTGGACGCCCAGACCGAAGGTGCTGGTCTGCGCCCCCTCCTGAAACGCTCGGAGCGCCCGCGCGGCGAGCTGCCGCGGATGGGTCTCGCCCGCGGTGGGCTGGCCGTCGGACAGCAGCAGCACCACGCGCTCGACATCGCCGTCGGCCGGGCGGCCGATCGCCTGGCGGTAGGCCTGCTCGAGCGCCGCGCCGATGTTCGTGCTGCCCGTGGCCTGCGCCTCGTCGATGGCCGCCTGGATCTGAGCCTTGCGCGGGCCGACCGGGCCGGCCTTCACCCGCAGCTCGGCATCGGTCGAGAAGGTGGTGAGCGAGAAAGCGTCGCGCGGCGTCAGCCGGTCGACGAGCTGGCGAGCCGCCTGCTTGGCGCGCGCCAGGGGCTCGCCCTGCATCGAGCCGCTGGTGTCGAGCGCCAGGTGCACCGACAGCCGCGGGCGCACGCCGGAAGCCCGGGACGAGGACCGGAGCGCGATGCGCAGGTGCACGGGCCCTCCGCCGGGCGGTAGGGCTTTTCGCTCGAGGTCCAAGCGGTAGGCCAGCGCCCGGTCATCGGGCACCGGGACGGCCGGGGCGTAGCGGCTGCCCACGTCGCTTACCAGCTCGCGGGTGGCCGCGGGAACCAGGCCGCGGGCCACGGCGTGCTCGAAGGCGGCCAGGTGTCCGCGGCCGGGGCGGTAGGTGGTGGCGAAGCGGCCGTTGGGATCGATGGCGATGCTCGGCAGCGAGGGCTCGCGCCCGTAGGCGCCCGCGCTGCTCGGCGCCCGAGCCGCGCCCGAGCCGAAGCCCTGACCCGTGCCCGTGCCCGCGCCGTGGCCGACGCCGCTCGCGCCTAGGCCAGCGCCGCCCCAGGCGTTGCCGCGCGCGTTCAAGGGGTCGCTGCCCAAGGCATCGTCTCGTCCCCACGGAGCGGTGGGGGCGTCGGGATCGCCGCGACCACCCGAGCTGAGCAGGCCAATCATGCCGAACTCGGCCGCACCGTGCAGGGCCTGGGCGCGGGCGTGCGACGGTCCGCCCGACGCGGTGGGGCCGCGCACGCCATAGCGCGCATCGGGCGTGGCTCCAGGTGCACCCATCGAGCCCTCTTGTCCCCGCGCGCGCGTTCCGCTGCCGCCCTCGGCGCCCTCTACGCCACGCTCGCGCGCCCTTTCCTCGGCGGCCGCGGCATCGTCGGCCAGCTCGGCCGCCCTCAGCCAGCGATGGATCCGATGGCGATCGTCAGGCGACATGCCGCCTTCGTCCACGGGTGGCGCAGGCCAGGCAAAAGCCATCCCAGCCACGGCAGCGTGCAGCCACGCCGAGAGCGCGGCCGTCTTGGCCAGGCGGCCTCGGTCGCGCAGGCCCACGCTCCGCCGTCGCCCGCCAAGCTCGGGCGCTGTCCGGAAGACCGCGATGTAAAAAGTGAAGCGACCGAGCCGCTGCACGAGCTCCGTCCCAGTGGGCAGATCGATCTGCGCGGCCCGAGCCGATGCCGCGTCGGCTCCGTCATGACCACCGAGCTCGAGCCGGGCTTGGGCCAGCGACAGCCTGCCGCGCTCGGGCAGCTCGACGTGGCCGCTGGCACCGTCGAGCAGCGTCGCCCTTACCTCGCCGCTGGGCTGACGGCTCACCAGCTGGAGCCGACGGGCGACGAGCAGACCCTCGGGCAGGACAAAGTGGCCGCGGTGCCCCGCACGGCTAGCCGGACCTATCCAGAAGCCCGCGCCAGGGGCGACCGGCTCGACGGTGAGCACGGCCTCGTCCCACTGAACCATCACCTGGACGCTGGGGCGCCCGACCTCAGAGGCTGCCGCAGCAGCTCGTTTGCGCTTCATGGTCTGCTCCTTGGCCCATGGGCCATGGGTTGGCTTGGCTTTCGCCACAGGCGCTGGCGGTCTCGCGGGCCGCTGCCAGCGCCACCTTGACCTCGCCGATGAGCTCGTCGGCAGCCCGCTGCTCGCGCGCCATCCTCTGGCGTCGGGCCGCGCGGCCCAAGGTGGCATCCAGCTGGCGGAAGGCCTGTTCGACGCGTTTTCCCTGGGTCGAGCTTGGGTCCAAGCGGCCCCTACGCAGGGCCCCTCGGGCGGCCGCCAAGGCAGGGCCGAGCGCGGCAGCGAGCACGGGGTCAAACGCACGAACGCGGCGGCGCACGCGGCGAAGCAACGCCAGCAGCCGAGAGCGGGGCGAGCGGCGGCGGTGCCAAAGCCCGAGCACCGCGACCGCCACCGCCACCGCCAGCGTCAGCGCCACCGCGAGGCCGATGGCAACGGTCTTCAATGGCGTGGCCGCAGCCGCGATGCTCGCCCCGGCTGGCGGCGTCACCGTCTGGACCTCGATACCTCCCTTGAGCGACGCGGCCCACTCGCGAGCGGTGAGCAGGCGCGCGTGAGCCTGATGGGCCGTGCGAAGCGGCAGGCAGGGCGCGGGCACGCCGTGGTGCGCGCACCCTGGCGCGTCGCCGCCCGTGGCCACGGCCTCGACCACATGGCTTTCGGGATCGCGCGAGAGCAGATGAAAGCCACCCGCCTCCAAATCGACCAGCCCGCCAACATCGACCGAGGCCTTGCCCGGCGCGGCGTCGGGCCAGGTCGTGGTGGCCGCATCCACCACCGATCCGTCGTGCGCGCTGTAGTACGAGCCGCGCAGAACGACGCGCGTTCCGGGCTCGACCCGCAGGTGAAGGGCCGAGGCGTGCAGAGGCAGGGGTAAGGTGGATGAAGGCACGGTACAGCTGGAGGTCTGACCGCTGCCCGCCGCGGGCAACGGTCCGATGCGAGCCGCGAGCAGCGGCCCGTCCCGAGCGCAGGCGAAGGAAGCGTTCGCCTTTGCCGCAGCGGGCTCGGGCTCCGTTCAAGACCGCCAGCTCGCTCGGGGGCGGGCTAGAGCGCGCGGGCGCGGCCTGCGCGTTGGGCCGCTCCGCGCAACTCGTGCTTGTGCGATCACAGACAACGCCATGCGCTATCGGTTCCGCTGGCGTACGCACGGCCCCAGCTCGTCGTAGGCGCCCGCTTCGCGCCGCGCCGTCAGGGCCGCACGATCTGGGCTGGCCCGCCGCAGCTCGGCCCGTCGAACAACTGCATCTCGAGCCGCGGCGAGGCGAACAGGGCCGTGGCCACGGTGATGCCGGGAACCTCGTCGCCCGGCCGCCGACAGACCTTGCACGGCGCGCCCGAGCGGTCGGCGAGCGCGGCCAGGACGTCCGCGGCCGTCCGCAGCGGCCGGGTGCGCCTCACGCGCTCGAGGGCGCGCAGCCGGGGCAGCGAGGAGCGGTCGAGGTAGGCCGTGTCCTCGGGCAGGCCCTGCATCTCGGGATGGACCAGGTGGTTGGTGTGGAGGAGCACGCCCTGGACGTCGCGACGATGGTGCCGCCCTGGCCAGGTCTCGAGCGAGACCAGCCTCGCGTCCGGCAGCGAGGTCAAGTTGTGGTGCCAGGGAAAGGCCCGCCCGGCCGTGGTCGCCAGGCTGACGGCGTGCTCCAGGCTCTCGGCCTCCAAGATCGCGCGCCCGATGAAGTACCGGGGCACACCCGCGGCGGCGCGGCACGGGGCGATGTAGTTGGTGGTCTGCCCAACGCCGCGGGCGTTCAGGCTCGGCCCGTTGCCCGCCAGCGTGCCCGGGTACAGCAGCGAGGCAAAGGCGATGCCCGAAGGCGGCCGGGCGTGCACCACCACCATGCGGCCGCCATAGGCCGCGTGGCCGTCCTCGTTGTGGCCGAGCACCATGCGCTCGGCCGCAACCACGCCCACCGTAGAACAGCCCGCAGGGCAGCGATCCTCGAGGGCACCGATCTCGGAGCGGCAGTTCCAAGCGAACAGATCGGACCGGTCGACGCCGCAGCCCTCAGCCATCCCCTCGAGCTCGTCCATCAGATGGGGAAAGCTCTGGCGGGTGGCCTGCTCGAACGACTCGAGCTCGGCTCGCGCGGGCTCTCGGGCAGCGGCGCAACAGCGCTGAAACGAGGGCTGCGCGAGCAGCACCGCGGCGATGTGCGGGCGCAAGGCCCGGCCCATGGCAAGGCCCATCTGGCGATAGGAGCCCTCGACCGCAATCGAAGCGAACAGCCGCCGCCCATCTGACGGTGCTGCAACGGGCGAGCGAAGGGCGCAGGCCACCTGGCCGAGCGGCAGGGCACCCAGAACGCTCGCGCCTAGCGCACCGCCCAGCAGCGCGCGACGGCCCAGGCCGGCTTTTCCGCACTGGCCCGCGTCCTCGCCGCCCCTGTGCCGCGCCCGTTTCATGGCGCACCCGCGGGCGCGGCGCTCCGCCTGCCCAACATGCGGAAGGTCTTGACGGCCTCGACGCAGACCACCACGGCCAGCACCAGCAGGACGAAGGAAGTGGAGCCCAGCAAGACGTTGCGCGGCTCTTCCCAGAGAAAGCCGTGGGCCTGCCACGACAGCGCGGCGATAGTGGTCAGCAGCATGAAGATGGCGGGCGCCAGGGTGTAGACTCGCGGCTTGCCGCGGGCGACCAGGTAGCAGGACAGCACCAGCAGGGTGAGCGCGGCCACGAGCTGGTTGGACGCCCCAAAGATGGGCCAGATGGTCTTCCAGTGGTCGCCTACCGCCAGGGCGTAGGCGCCCGCGACCGGCACCAGCGACATCACCCAGCGGTTGCGCAGCCAGCCCGCTCGATGCCCGACGAGCTCGGTGCCCACGAAGCGCGACAGCCGCACGGCCGTATCGAGGGTGGTCATGACGAAGGTCTTGATCATGGTCATGCCGGCCAAGACGCCGAAGGTGCCCAGGAAGGCCTCGGTGAAATGGCCGAAGCCCTGCGCGAAGGCCACGATCGGATTGCCCCCGTCCGCGATCAGCACATCCGGCGGCGCGCCCGCTTTCCACACCAAGCCAGCGGTCACGCACATCAGCGCCAGCAGCGCGAGCGCGCCCTCGAGGATCATGGCGCCGAAGCCCACGGGCTGGCCGTGGCTCTCCTTGTCGAGCTGGCGGGCGGTGGTGCCGCTCGCGACCAGCGAGTGGAAGCCCGAGATGGCGCCGCAGCCGACGATGATGAAGAGCATCGGCCAGAGCGGACCAGCCGAGGCGCTGTACAGCGACCCTCGCACGGGCGCGGTGATCGTCCCGCCCGTGAAAAACAGTCCGCCAAAGCCGAGGACGAGGCCGATGATCAGGACCCAGTTGGCGATGTAGTCGCGGGGTTGGAGCAGCAGCCAGACCGGCAGCACCGAGGCACCGAAGCCGTACGCGAACAGGATGATAAACCACAGCGCGTGCGCGGAGCTCTCGGAAAGGCCGAGCGACCAGACCCGGTCGGGGCCCTCGGCCGTGGCATGAAGGGCCAGGGGGATCTCCGCGCCCAGCCAGATGAGGAAGAAGAGGAGCCCGAGGCCGATGATCGTGCCGACAACGATGTGCAGCCCTCGCTGGTAGACCAGGTAGCCGAAGAGCATGGCCACGGGCACCAGGCCGAAGGTCGGCAGGACGATCTCGGGCTTGGCCATCAAGCTCTTGGTGGCCACCGCCACGAACACCGCGATGACCAGCACCAGGGCCAGCCACACGAAGCTCAGAAACAATAGCCGCGAGGAGCGACCCACGGCGGCGCCCGCGATCTCGGGAATGGACTTGGCCCCGTTGCGCACCGAGACCATGAGCGCGACGTAGTCGTGCACCGCCCCCAGCAAGACCACGCCGAGCAGGATCCACAAAAGGACCGGTCCCCAGCCGCCAAAGGCCGCCACCGCCGCGACGGGTCCGATGATGGGCCCGGCTCCTGCGATGGAGGAGAAGTGGTGGCCGAACAGCACCACCTTACTCGCCGGGTGGAAATCCACGCCGTCTTGCTGGGCGTGCGCGGGCGTGGGCCGCGCGTCATCGGGTTGGATCAGCACCCGGCGGATGAGGCCGCCGTAGAGCCGATAGCCCAGCCAGAGACAGACCAGACCGATGGCCGAGACGAGCACGCAGTCCATCGCAGCCCCATCCTACGGCAAGGGAGCCGCCGCGCAAGGGCGCCGCGACCCCAGGGGCTAGCAGTCGACGGGTTGCAGCAAGCCGCTCGAGCTCGTCACGCGCCGAGGCCGACCAATCCGCCAAGCCGCAGACCGAACGCGGTGGGCGCTTCGCCGTTGGACAACAGGCCGGTCGCGACTATCTTGAAGCGTGCGTCGATCCCGACGGCGCTCCGAGCTGCTCGCCATGAACGTCATCGAAAGCCGCACCGACACCAACAGCGACGAGTACAAGGCCCGCTACGAGCACATGGAAAAGCTCGTCGCCGAGCTCAACGAGGAGCTGCGCAAGGCGCGCGAGGACCGCTCGGAGCGAGCCCGCAAGCGCAACGCCGAGCTGGGCAAGCTGACCGTGCAGCAGCGCCTCGACCGGGTGCTCGATCGGCACAGCCCGTGGCTAGAGATCGCCCCGCTGGCCGCGCGCGGGGTGTACGACGACAAGATCTACTCGGCGGGCACGCGCGCGGGCATCGGGCTCATCGCTGGTCGCGAGTGCCTGGTCAGTGCCAACGACCCCATGATCAAGGGGGGCACCATCTACCCGATGGGCGTCAAGAAGTCGCTGCGCTGTCAGACCATCGTGATGGAAAACCGCATCCCCACGGTGACGCTGGTCGACTCGGGCGGCGCCTTCCTGCCGCTTCAGTCCGAGGTCTTTCCCGATGTCGATGACGGCGGGCGGGTGTTCTACAACCAGGCCCTGATATCCAAGATGAACATCCCGCAGATCACCGCGGTGATGGGCTTATGCACGGCGGGCGGGGCCTACATCCCCGCGATGTCCGACCATGTGGTGCACGTCAAGGGAACGGGCGCCATCTTCTTGGGCGGCCCGCCGCTGGTGCGCGCGGCCACGGGCGAGGAGGTGAGCGCCGAGGAGCTGGGCGGCGCCGACGTGCACTGTCGACAGTCGGGCGTGTCCGACTACTACGCCGAGGACGACGCCCACGCCTGCCAGATTATCCGCGACATCGTCGGGCGGCTGCCGCGCCCCGCCAAGGCAACCATCCCCCTCCGCGAGCCGCGCGAGCCCGTCTACGACCCGAAGGAGCTCTGGGGCATCGTGCCGCGCAAGCTCTCCACGCCGTACGACTGCCGCGAGATCATCGCCAGGCTGGTCGACGGCTCGGAGTTTCTCGAGTTCAAGGAGCGCTACGGGCCGACCCTGGTGTGCGGCTGGGCCTACTTGCACGGCTACCAGGTCGGCATCCTGGGCAACAATGGCCCGCTCTTCCCCGACAGCTCGCTCAAGGCCACCCAGTTCATCTCGCTGTGCGATCGCGAGGGGATCCCGCTGCTGTTCTTGCAGAACATCGCTGGCTACATCGTGGGCAAGGACTACGAGCGGGCTGGCATCACCAAGGACGGGCACAAGCAGGTCCACGCCGTGGCCACCGCCACCGTGCCCAAGCTCACCGTCATCGTGGGCGCCTCCTTCGGTGCGGGCAACTACGGCATGTGCGGTCGGGCCTACGGACCGCGCTTTTTGTGGATGTGGCCCAACGCCCAGATCGGCGTGATGGGCGGCGAGCAGGCCGCCGACGTGCTGGTCACGGTCAAGAACGACCAGCTCGTGCGCAACGGCCAGGAGCCGCTGCAGCCCGAGATGGTGGACTTCATCCGCAAGCCGATCATCGACACGGCGCGCAAGGAGGGCAATGCCTACTACAGCACGGCCCACCTGTGGGATGACGGCATCGTCGATCCAGCCAAGACGCGCGACGCCTTGGGACTGGCTATTTCGGTCGCGCTCAACGCGCCGCTCGAAGGCCGCCAGCAGGGCCACGGCGTCTTCCGCATGTAGGGACGAGTCATGTTCACCAAAGTGCTGGTCGCCAACCGCGGAGAAATCGCCGTCCGCATCATGCGGACGCTCCGAGAGATGAACATCGCCACCGTGGCGGTGTATTCGGCCGCCGACGAGCACGCCCTGCACGTGCTGACGGCCGACGAGGCCGTGCTTCTCGGCGGTGCCGAGCCGCGGGAAAGCTACCTCAACATCGAGCGCGTGCTCGACGCCGCCAAGCGGACGGGCGCCGAGGCCGTGCACCCGGGCTACGGCTTTTTGGCCGAGAACGCCGCCTTCGCCCAAGCCGTGGTCGACGCGGGCCTTGGCTGGATTGGACCTCCGCCCGAGGTCATCGCACGCCTCGGCAACAAGGTCGCGGCCCGCAAGCTCATGGCCGAGCACGACATCCCGACCATTCCGGGGGCCACCCTGACCGAGATCTCAGCCGAGGCCGTGGCCCGGGCCGCCGAGGCCGTGGGCTTCCCCGTGCTGGTCAAGGCGGTCGCTGGAGGTGGCGGCAAGGGCATGCGCATCGCCGGTCGCACCGAGGGCCTGATCGACGTCGTCGAGCAGGCCTCGAGCGAAGCTCGGGCGGCCTTCGGCGACGGCACGGTGTACCTGGAGCGCTACCTCGATCGGCCGCGCCACGTCGAGTTCCAGATCCTGGCCGACACCCACGGCAACGTCGTGCACCTGGGCGAGCGGGAGTGCTCGATCCAGCGCCGCTACCAGAAGATCATCGAAGAGACCCCCTCGCCCGCGCTGGACGAGCCGCTGCGCGTGCGGATGGGCGAGGCCGCGGTCCGCGCCGCCCAAGCCGCAGGCTACGTCAATGCCGGTACCGTCGAGTTCATGCTCGGCCGATCCAAGGAGTTCTACTTCCTGGAGGTCAATACCCGGCTACAGGTCGAGCACCCCATCACCGAGATGGCGGTGGGCTTCGATCTCGTGCGGCGCCAGCTCGAGATCGCCAATGGCGAGGGCCTGGGCTTGACCCAGAAGGACGTCAGCCCGCGGGGACACGGGCTCGAGTGCCGCATCTACGCCGAAGACCCCGAGGCGGACTTCATGCCCGCGCCGGGCAAGGTCCTGTTCGTCGAGCCCGCCGCTGGCCCAGACGTGCGCTTCGACTCCGGCATCTACGCGGGCTACCAGGTACCGGTCGAGTACGATCCGCTGCTGGGCAAGCTCATCGTGTGGGCCGAGGACCGCCCCGCGGCCATTGCGCGCATGGTTCGCGCGCTGCGGGAAAACGTCATTCTGGGGGTCAAGACCACCACCGAGTTCATGTTGGACACCATTCGAACGCCCGCCTTCGAGGCGGGCGACACGCACACGCGGTTCATCGAGCAGCACCTGGCCGACTGGCGTCCTTCCCCGCTCGGCGACGAGCAGGCCATGCTGGCCTACGCAGCCGACGAGCTCACCGGCTTCGCCCGCGCGGCCAATGCCGGGGGGCAGCGGACGGCAGCGACCGATGACGACGGCCCCTCGCCCTGGCATACCCTGGGGGCGTGGGATCTCTTGGACTGAGGCTCGAGCAAGCGAACCGATAACGACACGGAGCTATGGCCATGGAGTCCGACGTTCAGCTCGCCGACCAGCAAAGCACCATCGCCTCAAGCGCGCTCGATGCCGAGGGCCGAACCGAGATCACCATTGACGGCAAGCGTCGTCAGGTACGCCTGCGGGTCGCGCTGCCGAACCACGTCCGCGTCGAGGAGCCCGACCGCCCCTTGAACCTCTACGCCGTCCGCGCCGCCGAGGGGCTGTGGGTCTGGGCCGAAGGGCGCGCGCGCTTCGTGCGGCCGGCCGGGCGCCGACACGCGCAGCGGGGCGGACGCTCGGCGGCACAGCTCGTCACCCCACCCATGCCCGCGGTAGTGGTAAAGGTGTTGGCCGAAGTGGGCCAAACGGTCAAAAAGGGCGCGCCGCTGGTGGTGGTCAACGCCATGAAAATGGAGATGACGCTCGCCGCTCCCCACGACGGCACGGTCGCAGCCGTCCACACCGAGGTCGGCGCCAAGGTCAGCCCCGGCCAAGAGCTGGTGGTGGTCGCCGCGACCGAAGGCGAGCAGGCCGCGCCATAACCATTGCGCGGCCTCTTACTCCACGAAGATGGAGTGCGGCTTGGTCTTCCAGATGTCGCGCTGATACTCCCGTATGGTGCGATCCGAGGAGAAACGCCCCACGTGGGCGATGTTCTTGACCACCAAGCGGTTCCACCTGGGCCGGTCGGCGTAGGCCTCGTCGATGCGGCGATGGGCCTCGCGGTAGGACTCGAAATCGGCAAGGTGCAAGTAGTAGTCGTTCGTCAACAGATCGTCGACGAGCGGCTGGTATAGACCCGGCTCCAGGGGGCAGAAGAAGTTGGCACCTAGCAGGTCGATCACCTCCTTGATGCGCGGATCATCCTCGTAGAGCCGACGCGGCTCATAGCCCTGCTCTCGCAGCCTGGCCACCTCCTCGACCGTCTTGCCGAAGATGTAGATGTTATCGTGGCCCACCTCCTCGGCGATCTCGATGTTGGCGCCGTCCAGGGTGCCGATCGTCACCGCGCCGTTGAGCGCGAACTTCATGTTGCCCGTGCCCGAGGCCTCGAAGCCGGCCGTCGAGATCTGCTCGGAAACATCCGCTGCAGGAAAGAGCAGCTCGGCCGCCGAGACGCGGTAGTCGGGCACGAAGAACACCCGCAGATAGGGGCTCACATCCGGGTCCTGGTTGACCCGCGCGGCCACGTCGTTGATGAGCTTGACGATCCGCTTGGCCCGATCATAGCCGGGCGCGGCCTTGCCCCCGAACAGGAACAGGTGGCGGCTTTGGAGCGCGCCGGGTCGCCGCTTCAGCTCGCAGTACAGGTGTATGATGTGCAGCGCGTTGAGCAGCTGCCGCTTGTATTCGTGGATGCGCTTGATCTGGATGTCGTACAGCCAATCCCCCTCGACCTCGAAGCCGTGCTTGTCGCGCAGAAAGCGGGCCAGCCGCTCCTTGGCTCGGGTCTTGACCTGGGCGAGCTCCTCGCAGAAGGCGGCGTTGTCGGCATACTGATCGAGCTGCTTTAGCTGGTCCAGATCGGTGATCCAGTCCTCGCCGATGTAGCGCGTGACCAGCGCGGCCAGCGGCTTGTTGCTGCTCAAAAGCCAGCGTCGCTGGGTGATGCCGTTGGTCTTGTTGTTGAACTTGTCGGGCCAGATCCGATAGAAATCCGGCACCACCCTGCTCTTGAGCAGCTCGGTGTGAAGCGCTGCCACGCCATTGACGGAGAAGGAGCCCGCCATGGCCAGGTGAGCCATGCGCACGCGCTTCGGCTTGCCCTCCTCGTAGATCGACACGCGCTTGAGCAGCTCTTCGTCGCCCGGGAAGCGGCGGCGAACCTCCTCCAGGAAGCGGTGGTTTACCTCGTTGATGATCTGCAGGTGGCGCGGCAGCAGCCGCCCCAACAGATCGGCCGACCACTTCTCCAGCGCCTCCGGTAGCAGCGTGTGGTTGGTGTAGGCCATGGCCCCGTTGGTGATGGTCCAGGCCTCGGGCCAGTCGTAGCCGTGAACGTCGAGGAGCAGGCGCATGAGCTCGGCCACCGCCAGCGCCGGGTGGGTGTCGTTGAGCTGGAAGACGGCCTTTTCGTGGAAGTCGTCCAGGTTCGGGTGATTGACCAGGTGACGACGAACGGCGTCCTGCACGGTGGCCGATACCAGGAAGTACTCCTGCTTGAGCCGCAGCTCCTTGCCCAGGTAGTGGCTATCGTTGGGATAGAGCACGCGGGTGATGTTCTCGGTCAGCACGCGCTGCTCCAGCGCGCCAGCGTGATCGCCCACGTTGAAGTCGCGGAAGTCGAAGTCCTCGGTGGCCCGCGCCCGCCACAGCCGCAGGGTGTTGACGGTGTTATGGCGATACGCGGGCACGGGCGTGTCGTAGGGCATGGCCAACACGTCCTGGGTACCGCTCCAGCGATAGCGCACGCGGCCCTGCTCGTCGCGGTAGCCCTCGGACCAGCCGCCGAGCTGCACCGTCAACAGGTACTCCGGTCGCGGAAACTCCCAGGGGTTCGGGTAGCGCAGCCACTCGTCCGGCTCCTCCTCTTGGCGCCCGTCGCGGATCGCCTGGCGGAAAATGCCGAAGTCGTAGCGGAGGCCGGAGCCGTAGGCGGGCAGCTCCAGCGTCGCCATCGAGTCGAGAAAGCAGGCCGCCAGCCGGCCCAGACCGCCGTTGCCCAGCCCCGGGTCCGCCTCGAACTCCTCGAGCTCGTCGATCGAGCAGCCGAGCTCCTCCATGGCCTCGGCGTACTCGTCGAACAGCTCGATGTTGTTCATAGCGTTGCGCAGGTGGCGCCCCATCAAGAACTCGAGCGAGAGGTAGTACACCCGCTTGGCATCGGCCTGGTAGTAGGTCTGCTGGGTGTTGACCCAGCGCTCGACCAGGCAGTCGCGCACCGTCAGGCACAGCGCCTGATAGCGATCGCGCGGCGTGGACGAAAACTCGTCCTTGGCCAGCGAGGACTGCAAGTGGCGAATGAACGCCTGCTTGATGGACTCCTTGGTGGGCGTACTCTCCGCCTCGCGCCACAACGACGGTCTGCGTATCCGGCTCACGTGTCCCCTCCTTGGTCCGTCAACCCCGCAGCATGGCGAAGATCCGTCCGCGGATCTCCTCCATCGAGCCGACGCCGTCGATCCGCCGAAGCAGGGCGGCTTTGTCGTAGTACGGGATGAGCGGCGCGGTCTTGTCGTGATACTCGCCCAAGCGCTTGCTGAGCACCTCCTCGGTGTCGTCGCTGCGCTGGATGAGCCGACCCGCGATGTCGGCAGGCGGCGGGTCGAACTTGATGTGGTAGACGCGGCCCGTTTCCGGATCGCTGCGGCGACCGGTAATGCGCTCGAGCAGCACCTCGTCGGGCACCTCGAGCAGCAGCACGTGGTGTAGCTTGCGCCCCATCGCCGTCAGCATCTTGTCCAGCGCTTCGGCCTGCGCCACCGTGCGGGGAAAGCCGTCGAGCAAGAACCCGGACTGGCAGTCGTCCTGGGCCAGCCGCTCCTCCACCATGCGATTGACCAGCTCGTCTGGCACCAGCTTGCCCGCGTCGGTGTAGGACTTGAACTCCTTGCCGAGCGCCGACTCGTTGCGGATCGCCGCGCGAATGATGTCGCCCGTCGAAATCTGAGGAATGTGGAACTCGTTGATGATGGCCTCGGCCTGCGTGCCCTTGCCCGCTCCGGGGGGGCCCAAGAAGATCAGATCCATGGTGGTGTTCCTTTCGTTGCTGTAGCGGCTAGCGGTTTGCGGCTCGCCAGAAACCTCTCAGAGTCATCGCTGGAAGCTCCCTAGCGAACAGCGAATCGCTAACGGCCAATCGCTTGCTTGTCCTCGACGTTCGGTGGGTCGTTGCTCAACCGCATTGGCTGACCGGTCGCCTCCAACACCGAACGCCACAGCTCGCTTTCCGGGTTGATGGTCTTGCAGGCGCCGACGAGCTGACGCAGGGGAATGTGCGTGAACTGTCCGTGCGAACGCCCGACGGCCACGCCCGTCTTGCCCGCCATGCCCGCGTGGGCGGCGAACTGCGCCAGGTACCCGCAGAAGATCGAGTCGATGGGGACGGCGGGCGCCGAGCGAATGGTGTAGCTGGGATCGATGTACTTGAGGCTGTAACCGCGGCGATCGCCGAACCGCGCGCGAAGCTCCTTTTTGAGGAAGGAGCCCACGTCGCCGAGCCTGACGTTGCCGGATCGGTCGGTGGTCGACAGCGGCTCCAGCAGGTGCTGCCCCGCCCCCTCGGCCACCACGATGACGGTGAACTTGCCCTTCCGGAAGCGCTTTTCCATGTAGGCGAACAAGCCAGCCGGGCCGTCCAGATCGAAGGAGACCTCGGGCACCAGCACCAGGTTCACATTGCGATTGGCCAAGGCGGCATTGGCAGCGATGAACCCGGAATTGCGGCCCATCAGCTTGACCAACCCAATGCCATCGGCCGCGGAGCTCGCCTCGAAGTAGGCCGATTGGATGGCGTCACAAGCCAGGCTCACGGCGGTGTGGAAGCCGAAGGTGCGATCGACCATGGGAATGTCGTTATCAATGGTCTTGGGCAAGGCCACGACCCCGATCTTGAGACCCCGTCGCTTGATCTCCTCGTGAATGCCCAGGGCGCCGCGAAAGGTGCCGTCGCCACCGATGGTGAACAGCAACCGCAGGTTCATCTGCTCCAGCGTGTCGACCATCTCCTCGACGGCCTGGGGACCGCGCGAGGTACCCAGCACCGTGCCGCCCGCCTGGTGGATGTCCCGCACCGACTCGGGCGTGAGCTCCAGCAAGGGGTAGCCGTAGTCGGGCACCAGCCCGGCAAAGCCGTAGCGGAAGCCGTAGATGCAGCGCACGCCGTAGCGGTAGTACAGCGTCATCACCAGGCCGCGAATCACGTCGTTCAGGCCCGGGCACAGCCCGCCGCAGGTCACGATGCCGACCTTGAGCTTGGACGGGTCGAAGTAGATCCGCTGTCGCGGACCCGCGACCTCCAGCGCGGGGGGCAGCTCGCCGCGCGCCATGTGCTCGCGGATGTGCTCCATCGACAGGTCGGCGACCACGCGCGCATCGTCGGCCATGAAGTCGGCGAGCTGGTCGCCCGGCGAGGTCCCCAGGTTGAGCGGTGAGGCCACCTTGGCGGGGCCGAGCGACTCGATGCGGAAGGGATCGTCCATCATGACCTCGGCGGGGCGACCACGGGGCAAGTGCGCGATATTGCAGGAAACGGAGCCCCACGCTGGCGGGGGCGTGATGCTGCCAGGGGCAGGGCGACCGGTCAAGCGCAACCTTGGTGCTTCGGACTTCGCCCTTGCCCGCTCGGAATTCCGGTCAAACGCCTGCCAGCGCCTCGTCCAACGCGCCAATGAGGTCGTCGACGTCCTCGACGCCCACCGAGATCCGCACCAGGCCGTCGTAGATCCCCACTAACTCGCGCAATTCCTTGTGCACACAGGCGAGGGTCATCGACGCCCGGAGCTGGATGAGCGAGTCCACGCAGCCGAGC
>CAYTYV010000057.1:12239-21073 GCA_964441055.1 uncultured Polyangiaceae bacterium | reverse complement strand
CGCATCCCCGTGGCCGACACGGGCGTGGGCATGTCCCCCGAGCAGCTCGATCAGGTGTTTCAGCCGTTTTTTACCACCCGGGAGACCGGCACGGGCCTTTGGCTACCCATCGTCAAGCGCGTGGTGGACGGCCACCACGGGCGCATCGACATCCGCTCGCAGGCAGGTGCTGGCACCGAGGTGACCATCGAGCTTCCCGCCGCGCTCGGCTAGGGCTCGCGCGAGCCCCTAGTACGCCTTTTTGAGCACGGCCAGGGCGTCGTCGTAGCTGACCTCCTCGGGGTTCATCGCCAGTGAGCCGTCGTTGAGGGCCGTTTTGGCAATGGTCTCGAGCTGGTCCTGGCGCACGCCGGTCTCGCGCAGCTTGGTGGGCAGCCCGCAGAGCGCGTGCAGCCGCGCGCCGAGCTCGCGCAGCGCGCGGACCACCGCCCTGGCGGCCTCGCGGGGGCTGTCTGACGGGGCCGACACGCCCAGCCAAGGTGCGAGCTCCGCGATGTGCTCGGCCGCCTTGTCGATGTTGTACTCCACGCCCCAGGGCAGGAAGATGGCGTTGGCGACCCCGTGCGGCACGTGGGCCACGCCGCCAGCTGCGTGGGCCAGCGAGTGGACCATGCCCACCATGGAGTTGGTGAAGCTGATGCCAGCCAGCAGGGCGGCATTGGCCATGTTGAGCCGCGCCTCGGCGTCGTCGCCCTGCTCCACCGCGCGAATGAGGTTGTCGTCGATGAGCCGGATGGCCGCGATGGAGTAGGCGTCGGACACGGGGTTTTTCTGCAGGCAGTAGTAGGCCTCCACCGCGTGGGTCAGCGCGTCCATGCCCGTGGCCGCCGTGAGCTTGGGGGGCACGGTGAGGGTCATCTTGGGATCGAGGATGGCTACGTCGGGAAACAGCCGATAGGAGGTGATGGCCATTTTGACGCCCTTGTCCACGTTGGCGATCACCGCCGCCGTGGTGACCTCCGAGCCCGTGCCCGCCGTGGTCGGCACGGCGATGAAGGGCTGGTCGCGGCGCTTGGTCCGCTCCGCACCCTGGTACTGCAGCAGATCGGTGGTGTTCTCGGTGAGCATGACCGCGGCGCCTTTGGCGGTGTCCATGCAGCTTCCGCCGCCGACCGCCAGCAGGCAGTCACAGCCCGAGCTGCGGTACAGCTCAGCCACCTCGCCGCACACCTTGTCGCTCGAGTCGACGGGAGTATCGTCGAAGGTGGCGCCGATGGAGCCCTCCGAGCCGTCGAACACCGCCCGCACCTTGTCGATGAGGCCCGCGCCTACGACGCCCTTGTCGGTGATGAGCAGGGCTTTCGTCGAGCCGAGTTGATCCATCTCGTAGGGCAGGTTGGACAGCGCCTTGTTGCCGCTGATGATCTTCACGGGGCAGGCGAACTCGTAATAGCCGGGTATGTGAACCATGGTTCTCCTCGTATGGGTCGACGGTTTTGGGGGCTACTTGGTCATGGCGGCGGCGAGCGCGGGCACCAGCATCGCGTAGAACTTGCCCTTGAGCAGCAGCTGGTCGCGGCTGAACGTGGGCATGCGCTTGGTCAGCCAGCGCAGCATGATGCCGGGGAAGAGGTACTTGACCACGATGGCCATGGCGCGGTTGGCCTCCATCACGCTGTCGAGTGGGCCGTGGACGATGGCGCGGCGCTCGGCAAAAGCGGTGTGGGCCGCGAGCTGGCCGGTCAAGACCAACAGCGCGCCGTCGACGTTCTTGAACAGGATCTTGATGGGCGCCTCGTGGTCGCCGCGGCCGAGGTAGACCAGCCGACCGCCCTCGTGCCGTACTGCGATGGCCGGTCCGTGCGGCAGGATCCCCAGCGAGAAGGTGCGTCCCTCGTCCCAGTCCTCGAGCTCGGCCTTGAGCTCGTCCGAATGACGAGAGAGAAGCTCGAACGAGACGCCCAGCGCCACCAGGGCCGTGGCCGCCACCGTGGCCTTGGTCTGGTAGACGGCATGGGATGGAATCGCTGGCACCGAGACAGTCATCGGCTCTTCCCCTTCGTTTTTTTGGCTCGCTTCGGGCCAACTGAGGCCCGGGACGACAGCGGCTGCTGGTCCGCCCCCGTGACGACGAGTGCCGACTCGTCGGAGCGCCCTTCATACGCCGTCCAGGCGAGGTCGACAAGCGCTCTCGCGCGGCTAGTACTCGTCGAACAGCTCGGTTGGAGGTGTGGATCGTTTGGGGGCGGGCGGATTCGCGGGGCTGGTCCCGTAAAGATCGGTGGCGTAGGGGCGGCCCGTCGCGGTGGTCGGCGGGGAGGGCGTGCCAGCGGCGGGCTCGGGTGCGGCGGTCCGGGCGGTGGAGACCGCGCCCGGGGGAGCCGCGGTCGCCCGAGGCGCGCTGGCGTGCTGCGGGTAGGTGCACGGCCACTGGAGCTGCGCGAAGGTCGGGGAGTTCAGCATCCAAGTGCAGGCATGGCGGCCGTGGACGGGCTGGCAGGAGACCACGTAGACCGCCCGTCGGCCGCAGCCGGCCACGGCCTTGGCCCGCGCGTCGACGTGGTAGACCACGAGCTCGGGATCGGGGCAGCCCAGGTCGAACACGGCGCGGTACCGAAGCTGGGCCACCGACGGTCTGGGACCAGCCGACAGGCAGCCAGTGGCGATGGCGAGCAGCAGCCCGAGACCGCACGGGATGACGAGTTTCCGAATCATGGTTCGCTCACTGCTTTTGTCGGTTCACCCAGGGAACGAGCCGCCCAGTCGGCTTCGGACGATCATAGCCGGCCCGGCCGCGCGTTACACGGATTCGTTGGCGGGGCGGTCTTGGCGGCGGCGTCCGGCTCGGGTGGCAATCTGCGCGCCCCTGGCCAATAATGGCGCTCGATGAAGCGACGGGCGAGGGCTGCGAGCGCCGTGACGTGGGCGGGTAGGGCTCTGATCGTGGTGGCCGGGGGAGGCCTGCTCGCGGCGACGGCTGGCTGCCGCGGCTGCGGCAAAGGCGGCTCGAGCGCCGAGGAGGCGGTGGTCGGCTCGGGCTCGGCAGGGTTGGGGGGCTGCCGCAGCGCCGTGGCCTGCGCCAAGGACGGGCTGTGTACCGCCAAGGACGGCCGCTGCGTGGCTGGATCGGACGCCGAGTGCGCGTCAGCAGAGGCCTGCAGCCAGCGCGGGGAGTGCGAGGCCGAGGGCGACAAGTGCGTGGCCAGCTCCGACCGCGACTGCCGCCGAGCGTGCGTGTGCTCAAACCTGGGCTGGTGCAGCGCCAAGGACGGCCGCTGCGTGGCCGTCAGCAACGGCGATTGCGGGCGCACCGAGTCCTGCGCTCGGCTGGGCTGGTGCGTCGCGAGCAACGGCCGCTGTGTGGCGGGCAGCGACGCCGACTGCCGCGGCATCGACGCGTGCCGCGCGCAGGGAAAGTGCACCGCCCGACAGGGCCAGTGCGTGGCAGGCTCGGACGCCGACTGCCTCGGCTCCGAGCAATGCTCCGCGCGCGGCCGCTGCACCGCCCGCGATGGTCGCTGCGTGGTGGCCTCCGATGCCGACTGCGAGCGCTCGGATCTGTGCCAGCGCTTCGGCCGCTGCAGCTTCAGCCCCCGCCGCCGCGGCGATGATGCGGGCGTTGCGGGCCGCTGCGTCGAGGCACCCACGGCTCCGGCCGACGGCGGACCGAGCCGCGATGGTGGGCCCTACGGCGGTGGCGGATAGGGCGGGCCGAAGTTGGACTCGGCGCTGCTCTCGGTGACGAATACGGGGGTCAGGTCGGTGGGGCTGTCGTACAGCGGCTCGACGACGCAGCCCTCGCTGCACGGGTCGTCGATGAACAGCACGTCCGCCACCATCCAGAACATGTTGTTGCCCGTGCCAAAGGACGAGGGGAACTCGACTGGCTCCTCGGGAAGGTAGTACCCGTGCGAGCCCAGCTCGGCGGCCAGGGCGCCGTCGCAGAAGATCTTCACGTTGGGGTGGACCGCGTAGCCGTAGCCGTGATTGCTGTAGTAGAAGACGCCCACGCGGAACCACACGCTCTTGGGGGGGAAGTCGACGTTGATGTTCTCGGGCGCGCAGAAGTCGTAGGCGTCGGGATTGGTCTCGCTCGGATCGCAGGTGATGTTGTCGATGTCGAGCCGGGGGTTGTGGCATCCCTGACCTAGATCGACCCAGTCCTGCCCCGCGCCGCGCGGCGAGTAGTAGCAGAGGTTCTGCTCGAAGATCGGGTCCTCGTACCAGTTGCACGGATCGGGCGGCACGTTGCCCGGCGGGAACCAGGTGGGAACCCCGGGCCAGCCCATGTCGCCCACCGTGCAGTTGGCGTAGCCGCAGTCCTGCGGCACGCCGTTCATGCCCCACGGCGTCGTGGTATTGGGCTCGTGCAGGTGCAGGTCCAGATCGACCCCGCTACCGCCGAGGTCGTGCTCCCATTCAACCTCCACCCGCAACCCGCGGGCGCCCACGAACAGCGGGAACTCGCAGCTGTCCGAGCCCGCCTCCATGGTTTTGGAGTAGTGCACGGTGTACTCGCCGGACTGCAGGGGCTGGTAGGTGTCGAGCCCGGTGACCGAAGGGCAGGGGTCTACCCCGGGCGGGCAGGTCACGTCGTACTCTTCGGTGATGGCGTCGTTGCTGAACACGCCCGTGCCGTCGCTTAGCGAGACCACCTCGAAGGGCACGGCCGAGATGGCGTGGCAGCCCTGGGGGTTGCCGCTGAAGCAGGGCGGGTCATCCGAGGCGTGCACGCCGCCGACGCAGTCGCTCCAGGTGCCGTTCTCGGTGCAGCTCTGGGTGCCGTCGTAGCAGCCGGGCACGCCGCGATACGACGAATCGCCCTTGAAGCAGAAGTGAGCTTGGCCCGCGTTGCAGGTGCAGACTTCGTCGACCAGACCATCGCAGTCGTCGTCCAGCCCGAGGTGAGCCATGTCGCACAGCTCCTCGGGCCCGCAGCCCGAGCCGCAGGGGTTGATGGGCACATCCGGCGCCGCGTCGCCCGCGTCGGGCAGGATGAAGCCCCCGCCTTGCTCGCCCGTGCCGCCTGCGGACACCACGCCTCCGCTGCCGCCCGCTGGTGGCGAGCCGCCCGCGCTCGTGCCTGCGGCGTTTTCAGAAAAGGCGTTGCCGTCGTTGATGGCCGCGCAGGCGGCGAAGCTTCCCCCGAAAGCGGCGGCCAGCAGTGCTCCCCCCAGGAGTCGGACGTGGTTACGACGCATGGTCTTACCCATTTCTGCCAGCCCATTGGGCGGCACGTGGAGACAACCCGGGTGTTGGTGAACGAAGAAGCGCCTGCCGCCCCTGGGAAGCGGCGGGCGAACGGTATCCATGGTAGCACGTTCTCGAAGCCTAGGCGGCGGCTCGGACGGCTCGGACAGGCGGGCCACCCCGTGGCTTGCTCGAAGGCGGTTCGACTAGCGCTGGCCGTCGCCGACGGCCCGCCCAGCCGAGCGCCAGCGCGGCGAGCAGCAGCGCCCCTGCGGAGCGAGTCCCAGCCGTCCGAGCAGCGAGGATGCAGCCACAGCCCGAGTCGGCTGCCTCCGAGCCCATCCCGCTCGCATCCACGCAGTCGCCGCGCGAATCGCACCGATATCCGCTTGCGCACTCGGCGGTGCTCTGGCAGCTCTCCGAGCAATCGCCGTCCTGACAGCGATAGGGCGTACAGTCCTCGCGCGTGCCGTCCGGCGCCACCGCCTCATTGCCCTCGCATACCGGCATCTCCACGCATTGGCCGTCGTCGACGTCGCAGCGGTAGGAGCTGAGGCAATCGGCATCAGAGCTGCAGCTGGTTCGGCAAGCGTTGACGTCGCAGGCGTAGGGGCTGCATGACTCGGCGCTCGGGACGACGCAGCTGCCGTCACCGTCGCAATGCGCCGCGGCCGTGGCCTCGGCGTTGCTGCACGTCGGCGGCTGGCATTCGACGGAATCCAGCGCCGCGAGCCGACAGCTCCCCTGCCCATCGCACAGACCGTCTCGAGCGCAGGATTGCGGATAGTCGTCGTCGACGGGGCAGTCCTCGTCGGGGTCGGTGTCCGCGGCCACGGGCTCGCACGCGCCGTCCTCGCCCTGGCCCTTCAGCGCAGCCGTGCACGCCTCGCAGGGCCCGTCGCAGGGCAGGTCGCAGCAGACGCTGTCGACGCAGTGGCCTTTGGCGCACTCTCGCGCGTCCGCGCAGGAATCGCCGTCCTCCTTGCCCCATACGAACACGTAGGCCGAGCCCGGGTCGTCGCCTTCGTCGTTGTCCTCGGTAGCGCCGACCAGAGCGGTGTTGGCGCTCAGGCTCACGGCCGTGCCGAAATAGTCCCCTGGCGCACGGTCGCTCGCCGTCAGCTTGCCTTCCTGCGACCAGCTCGCGGCGGTTCGCACGAACACGTAGGCCGAGCCAGCGTCGTCGTCGTCCTCGATGGCGCTGACGAGCGCGACGTCGCCGCTCAGGCTCACGGCGTGTCCGAAGAAGTCGCTGTCCGCAGCGTCGTCCGCGGTCAGCTTGCTCTGCAGCGACCAAGCCGCGGCCGAGCGAACGAATGCGTAGGCCAAGCCGCGGCCGTCGCCATTCTCGCTGTTGCCAGGGGCGCCGACCAGCGCGGTCTCGCCGTCCAGGCTCACCGCGCTGCCGAAGTAGTCCCAGTCGGTGCCGCCTTCGGCGGTCAGCTTCTCCTGCTCGGACCACGCTGCGGCATCGCGCACAAATACGTAGACCGAGCCGGTGCCGTGGTCTTCTTCATCAGTGCTGACCACGGCGGTCTCGCCGCTGAGGCTCACCGCCGTGCCGAAGTGGTCGTTGGGCGCGCCATCGCTGGCGGTCAGCTTGCGCTGCTCGGTCCAGCTCGCGGCGGAGCGCGCGAACAGGTAGGCCGAGCCCGATTGGTCGCCCTGGTCGTCGTCCTCGTAGGCGCCGACCAGCATCGTCTCGTCGCCGAGGCTCACGGCATTGCCGAAAAGGTCCGAGTCCGCCCCGTCGCTGGCGGTCAGCTTGCGCTGCTCGGTCCAGCTGGAGGCGGAGCGCACGAACAGGTAGGCCGAGCCCGCCTCGCCCAAAGGGGCGCCCACCAAAGCGGCCTCGCCGCTGAGGCTCACCGCGGTGCCGAACTCGACCCAGGAAACGGCGTCGCTGGCGGTCAGCTTCTGCCGCTGTGTCCACGCTGTGGCCGTTCGGGCGAACAGGTAGGCCGCGCCCGTGTGCTCGTCGTCGTAGGGAGCGCCGACGAGCGCGCTATCGCCACTCGCGCTCACCGCCAGGCCCAGGTTGTCGCCCGCCACGCCGTCGGTCGCCAGGAGCTTGGACCGCTCGACCCAGATGAGCGGATCGACCTCGAGCGGATAGCGAGCCTCTCGGTCGTCGACGACCAGCCAGAGGCGGCCGTGCCGAAGCTCCATCCTCGCTGCCAGCAGCTCCCCGCGAGCGTCGAAGGCCCACAGATCGCTGTAGACGGCCGCCACCGCGCCGTTCGGGCGGCAGAGCTCGATGTGCTGTCCGTCGTCGCCGAGCACAGGCTCGAGCTCGCCCCCGAGCTCCAGCTCCACAACCAGCGGGCCTGCGCCCGAAGGCGCCTTTCGTATGGTGAAGCCCTGCTCGAGGCCCAGCGGGCCGTTGAGGTACCACTGCTCGAGCTCTGCGCCGTGCCACAAGCTCGCTCGGGGGCCGCGCGTCGTTGCAGCGCGCGGCGCCTGCCTCGACGAGACGGGCTCGAGCCCGCCCTGGCGTCCAAAGCGAGCGAGCCCGAGCTCGAGGGACCACCGCGCCCCGCGCACCCGCGCGCCTCGCTCGCCGAGCTCGACCTCGAAGCCCTGAGCCGGATTGCTGGCCTGAGGCCGCGCTGAGCCCCGCTCGGCGAACGCGTAAGCGGCGCCAGCGTCGAGCTGCCGCGACCGGATGAAGGCCGCGCGTTGCACGGCCGCCCCGCGATCCGCTACCGCGATGGGCCACGCCTCGCTCGCGCCGCGCAAGCTCGACTCCGACTGGCCGCAGCCCAAAGCGAGAGTCAGCAGCACCATCTGCGTGGCAAGCCACGCTGCGGGATGCTGGAGCGTGCAGCGTCGCGTCCTCTTGGAGCGCATAGGTCCTCCTTCGTGAGGATCTCCGTTCCCCACGAACCCTATCACGGCTAACCCACCCACCCGAAGCGGCCGGGTGGAGAGGCGGCCGGGGAGGAGGGGCGGCCGGGGAGGAGAGGCGCGCCCGGCAGGATTCGAACCTGCGACCGTCGGCTTAGAAGGCCGCTGCTCTATCCGGCTGAGCTACGGGCGCAATGCTTTGATGTCGGGAAGTGGCAACGACAGCGTACTGTAGCCTCGGGGCAGCTTTGGTCCAAGCCCGTGTCCTCAGCTCGCCGGAAGCCGCATCTGGAAGCTCACCTCGGGCGGCCCGGGCGAGGTGCACTCGACTTGGCCGCCGTGGGCCTCGGCCACGGCGCGGACCAAGGCCAGGCCCAGGCCCGTGCCGCCGCGGTCGGCGCGGGTGGTCACGAAGCGGCGGAAGACGCGGCCGCGCAGAGGCTTGGGGATCTGGCCAGCGTTTCTGACCTCGCACACGAGCTCGTCGCCTTGCCGCTCGAGCCGGACGCGGACGGTCCCCTCCGGCTCGCCGTGGATGCGCGCGTTGGTCACCAGATTCTCGATGGCGCGGCTGAGCCAGGCCGCGTTGCCGCGCACCATGGTCACACCCTCGGCATCCACCTGCACCGCCGCTCCCTGCTTGCGCGCCCGCTCGGCTACCCGCTCGACGCGCTGCTTGAGATCGACGCTCGTGGCCTGCTCGACCCCGCGGGCCTCGAGCTTGGCCAGGCTGAGCAGATCGCCCAGCAGCGCCTCGATGCGGCCGGTGGACTCGAGGATGCGCGCCACGAAATGCTCGGCCTCGGCGGGCTCGGCCATGGCGCCGTCGCGAAGCACCTCGCCGCTGGCGCGGATGT
>CAYTYV010000057.1:0-12229 GCA_964441055.1 uncultured Polyangiaceae bacterium | reverse complement strand
TTGCTGACGGCGCTGGGCGCCTTCCTTTCGCGGCCGCTGGCGCGGATGGCCGCCACCGGGTTCTTGAGCTCGTGGGACAGGTCGGCGGCAAAGGTCTCCACGAAGGGCCGCCCCTCGAGCTCGCGTCGCATCGAGTCGATGGCGCGCGACAGCCGCTGTACCTCGCGGCCGTGTCCTGGCGGAGGGGGAGCGCGTCGATCGCCAGCGCTGACCCGCTCGGCAAAGCTGGTCAGCTCCTCGATGGGCGCGGCGATGGTCCTGCCGATGAGCGCGGCCGACAGCGCGGCCACGGCGCCGAGCGCCAGGCTGATGATCAGGATGGTGGGCGCGAAGGCGGCCAAGGTTTCGCGGATCACCAGCGTGGGCTTGACCACGCGCACGTGGCCGACCGTCTGTCCGCGCACCACCACGGGCACCGTGACCGCGACCGTGCCCGGCTCGTCTGGCGAGCGTCCGCTCGCAAATATCGGCGTGCCGTCGGCGTCGAACAGCGCCAGGTGAAGCTCGTTCGACTCGTCCGGGGGGCGCTCGACCTCGAGCTTGCGCGCTACGTTGGCGAGGCTGTCGCCGCGCGCGCTCATCTCGGCGCTGAGCAGCGCGGCCACGGTGCGGGCCTCGTCGAGCGCCGCCTCGGTTCCGAGGAAGTTGGCGCGCGCCTTGATGCGGTCCAGCACCAGCACGCCCAGGCCGAAGGCAAAGGAGCCCACGATGACCGCCAGCGCCAGGAAGATCTGCATTCGCACCGACAGGCCCGCGGTGCGCGAGCGGATGAGGCGCGCGGCCACGAAGGACACGAACAGGATCAGGCCGATCGAGGCGGCCGCGACCAGTACGAGCCGAGTCACGGCTGGGCCGCTTCCCCGTTGTCGTCGGGCTGGGGCGGGCGATCCGTCACCCGGTAGCCCACGCCGCGCACCGTCTCGATGAGCTTGGCGTCTCCGCCCGCCTCGGCCACCTTGCGGCGCAGGGCTTTGACGTGCGAGTCCACCGTGCGGTCGGTGATGGCGAAGTTGTCGCCCCAGACGCGCTCGATGAGCTGGGCGCGGGTGAACACCCGGCCGGGTGCTCCCAGCATGCAGCTCAGTAGATCGAACTCGACCCGCGTCAGGTCGAGCTCCTGGCCGTCGACCGTGGCCCGCCGCGTTTCGGGATCGGCCGCCAGTGGCAGCCCACGAGCCCCCGTGGCCTCGCGGGCAGGGCGGCTGCGCTGCGTCCGCCGCAGCACGGCCCGCACCCGCGCCACCACCTCGCGCGGGGAGAAGGGCTTGGTTACGTAGTCGTCGGCACCGGTTTCCAGCCCAGCGACGCGATCGGCCTCCTGGTCGCGGCTCGAGAGGATGATCACCGCGGGCGGATCATCCTGGCGGCGGAGCTCGGCGAGGAGATCGAAGCCGCTGCCGTCGGGCAGCATCAGGTCGAGGATGACCAGATCGCATTGCTCCATGGCGCGCTGGGCGGCGGCCAGGCTGTCCGCCAGCGTGACGCCGAAGCCATCGCGACGCAGCGAGTATCCCAGCGACTCGGCAATGGCCGGCTCGTCCTCCACCACCAACACGTGCGCCATGCGCCGAGTGTAAATCGGCGGGCGCGATTGCGCTACACGGGATAGCGCAAGGCCGTGTTGACGATGTCTGGCAGCGCTCGGGCCAACCGCTCGTAGTCGGCCGCCGTCGGCTTGAGCCGGGCGTCGTGCAGGACCAGCCCACCCGGGCGCAGCTCGAGGTGTCCGCGAAGCCCCCAGGTGGCCAGCATGCGGCGGAGCTCGGGGTGAAAGGCCATGGCCGCCTCGCGCGCGTCGGCCGCAAAGGTCACCACGTGCTGATCCCAAAGCGCGTCGCCGAGCTGGACCTGCGGCGGCGGCCGGCTCTGGACAAAGGCCACCCGGGTGATGAAGTGCTCACCCGAGCGCATCGAGGCCCGATGGCGCAGGCCAGGATGGCTGACGAGGCCGAGCAGGGTGCGATCCATGGGCTCGGTGTCGCCCTCCTCGGTCCACGGCTCGGCGATGACCGCCGTGGCCGGTCGGGCTTTCCACGAGCAGGCGTTCAGGTAGCAGGCGGGCGAGACCATGGTGTCGTAGGGCTCCCAGCCGCGGAACCAGCTCTGCTCGGGGCGCTTGTCGTAGCCCATCTGACGCGAGGCCGCCCATCGGCCAATGGCGGGCGTGCCCACGGGATCGTAGCTGGGACCAATCATCGTCGTCGCATGCTAGCACTACTGCCGAAGATTTCTCCCGCGGCGGAGGCCGAAAAAAAACGGCGACCAGCCGCATGGGCCGGTCGCCGCCTTGGTGCTTGCGTTACCCGCGGGGGGTCAGCCGGCTTCGCCGCTCGCCGCGCCGCCTACGCTGGCGCTGGCCTCGACGTTGACGCTGACCGAGGCCGACGCGCTGACGGCCATCTCGGCAGCCATGGCGATGCAGCCGATGGCCTGCAGACCCGCGCTGCTCGCGACCTGAGGCAGTGAGGCGCCAGCCTCCACCAGCCCCTTGGCGACGCCGACCATCCGCTGGCCCATGCCGAGCTGGATGTTGACGATCTTGGGCAGCGCGACCTGCAGCGCGGCCACCAGCTTCTCGATGTCCGCATTGGCCTCGCCGTCCACCTTGATGTCGACCGACGGCGGATCGCAACTGACGGCCGCAGCGGTCTTGGCGGTGCAGTTCATCTGGCAATCGGCGCTCACGCTGGGCGGCTTGAACTCACCCGAGCACTTGGGCGCCTTCATCTCGACGTCGCAGCCGCCCGAGCAGGTGCCCTTGCAGTCTGCTTGGGCGTCCATCGTGCAGCTGGCCGAGCAGGTGCCCTCGCAGGTGCCGTCGCACTGGCCCGCGCAGCTTCCGTCGTCGTTCTGCACCGAGCACTCGCCGTCGCACTTGCCCTCGCACTTGCCGCCGCACTTGCCGCTGCACTCGGCGCCCGCCTCGACCGTGCAGGAGCCGCTGCACTCGCCTTCGCAGGTGCCCGAGATCTCGCCGCCCTCGCAGGACGCCTCGAACTCGCCGGGGGAGATGGTGGCGCCGCAATCGGCAAAGCAGTCGGTCAGCGCCTCGATGTCGGCCTGGCACTTGGGCTCGCCGATCTCGATGCTCAGGCTCGCCTCGGCGTTGGCCTTGAGCATCTCGGAAATCTTGGCCGCCACGGCGCCGCAGACCTTCTTGGCCCCTTCGCCGCCGCTCGGCTCGGCCGTGATCTCGGCCTCGGCCATGTCGAGCTCTGCGCCGAGCTCGCCGCAGGAAGCGATGAGGCCGGTCTCCATCTCGAGGGCCAGCTTGTCCAAGTTGTATACGGCCTCGAGGAAGCCCTTGAGCTGCCCCTGCACCTCGGCGCTGCCCTGGAAGGAGAGGCTGGCGAAGTCGCCGCTCTCGAGCGCGGGGCATCCCGCTCCGGGAATGGCACCGAGGGCGCCGCAGTTCATCATCGCAGGTGAGGCCAAGCCCAAGACCAACAGGGGACCGGCCAGCGTTTTCTTTGTCATCAAGCCCATTGAATCATCCTCCAGCAGTTTTCTGCTCGCGCATGCTCCAATCCGACCAGCTCGGCGAGTCGGAACGGTTTTCCAACCGCGGCGGACAGCGGCATCTGCGATGGTCCGCAACGCACCGTCACCCCCTGGAGTTCGTCCAGCAATCGCCCGGACACATGCCCCAGCTTTGCGCCCTTGTAAAGGCGTATCCGTCACCACCTGAGGCGAGAGCGCGGCGCACGAGCGGTCAGATGGTGCTGTTGCCCATCTATTTCTTTGAAATGACTGGCAAAAGGTAACTAGCGGTGTGAGCCTCTGCCGTGGCGCATGCTGGGCTCAGGGCGTGGCCGATGTCTGCGCCGGAGCGCTAGCAGCAGCAGCCCCACGCCCGCCCAGCACGCGGCGGCGCCGGTCGATGGGTTTGGCGCACCAGCGCTGCGGCAGCTACATCCCTCGTCGTCGCCCGCGATCCCCCCAAGCTCGGCATCGGACGGTCCTGCGCTTCCTCCCTGCGCCGTGCCCGTGCCCGTGCCGTTGCCCGCGCTTCCGCCAGTTGGACCGCTGCCCGCCGACGCGCTGCTGCCGCCCGCGCCCGCCGCGCCGCCGAAGCCGGCCTCGCCCGTACAATAGGTCTGGTGCGTGGGACGGCTGCTCGAGCAGTTGGTGGGCGAGGCGCAGCTCGGCTCGGGAAGCTGGGGCGGGCTGTTGCCGCCGCCGATGTCGCCGGGATTGGGGTAGGCCAGCTCGGTAGGGGGCCAGCGCCCCTGGGTGTATTCCATCCGCCCGAAGACCTTCTCCTGGTAGGGCGCCGAGCCGCCGATGTCCGGGTTCCACACGCCGCGGTTCGAGTCGTAGCTCGGGTTATTGGGGTTGTTGACGTAGGCCAGCCCGTTGTAGGCCCACGTGGCCGTGTACCAGTGCTCGATGGTCATCGGCTGGTTGTCCCCAACGCACTGGGTGTAGCGCCACTTGGAGGCGAGAATGCGCGTTCCCGTCGCCGCGTTGTATATCGCTTCACCAGCCACGCGCTCACGGTCGAAGGAGGGCGCGGGGTCGGTGGTCCGCATGCCGCTGGTGACCTGACCCACGCCGTAGCCGCAGTCGAAGGAGATGATGGTGCGCTCGGGCGGGCCGACCTGGTCGTCCGGTCGGTCGGGCACGCAAAACTGCTTCCAGCTCGTCTCGGCCCGAGTGATGGCCATGATGAGCTCACAGGGAAAGCGGGCGGGCACGTCGTGCATGGGCTCGGGCTGACCGCAGCCCTGGCCGATGTCGTCTACGTCGGGGCCGTCGTCGCCCCAGGCCTCGGGGCCTCGCGAGACCAGGTCGAAGATGTCCAGCCACTCGGCTTCGGTGGGGTTGGTGCCCGCGACAGCCTCTTGCGCGCAGTTGTGGTCATTGTACGCGCTGGAGGCGGTGTAGCAGGGGCAGTAGGCGCGGGCGCTCGGCGACAGCGCCAGCAGTGCCGCGGAGGTCAGGGTGGCGGTAGCGAGCCAGCCCGCGGATCGCTTCGGGCGTGCCCAGGCAGCGCTCGGCCTCATGGCTGACCTCCGGTCGACGACGCGGCGGGCAAGAAGCCAGCAACGGCGATGCGCTCGCGCGCAGGTGCGGGCAAGACGGCCACCGCGCCTTGGCGCCGGTCGACGACGAACGCGGTGGCAAAGCGTCCCGGCTCGGTGTGCAGGGCGGCCACGAAGCGGCCATCGGCGCTCAGGTCTCGGACGAGGTCGGCGCCCGGGCCGAGGGGGCCTCTCAGCGGCTCGCCGCCATCGAGCAATCGAAGGCCGCCCTGGCGCGGATTGAACGCGATGGCGCCGCCCGGCCAGGCGTGCGGGGCCATCGCAAAGCTCGGACCCTGGTGGCGTAGGCGCAGCCGGCCCGTGGCGATGTCGATCTCCTCGATGGTCCACGTTCGCGAATCGGTCGGATGGCGGCCCCGGAACAGCAGTACCCCGCGCTCGGCGTCGACCGAGAAGTCGCGCGCAAAGGGAGCGAGCGTCGGGAGCAGGGTTCGCGCGGTAGCCGTGTCGGGGTCGAGCGCGAGGATGTCGGTCCTTCCGGGGGCGACGCGGTAGGCGAAGATCTCGCCGCGCCAGGCCCCGGCCAGGTGCAGCCCGTAGCCGGCCATCTGGTGGACTCGGCGGAGCCGACCCGTGGGCAGCTCGACCTCGTCGATGCCGAGCTCGTCCACGCGCATCTCGCCTGGAGCATCGGGCCAGGAGCCGGCCAGGCCCCGCACCACGAACACCCGGCCCTCGGCGGTCACCAGCGGCCGGCTGGCGTGGGTCAAGCCGCGGCAGAGCAGGGTGGCTCCGGTCGCTGGATCGAGCCGGAAAAGGCCGCCGTTGAAGGAGGCGTCTCGGCCGCGGGTCGCCACGGCATTGGCCAGCACGGCCTCGGTGGAGGGAAGGACCTCGGCCCGAACGCTGCCGCCAGCGAGGTGCTCGAAGCGGAGGATCGGGTCGCCGATGTCCGGCTCGTTCGGGTGGACCCAGTACATGGCGCTTGCCGCGGTGCCCGGTCGGGTGGCGATGAGCGCGACGCGCGGCGCGCCGATCATGATGGGCGCGCCCGGGGCATTGCCGACAGGGGCCCGGCTAGGGGGGGCGGGAGCCGTGGCCGCCAGCGCGGCGGCTCGCTCGGCCGTGGGTGCGGCGAGCCAGGCCCCGAGCAGCAGGACGGCGCAGCTCACGCCGTAGCTGAAGGTCCTTTTCATAGGAGCATGCTACCACGTCGCCGCGGGGCCGGACCGGCCTCAGGGCGTCGGGCCGGCCAACTCGAGCTTCTGGCACGCGGCGGAAAGGCCCCAGGCGCAGCCCCGCTGGAATCCCTCGGCTGCCGCGCTGCGCAGTTTGCCCGAAACCTCCACGCCGCGTTCGAGGCAGCTCGCCACGGCCGTGCACGCGTCCGCAGCGCCCGCGTCACAGCGTCGGTCTAGCTCGTCGACTCGGGCGCAGGCGCGTCGATACTGCTGTTCGGCCTGGCCCGGGTCGGGCTCGACCCCCCAGCCGAGCTCCAGCATGAGCGCCCACAGGCTGCAGCCGAGCGGCTCGCCTCCCTGGCAGCCCTGGCGATACAGCGCGGTAGCTCGCGGCCAATCCGCAGCCAGGGCGCGGCCGCCGTCGAATAGCTCGCCCAGCTCGACGCAGGCCGACCAGAGCTCGGCCCGGCAGGCGCGCTCGAACAGCTCGGCCGCCCGAGCGTCGTCGGGCGCAACGCCTCGGCCGTCCCGATAGAGCGCGCCCAGTCGGCCGCAGGCCACCGGGTGCTCGCCATAGCAGCCCTGGCGATAGAGCTGGGCGGCGCGGGCCAGGTTCGGAGCCGTGCCGCGGCCGAGCTCGTGCGCGCGCGCGGCCCGCGTACAGCTGCGCGCGTTGCCTCTGCGGCACTGAGCAAGGCAGTCGACCGGGTCCCCGTCGTCGCACACGCGGCCGGAGCGGCATTGCACCCACGCCGCGGTAGTGCCGAGCGCGGCAAGGACGATGGCCGCAAAGACCACCCCGACCCATTTGCGCTGGCCCGGCTCAGGATGAAGGCGCGGATGGACGGCCCACCGCATGATGGCGGCGACGCTACACGGCCGCGGCCGCGGCGGCCAGGACAGGGCTGTGGGTGGCTCGTCTGCCGAAGATGAGGCTCGGCTCGCTCGAGCGCGCCCTGCGCGCAGAGCCCGCGTTGACCGACACGGGCCGCGTTGGTAGCGTCGGTCGGTGATCGCCAAGCGCGTCTTGGTCGCCCAGGTCCTCGATCGCCTAGGCGCGGTAGAGGCTGTGCTGCGACTCTTGTCTCGGGTGGGCGCTCCGTGGTTGACGGTGCTCACCTATCATCACGTTCACGAGCGCAACGGCGGCTACCCCTTCGATCCAGACGTGATCGATGTGTTGCCGGGCGAGTTCGATCGCCAACTGGCCACGCTCCAGCGATACTTCTCGCTCATTGGCATCGCCGAGCTTCGCGCCTTCGTCGCGGGCCGCGCTCAGCTGCCCGCCAACGCGGCGATGATCACCTTCGATGACGGCTATCGGAGCTGCCACGACGTAGCGCTGCCCATTCTGCAACGCCACCGCGCCCGCGCCGTCTTCTTCGTGGCCACCGACTACATCTCGCAGCGGCGGGTCTACTGGTGGGACCGCATCAGCTATGTCGTCCAGCGGTCCGCGCGCGAGCGCCTGGCAATCCAGTACCCCGAGCCGCTCGTCCTCGACCTGAGCATGGGTCGCTCGACTGCCGGTCGGCGCTTGGTCGACGTGGTCAGGCGGCACTACGACTTGGACCTGGAGCGCTTTCTCGCCGAGCTCACCGCGGCGGCGGGCGTGCCCTGGGACGAGGAGCTAGAGCGTCGCTTGGCCGACGAGTACGTCTGCACTTGGGACCACGTGCGAGCGCTGTGCGACGCCGGTATGGACGTCGGCTCGCACACCTGCCGCCACCGCGTCTTGCAGACCCTATCTCCCGCAGCGCTACAAGAGGAGCTGACCGACTCGCGCGCGGTGCTGGAAAACGAGCTCGGTCGTTCGGTCTGCGCGCTGTCCTATCCCATGGGAAAGGCCATCCGCGACGCACCCAGGCTGCGGGCGGCCGTAAGCAAGGCGGGCTACGAGCTCGGCTTTTCCAACGACACGGGCGTCAACTCTCTGCGCCGGAAGCCGGACCCGCTCGACCTGCGACGGACCTGTTGCGAGGTGAACCTGCCGCTGTCCTACTTCCGCGGTACCTTGGCAATCCCGCCCCTTTCCTACTCCCAGTGCTGATGATCGCGCACGAAGTCGTGACCGAGCCTGCCGAGCTAGAGCGGCACACCGCCGCCTGGGAGCGGCTGCTCGACGCGAGCGCCACTTGTGAGCCGACGCTCTCGCCGCTGTGGATGCTGGCCTGGTGGCGGGTCTTCGGGCCGCGCGACGGCCGACGGCTGATGGCCATCCTGCTGCGCGAAGGGGGGCGGCTAGTCGGTCTGGCGCCCCTTGTCCGACGGCGGCGGTGGTACCGCCGCGCCATTCCGCTGCGCTCGGTGGAGCTGCTTGCTTCGGGCGAGGACGAGGCGGACGAGACCTGCTCGGACTACCTCGGCGTCCTGGCCGAGCGCGGGGCGGAGCAACGCGTGGCCCGCGCGCTGGTCCGGGTGCTCACCACGACGTGGTGCAGCGCCTGGGACGAGCTGGTGCTGACGGCGATGAACGGCGATGCCGCCATGCCCGGTCTGCTGGCGGAGGCCTTCCGGCAGGCGGGCCTGGGCGTCGCCAGTCGCACCATCTCGCAGGCGCCGTACATCCGCTTGCCCCAGAGCTGGGATGCCTATCTGGCCGCGTTGCCAGGCAGGCGGAGGTATCTGGTCCGCCGGTCGCTGCGGGACTTCGAGCGATGGGCCGGGGGCGGGGCAGAGCTATGCCGCGCGGCCACGCCCGCCGAGCTAGAGCGCGGCAAGCGGATCCTACGGGATCTGCACCAGAGTCGGTGGGCTGCCCAGGGGCGCCCCGGGGTGTTCGCCTCGCCGCTGTTTTCCCGCTTTCACGATGCCGTGATGGGCGAGCTGTTCGCGCGTGACGCCCTCGATCTGTGGTGGCTCGGCAAGGGGGGCGAGCCGATCGCCGCGCTGTACAACGTCGTCTGGGATGGCCGAGTGTACTACTATCAAGCCGGGCGCCAACCCGATCTGCCGCGGTCGGTCCGACCGGGCATCGTCCTGCATGCCCACGCCATCCGTCAGGCCATCGAGGCCCACCGCACGGAATACGATTTCCTCGGCGGCGCCTCCCGCTACAAGAGCCAGCTCGCCACGGCGCGACGGCCACTGGTCGAGCTGCGCGTCATGGCCGGGACGCTGCGCGCCAAGGCCCGCAGCGCGACTGCGCGTGCGGTCGGCTTGGCCAGGAGGGTGCGCGCCGCGCGCAGGCGGCGGTGACCGCGGCGCCAGCGTGGCAGCGACAGAGGGCCGGGCATGTTGCGAGTCGAGGAGGTCAACGACGTCACCGCGCTCGAGGGCTACCGCGAGCGGTGGCGGGCCCTGGCCGACCGCGCCGAGCGAGTCGAGATCTTCCAGAGCTACGAGTGGCTGACCGCGTGGCTGGACTGCTTTTGGCAGCAACGGCCCATCGCCTTTGTGTTCGTGACCGAGGGCGAGAGGCTGCTCGGCCTCGCACCGCTGCTCGACGATGCTCAAGGCGCGGTCGGCTGTGCTCGCTCGCTAGCCTTGCCGGTCAACTCGCACGCCGTCCGCGCCGATCTACTGTGCGTCGGCGACGAGGCGGAGGTCGCAGCGGCGCTGCTCGATCACCTGCGCCGCACCCGAAGGCAGGTGAAGGTCCGCTTCAAGACCTGCCTCTGCGCCTCGCCAGCAGCTCGCGCCGTGCTCGAGGCCGCCCCGCACCATCGGATGGCCACCATGAGCCTCGAGGGGCGATGCTCGCGGCTCATCCGGCTAGACGGCGACTGGCAGGGGTATCTCGAGTCCCGGTCGCGCCATTTTCGCAGCGAGCTGCGCCGCAAGCGCCGCAAGCTCGAGCGGGCCGGACGGGTGCGCTGGCGCGTCGTCGCCCGTGCTGACGAGTGCGAGCGCGCGCTGGAAGACGTCTACCGCATCGAGAAAAGGAGCTGGAAGGAGGGGGCCGAGACCTCGATCACCGCCGAGCCCAGGCTCGAGCGCTTCTACCATCGCTTCGCCCTGCGCGCGGCGGACCGCGGCTGGCTGCGGCTCTTCCTGCTGCAGCTCGACGCGGAGCCGATCGCGTACATCTACGGGGTGGCCTATCGCAACGAGTACTATGCCATCAAGACCTCCTACGACCAGCGCTACCGGGCGCTGTCTCCCGGGGTCGTCCTGTTCGCCCACGCCCTCGAGCACGCCTGCGACCACGGCCTCGTGGCGGTCGATCTGCTGGGCGTCGACGCGCGTTGGAAGCGGGAGCTCGCCAACGACCTCAGGCGTTACGGCGAGATCTGCGTCTTTTCCCGCGGCCTTGTTCGCTGCCACGGCTGCGCTTTGCGCGCGGAGCGCCTCAAGCCCTGGGTCCGACGCCGGGCGCCGAGGCTTCTGGCGTGGCGGCGGAGGCTGCGTCAGGCGCTCGCCCGGGCAGGCCACGGCCGAGGCGGCGGCGGGCGTCGCTAGCCCACGTTTTGCGCGGAGGCCACCGTCGTTTGCCGTCGCGTGCGGCCGATGCCGCCTCGAGCGCGAGCGGCACTTGCATTCCCCCGACATCAGCCCGAAGGTTTGCTTCATGGACGTGGAACGGCTGCAGCGCTGCACCCTGCCCGAGCTCGAGGCGCTGTACCTGGGTGCGGGGCCCGTCAACGTGCCCGCGGGTTGGTTTCGCGGGATCCACCTGCGAAGGTTGGACCGACCCTGGGCACGCCGTCCGGGCTATGTCGGCTCGCTGCCATTCAGCTTCGTGCCCTTTGGCATCGACTTCGACCGGCGCTGCTGGACCTTTCTGCATCCCCGCCTCGGGGCAGGGCGCTTCTCGCCTGCGGTGGCGGCCTCGCGCTGGCGCCCGACCACCGTAGTGGCGCTTCACTACGGTGTCTCGCGGTTGCCGCGCGCCCTTCGCCGCGTGCTCTATGACGAGATCAAGCCGCTGTCGGCCGAGCTGTGCTTGGGGCTAGGGGGACTGAGGACCGACCGCGGTCCGGGCGACCACTTCTTTTTCGCGCTCTGCCGCGAGGCAGCGCATCGTCCCGGGAGGCCGTAATGGCGAACCGACCGCTTTCCCAGACTCCGGCCAGCCTGGTGACGGACGGCCGATTCAACTTCGGAACTTTCACGGCGCCCTTCGAGCGCATCAACCCGCTGGAGGCGGACATCGTGCCCGGGCTGCGGATACCGCGGGCGCTCAAGGCGCTGCGGCTCAAGGAGTGGCAGGCCTTCCAGCTCGGCAGCAAGCGCGCCTTCGTGATGTTGGCGCTGTTCAACGCCAAGTCGCTGGCATTGGCCCAGGTCAAGGTCTACGACCACGAGCGCCGTCGCAAGTACCTCTACGAGAGAAAGCTGCCGCCGTGGTCGCTGCGACTGCCGGATAGCCTCTTGGACTCGGAGACGCGCTACCACGGCGGCGATGCCACCATCGCCTTCTGCAATCGGCTGGGTGAAGAGCGCATCGACATCCACCTGGAGATCGCCGAGAGCAAGGCCATGCCGCGGCTATGCGGCACGGTGACCGCGAGCACCGCTGGATGCCAGCCCATGGTGGTATGCATTCCCTTTGCCGCCAATCGCGGCATGTACTCGCACAAGGCCCTAATGCCGGTCGAGGGACAGCTGCTATTGGGCGACGACGAGCTCCGCTTCTCGCTCGACGATGGGCACCTGCTGATGGACGACCACCGGGGCTACTACCCCTATGTGATGAGGTGGGACTGGGTCACGGCTGCTGGACGCGACGCCGAGGGGCGGCAGATCGGCTTCAACTTGACCCGCAACGCGTCCATCGACCCCGAGCGGTACAACGAGAACGGCTTATGGGTGGACGGGCGGCTGCATCGGCTGCCACCGGTCGAGTTCGTGCGGCGCGACAGCCAGCAGCCCGAGGTGTGGACGGTGTTCGACCGAGAGGGGCGCGTGGAGCTACGCTTCGAGGTCGAGGTCCCCGGCCGGGTGGACATCAACGCCCTGGTGCTGCGCAGCCGCTACCGAGGCCCCTTCGGAAGCTTCCGCGGCACCCTGGTCGACGAGGCAGGCCAGCGCTGGAGCGCCGACGGCCTGTTCGGCATGGGCGAGGACTTCTACCTGCGTTGCTAGCTCAGCGGCCGCGGTGGACCACGTAGGCGTGGTTGG
>CAYTYV010000056.1:0-21448 GCA_964441055.1 uncultured Polyangiaceae bacterium | reverse complement strand
CGGGATCGCCGAGGCCGGCCTCACCCGTTGAGACCAAGGTGGCGTAGACGGGCGTTTTGCCCTCGTAGGCGAGCAGCGACTGCTTGGTGATGTTGATGTCGATCCACTTTTCGCCCGCGGTGGCCCACTTCGGCCAGCGCCGCTGCCCTGGGCTGCCCTTGCGAGGTCCGGGCAGATCGATGCGGCTGGCGTGCCGATCGTCGACCCAGAAGCCCTCCTCGGTCTGGTAGTGCAGCTTGCCGTCCACGACGCGCCGCTTGCCGCTGAGCGGCCAGGCCGAGCGCCACTCGAGCGCTCCGCCGTCCACCATGCGCTTCTTCTTGCTGTTCCACAGCCACTTGCGAGCGCCCGCGCGTCGTATGGCGGCAAAGGGCAGCTCGATGTCCGCGGGGATCTGCCAGCCGTGAAAGGACGAGCCGCGAATGGGCCTGAAGCGGTCGGCGGGGATGACGACCAGATCGGGCGTGACGTTGTAGCGGCGCCCCTGGTAGAGCAGCGAGTAGATGAACGAGCGGCCCGTGCGGCGATCGATCTGGCCGATCTTGGCGCCGTCGGCCTCCTTGAGCAGGCCCGATAGATCGGGCACGCGGCCGCCCGCGCGCAGAAACCAGGGGATGTCCTCGTCTTCGTCGCTAAGGCCCTGCTCGTAGGCCTCCCAGGCGGGCGGCGTGGGCTTGCGGGCATAGCGAAGCCACACGTCGAGCCCGTAGTGGGCGCCGCTTTTCTTGTCGTTGCGCCACTTGCGCAGGTGTTGCTCCAGGTGGGGCTCGTACTTTTCCAGATCGGCCTTGGTCGGCAGCTGGGCGTAGATGGGACCGCCGCGCGTGCAGGTGCCGTACATGTACGGCAGGCGATGGGCGTAGTCGGGGCGCCGCGCCGCCGCCCGCACGATGGGGTGGCTCAAGTCCGCGGTGGCCCCGCGGCCCAGGCATACGTAGCCGACCGGCTCGATGGCCCGCCAACCGCCAGGGCATCCCGCCGTGCCCGCGGGCTCGGCTGCGGCGGCCACGATGGCGCCAGCCCGCAGGCTGCCGAGCCGCTTCGAGCTCGGGTCGGGCCTGGCGTGGATGGGCGTGACCCACTCGAGGGCGGCCACCTTAGACCGCTGCGCGTCGATCGGAGCAGGCAGGTTGGCAACCCCGCCCAGGTCCACCACCGCGGCGCCCGAGCGCGGCGGCAGCGCGGACCCGCCGTTCGCCTCGCCCGAAGAGCCGTCAGCCGAGGCGGGCGCAGTGGCGCTCGCGCTCTCGTCCCCGCTCGGTGCGGCCGACGATCCCGAGGAGGCGGTGGACGGCTGCTGGCAGCCCGTAGCGAGAGCCGCCAGCACGATCAGCTCGAGCAGACGCTTGCGTGGACTCATCTCCCGCATCCTTGTGACAAGCCTCCAGCGCCTTGGCAAGTCGTTGCACGAAATTCCACGACGGTGCCTTTTGCTTGAGCTTTTTGCTAGATCTTCCCCCACGGTGGCTCGCCTCGGCGGCGCTCCGTACCAAGGGAGGTCGGCATGACGTGGGATTGGCTATACCGGGAGATGCTCTGGGGCGTGGCGGTTTGGCGGCTCATCGTAGCGGTGGCGATCGTCTTCCTCGGCTTTGCCGCTCGGCGCATCATCCAGGTGGTTTTTCGCGGCGCGCTCAAGCGACGGGCCGCGGCTTCGAGCGCCGAGTGGGACGACGAGCTCGTCAAGTTCATGCCCGCCCCGCTCGGCGTGCTGGCGCAAATCGCGATCTGGTTCGGCGCCATCGCATTGCTGCAGCTGCCCAAGGAGCCAGTCGACGTCCAGCGCTACGTCTACCATGGGCTCGCCGCCGCGCTGTGGTTCGCGGTGGCCTGGGTGGGCATGCGCCTGGTCGACGTGCTCTGCGGCGTGCTCGACAGGCTCGCCGACAAGACGGAGACGCGGCTGGACGACCAGCTGGTTCCGATGGCCCGCAAGACGCTCAAGGTGGTCATCGTCGCCACCGTGATCATCATGCTCGTCCAGCGGCTGGGCTACTCCGCGAGCGGGCTGATCGCCAGCCTGGGCGTGGGTGGCCTGGCGCTGGCCCTGGCCGCCAAGGACACCATCGCCAATCTGTTCGGCTCGGTCGTGGTGTTCACCGACCAGCCCTTCCAGGTGGGCGACTGGGTGGAGTTTGCCGGGGTGGAGGGCACGGTCGAGGAGGTGGGCTTTCGCACCACGTTGGTCCGCCGCTTCGACAAGTCGGCCGTCACGGTGCCCAACTCCATCTTTGCCACGACGCCCATCGTCAACCACTCGCGCCGTCCCATTCGGCGGATCAGCACGACCATCGGGGTGGGCTACGAGGCCAAGGCGGGCCAGATCCGCGAGCTGGTCGACGAGATCCGCGAGCTCATCGCTTCGCACCCCGACATCGACCAGGGCTTCCACTTCGTCCATTTCACCGGTTTCGGCGACTCCACCCTGAACGTGCAGATCTACTGCTTCACCAAGTCGACGGTGTGGACCGAGTTTTTGGCGGCGCAGGAGGATCTGCTCCTGCAGATCATGGCGCTGGTCGAGCGCAAGGGCCTGGAGCTCGCCTTCCCCACCCGCACGGTGTACCTGCGCGACGAGCACTGGAATCCGACGGCGTCGTCTGCGGCGTAGGCCGAACGATATTGCCGCTCCGGTCGCGCGGCGGCAGGCAGCCACTCAGTACTCCAGCCAGCGCCGCAGCAGCGGTGCCTCGCTCGTGAGCACGGCATTCGGCTCGAGTCGTTCGATCGCGTCGAAGGTCTCCACGTTTGCCGAGAACATCCACAGGGTCATGCTCAGCTCGAGCGACCGAAACGCCTGGTAGTGGCCGTCGCGGATCCAATCGGTGTGGAACACCACGTCGTCGACGGGCGGAAAGTCGGACAAGCGCTGCAGTGCGAGCCCGCTGGGCGTGCTGTCGATGAAGTCCGCGCTGAGGCGAAGCTCGAGTAGTGGGTCGTCTCGCCGCAGGGGCCAGCGTGGTCGCGAGACGAGCGTGCGCAGCAGGGTCGGCTCGGAGGAGTCGAAGATGATCTGCAATGCCCGCCCCGTGCGCTGCGCCACGTCGGCGAAGATGTCCAGCAGGTCGAGCGCGCAGTCGGCGTGCTGCTGCCGCTGCTCGGGGCTGTGCTCATCGCCGTACGAGCCGACCGATCCTTTGAGCTCCAACCGAATGTAGAACCGTTGTCCGTTGTGGGAGACCTCGCCGGGTTGCTCTAGAAACGCCGCGATCTCCTCGGCGGCAGCTTCGGCGTCGGCGGCTCGGGCAGCGGTATCGATGTCGTGGGAGAAGGTGCATCGCCCCGCGCCGCCATGACCCTCGCCGTGCCAGAAGATGTCGAGCTCCACCCCGTCCAATACCGGCCTGCCTCGGTGAGTCAGTCGCAGCGATTCGCGCAGGGACTCGATGGTGTCGTCGTTATGGGGATCGGGCGGGCCTGCACAATTGGCGTTGTGGCACATGACCAGCACGTCGGGCCGCTCGCAACCGACGAGCAGCATCAGCAGCGCTAGCGGCGCGAGGACAGCGGCGCGCCCGAGCTTGCGGCCTACGGCGCGCAGCGCCGTGCCGACGACGTCACCACGGCGATGCATATTCCATCCGTAGAAACATGCCCACATTGATGTGGTCGGAGAAATGGCGAGCGGATTCGAACGAGATGGCCGCGGTCGACTGTCCGCCGCCCGCCTTGTACCAGAGAATCGCCAACTCCAGGCCGGCTTGTGCGCGGATGTGCCCATCCGCCAATTCCGGAAGGCGAGCGGCCATGCCGAGGATCGACTTCTGCTGCCATTGGCGGCCATCGGCCAACCCGATGGATGTGCTTCGCCAACCCCAGAAGGTGGACCAGCCATCACCGAGATGAATGTCCATCAACAGATCCAGGTCGACCTGGCCGTCGGTCCAGAACATCGGGTCTACCACCACGATGATGTCCCAGGCATCGAAGCGCATGCCGCCATCGATGCGGATGGGGTGGGTGCCGAATTCGGTGCGCAGGTTCAGCCCAGCGTGCCAGTCGCGAGGGGCATCGGACGGCCGTACCGCTGGCTCCGAGCTCGGCGTTTGTCCCTCGTCGTCGCCGCGGGTCGGTGTCGTCACCAGGCTCAACGCCAACACCAACGCGCTGCCAGCACGTCGCATGAGCGCAGGCTACCAGGTTCCATGATGAGGGAATATCCGATGCAGCGTCACCTCGAGCGGCGTCGCGACAATCCCGGGGGCAGGGGGCTCAGGTACAATGTAGGATGAATCTGCTCACCGCCTTACATCGACGTCGTAGAAGCTGCCCCCAGCTCAAATCGATGCCCCTGCCAGCGCGCGAGGAGGGTACGATGGACGTCATCCGAGTGGGGGAGCCGTGAGCGTGCGAGCGTTTTTCCTCGTCCTGTTCTGCGTTGGGGGGTTGGCCTGCGGGTCCTCCGAGAGCGAGCCCGTCACCGCGGTGGACGCTGGCGATGGCGGCGCCGACGCGGGAACCGAGGATCCGACCGACGCGGTCTTTGCTGCGGACCGCGTGCTCGCGGTGAATATCGAGCTCGACCCCGCGGACTGGCAGGCGCTGCGCTACGAGGGGCGCGGGCTGGCCTCGAGCTCGTCGTGCATCACGACCGGCTACGAGTACACCTACTTCGAGGCCACGGTGACCGTGGACGGCGAGACGATCGAGCACGCTGGCGTTCGCAAGAAGGGCTTTTTGGGGTCGCTGTCGGTGGTGCGCCCGTCGCTCAAGATCCACTTCGGCAAGTTCGCGCCAGGCCAGCGCTACTCGGGCATGAAGCGCATGACGCTCAACAACGACCGCCAGGACTCCTCGCACACGCATCAGGTGATGAGCTACTCGCTCTTCCGCCAGGCGGGCGTTGCGGCGCCCCGCTGCAACCTCGCCAGGGTCACCGTCAACGGCGAGGATCTGGGCGTCTACAGCCACGTCGAGGCGATCAAGAAGCCATTTCTGGCCCGCGCCTTCGGCGATGACGACGGCAACCTCTACGAGGGGCAGGTAGCCGACTTCACACCCGAGCTCGTCGCGCTGTTCGAGCGCAAGACGAACGAGGACGCGCTCGGGCCCGACGGCGGGGTCGACAGGTCCGACTTGGACGAGGTCGTCGAGGCGGTAGGCGCTGACGACCAAGCGCTGCTCGCGGCGCTGGCAGAGGTCGTCGAGGCGGACGGGCTTTTCACCTTCTGGGCGATGGAGGTGATCCTCGGCCACTGGGACGGATACTCCGGTGACCGCAACAACTACTACCTCTATCGCAACCCCGCGACCGAGCGCTTCCACTTCATCCCCTGGGGGACCGACGGCTCCTTTCGCGAGGACCACGCCTTCCTCCCGGATATTCCCGACTCGGTGTATGCCTGGAGCGCGATCGCGTATCGGCTCTACCACTACGCCGAGACGCGCGCGCTCTACCACGCCAAGCTCGGCTCGCTCCTCGACCAGCTGTGGAACGAGGATGCGCTGCTCGCCGAGGTCGACCGCATCGCGGGGCTCGTATCCCCGAATAGCTATGCGCTCGACCGACAGCGCGCGTTCATCGCCAGCAGGAAGGACGTCATCATGGCCGAGCTCTCGGGCTCGGGGCCGCCGTGGCCCTATCCGTTGACGTCCGCGGAGCCGAAATGCGACGAGCCGCTCGCGCTGAGCGGCACCTTCGCGGCCACCTGGGGCTCGCCGGATAGCTACGTTGCGGCTCCGGAGCTGTCGCTCGCCATGGGGGGCGAGCCGCTGGTCTTCTCCCAGCTGTACAACGCGGCCGGGCTGGTTGAGGACGAGCAGAGCGGCGAAGCAGAGGTCGCGGCGATTCGCTTCTACGGCGTTCGCGCTTCTGAGGACAACCTGTTCGTGGAGCTGCGCTTGATACCGTCCTTTGTCGCCCCGGGGCAGGTGCCATTTCACGGGTTCGAGACCTTCGGCGTGGTCGTCGAGCTCGACCCAGACGAGGAGAGCTACGAGCTGCTCGGCTACATCGGCGACGGCGCGATCTCCTTCGACGCCGCGGGCACGGGCTCGGGAGCCGAGGTTGCGGGAAGCTTCGACGGCGGGATGACGCAGTAGGTCGCGATGGTGTTTACGCGGGCAGCCCTCGAGTGATACAAAAGTACCACTATGGCTGAGCCCGCCATCAAGCCGGTGACCGAGCTGAAGCGCTACGCCACCCGCATCATAGCCGAGCTCGACGAGTCGAGAACGCCGATGTTGATCACCGAGCGCGGTCGCGCGGCCGCGGTGCTGCTCGACGTCGAAAGCTATCGCTCCATGCTGCGCAAGCTGGAGCTGCTGGAAGGGATTGCCCGCGGCGAGCGCGCGGTCGCCGAAGGCCGAGTCGTATCCCATCGCGATGCGAGAAAGCGACTCGAACGGTGGTCCGACGCCTCAGGCTAGCTTGGTCGGCGCCAGCGCTCGACGATCTGGACGAGATCGCCGCCTGGATCGCGGCTGACAATCCCCGCGCTGCAGCCGCGTTGGTCGATGGCGCGCTCGCCGCGATCGAGCGACTGAAAGACCATCCAGACTCGGGAAGGCGGCTGCCCGAGATCGAGCTGAAGCGCTACCGAGAGGTCGTCGTGCCTCCTTGCCGCATCATCTATCGGCGCGATGGTGCGACGGTGCTGATCGTCCACGTCGTTCGAAGCGAGCGACTGCTGCAGCCCGATCGCCTCTTCTAGCCGGAATTTTGCGCCCCCCAGAGCTTGTGGCGCAGCCCGGACGAGCGCTGGATGCGGCGGCCGACTGCGTCGCGCAGCACGGCCGGGTCGGCCACGACGGTGACGCGCTCGCGAGCGCGGGTGACGGCGGTGTAGACCAGCTCGCGGCTGAGGATGGGCGAGCGGCGCATGGGCAGCACGACCACGGCGTGGTCGAACTGCGAGCCCTGGCTCTTGTGGATGGAGGTGGCGAAGACCGTCTCGCAGGGCGGAAGCCGCAAGGGGCTGAGCAGGCGCAGGCCGCCGCCAGGCGCTGGGAATGCCGCCAGGCGGCGGCGGGACGCGGCGGGCTTTTGCGGATCAGCGACGACGACGCCGACATCGCCGTTGTACAGCCCGAGGCCGTGGTCGTTGTGGCATACCAGCAGGGGTCGGCCTGGGTAGAAGGGCTCGGCGGGCTCGAAGCCAGGCACGCGCTCGCCGAGCCATTTTTCGATCTGGCGGTTGAGCACCTCGGCGCCGAGCAGGCCGCGACGGTGCGCGCATAGCACGCGGATGCGGCCGAGCGCCTCGAGCGCCGCCTGGGGATCGCCGCGGCCTAGCGCGGCGCGGACAAAGGGCTCGTAGCCGACTGCAATGGTCTCGCGCAGCTCGTCGCCCAGCTCGCCGTTGCGGCTGGGCGCGCAGAGCTCGATGTCGTCGTAGGGGGCGCCGTCGGGCCTCTCGGTCCGCTGTCCGCGCAGCAGGGCCAGCACGGGCTCGGCGCCCTTTTCGGCGCGCTGGATGGCCCTGGCCATCGCACCGATGCCGCTTTCCGGGCCGAAGCGGAAGGGGCGGTCGAGCTCGATCGTGCTGTCGGCGATCCCCTCGTTGGCCAAAAGATCGGCGTGACGGCCGATCTCGCATCCAGTGACCGCTTCGAGCTCGCTGGCAAAGGAGCGCGACAGGCGCAGTCGGCGGCCCGCCCGATGGCAGATGTCGCCCAGCACCGCGCCCGCCTCGACCGAGGCGAGCTGGTCGCCATCGCCGAGCAGCACCAGGCGCGCGCTAGCGGGCACGGCCTCGACCAGCTTGGCCATCATGGCGAGCGACACCATCGAGGCCTCGTCCACCACCACGAGGTCATAGGGCAGGGGACGCTGGGCGCAGTAGCGAAAGCGCGTCGAGCCCGCCCCGCGGGCGCCGAGCAGTCGGTGCAGGGTGAATGACGGCAGCGCCGCCAGCACCTGCCGTATCTCGTCGCTCACGGGCAGCTTGTCGAGATCCTCGCGAATCGACTCCTGAAGGCGCGCCGCGGCCTTGCCCGTGGGCGCGGCCAGGGCCACGCGAAAGCTCGAGCCGCGTTGGCGAGCGCGACCGGGGCGAGCGCGACGGAGCGCGGCCGAGTCGGCGCTTGCTTGGGCCAACAGTAGCGCCACGATCTTCTTCACGGTGGTGGTCTTGCCCGTGCCCGGCCCGCCCGTGATGATCGCCAGCCCGCGCAGCACGGCCATGGCCGCGCCGAGCATCTGGCGATCGGGGCTTGGGCTGCTGCTGGCGAGGTTGCGCTCCGCAAAGAGCGCGGCGAGCCCCTGGGCCAACGCGTCCGGGTCGACGTCGGTGCGGCGCTGACGGGCGCGGCGGTCGAGCTCGGCGGCCAGGCGCTGCTCGTAGCGCCAGTAGCGATCGAGGTAGAGGCGGCTTTGGTCAAGCACCAGCGGGGCCACGTGCTCGTCCGCGGGCTCGCGTGCGATTGCGCTCTGGCGCAGGCGACAAAGCCAGGCGTCGAGCGCGGGCCAGAGAAGCTCGATACGAGCGGCTTCGGGCGCCTCGCCCACGGGTCCGTTCAAAGCGGCATCGAGCTCGCCAGGCTCGGCCGCGAGCTCTTCGGCCACCCGTCCGAGGTCCACGCACACGTGGCCGTGCCGCGGCGCGCGCGCGGCCAGCGCCGCCGCCAGCAGGAGCTCGGGCTTGCTCTCGCCCCCCAGTCGGCACAGCGCGGCGGCGATGCGCGCATCGGCCGCGAGCACGATGCCCGCCTCGACGAAGGGCGTGATGGCGAGCTCGTTGTCGCGGCTCATGGCTTTGTCGCTCCGCCAGAGCGCGCGGTCTCGCTCGAGCCGCGCAATAGCTCGTCCAGCCCGTAGACGAGCGCGCTAGGGGGCCGGTCGAAGAACACCCCCAAAGGGCGGCCCTCGGCGTCGCGGGGCGCGTCCGCGCCGATCATCCCCCGCAGAAATAGATAGAACACGCCGCCGAAGTCGCGCTCGTAGTCGTAATCGTGCGGCAGCCGCCATTTCAAATAGCGGTGCAGCGCCACGGTATAGAGGTGATACTGGAGATAGTAATGGTGAGCGGCCATGGCCTCGGTCATGGCCCGTTGGTGGTAATGGTACACCGTCGAGCGCTCGTTCGACGGCTCGCCGAGCCAGTTCGATTTATAGTCGACGAGGAACCAGCGCAATCGGCCGCCCGAGCGGTGGCGAAAGACCAGGTCGATGCTGCCATTTAGAAAGCCGCGGAGCGGCGGCTCGACGGGTAGGGCACCGAGCTCGGCGAGGTAGGGCTCGTCGAGCGGACCGTCGGGGTCGCGGTGGCGAGCGAAGACGTTTGCCAGGGCCGCGGCGCTGAGGCCGTGCCGAGCGCCCCGGGCCTCGTTGCCCTCTTGAACGGGCAAGGCGAAGCCGAGCTCGTCGAGGCGGTCGGCGCGGGCGATGTGGGCGAGGGAGGCCTCGTCCGCGGCTTGTCCTAGCGGGGTATGCAGCACGGCGCGGAGCGCGGCGCAAAGCGCCTCCTGCCAGGTGGCGGCAATGCGGTGCTGGCGCAGCTGCTCGCCCACCAGCTCGCGCAGCCGCTCGGGCTGCTCGGCCAGGGCAAAGTCGCACAGCTCGAGCACGCGATGCAGGAAGGTTCCGGCCTCTGCGCCGCGCGGAAAGGCGCATAGCGGCACCAGCTCGGCCGTTTGGGCCAAGGCGGCCAAGCTCGGGCGCGCCCCCTCGTCGACGTGCGGATCGCGGCCCTCGGCCTCGGGGCTGCCCTGTTCGGCCGGCTCTCGGCGGCCGCTGACCAGGGCGGAGAAGCTGCTGCTGCGCCAGCCGCGGCTAAGCCGCTGGCGAGAGAAGCGCCGCGCGGCCAGGGTGGTTTGGGCGCGGTCGGGCGGCTGCCACGAGCGCGGCTCGGGCGCCTGGATGCGCGTCAGCTCGATGGTGCCGCGCGAGCGATGGGCAAGCTCGCAGAGCTCGTCCCAGAGCTGTCGGTCGGTTCGTCCAGGCAGCCGTTCGGCAGTGGCGGCCAAGCGGTCGACCTCGGTTTCGGGAGGCGCGCCGCTGTGTAGCAGGCTGCCGAGCGGCGAGGTGGCGGCGTCGTGGACTGGGCCCCAGTACAGCACCGCGCGGTGGCGGGCGCGCGTGAGCGCCACGTAGGCGAGCCGCAGGTTCTCGCATTGCCGCTCGCGCTCGGCGCGGCTGAGGTGGCTCGCCTTGGGCTGGGCTTTCCCGCCAAGCCCGAGGTCCAGCGAGCGGGCGTGGTCTCTAGCCGGGTCGTGGAAGCGCAGGTGCCGTATGTCCCGCTTTTGCAGCAGCGCGCCGTCCCACAGGTAGGGGCAGAAAACGACCGGGTACTCCAGGCCCTTGCTTCGGTGGATGGTGACGATCTGGACGGCCTCGGCGTCGCTTTCGAGCCGCAGCTCCGCTTCCTCCCGATCGAGCCCGCCCGCCCCGTCCGTATCGTCGCCCCGCTTTTCGCGCAGCCAGGCGGCCAGCGCTGCTGGCCCGAGCTGCTCGCGGCTTTCGGCGGCGTGCAGCAGCTCGCCGAGGTGCAGCAGGTTGGTCATGGCGCGCTCACCGTCAGCGTGCCCGAGCAAGCGCGCGGGCAGCGATAGCTCGGCCGAGATCTGTCGAAGCGCAGCCGCAACGCCGCGCTCGCGCCAGATCCGGCTCCAGCTACTCAGCCGCGCCACCCAGTCGTTCCACTCGGGCTCGTCCATAGTGGCCAGGGCCACCGCTCGGACAGCCACCAGCTTCGAGCTCAGCGCCGCGCGGATCGGCCGCTCGGCCGCGGGCTGCAGCAAGGCCTCGAGCAGCCGCTGCAGGGCCTCGGCCTCGGCGCTGGCCAGCACGCTGCCAGAAGCCGAGACGACCGCGGGCAGGCCGCAGCGCGCGAGCGCTTGTTGCACGCGGCTCGCCTGGCTGTGCTTGCGAACGAGCACGGCGATGTCGCCAGGACCGAGCGGGCGCTCGGGCTCGTCGGGCCCGCTCTGGAGCGTGGCGCCCGAGTCGAGCAGCGCGACGATGTCGGCGGCCACCCACGCGGGAAGCCAGTGCTCCAGCCAGCCCTTGGTCACCAGCGCGCAGGGGTTATTCTTTCGCTTTCCGCTCCAGCCATGGGCCGAGGCGAAGCGTCGATCGAAAAAGCGGATCTGAAGCGGCGGCCGCGCGCCGTCCGACCAGCGCAGCCGATCGGTGGCGTGCTGTGGGGCGGCGCGCACGGGCACGTATTCGATGCCGCTCTCGCCAAAGCCGCCTCGCTGGCCAAAGAGGTGGTGGAGCGCGGCGAGGTAGCGCCCGTCGGCGCGCCAGTTTACCCCCAGCGTGTGCACCCGACCGCGCGCCTCGGCTCGGGCGGCGAGGTAGGTGAACACGTCGGCCCCGCGGAAGGCGTAGATGGCCTGCTTGGGATCGCCGATGAGGTACAGCCAGCCGTGCTCGGCGAAGACCTCGCGGAAAATCGCCCACTGCACGGGATCGGTGTCCTGGAACTCGTCGATGAGCGCGGCCTGGTAGCGCGCGCGAATGCTCTCGCGCAGCGCCCCGCGCGTGGGGGCGCGCTCCAGGCCGTCGCGCACGAGGTAGAGCAGGTCCTGGAAGGACTGGCTGTTGCGCGCGCGCTTGCGGCGGACGAGCTCGCGCCTGGCCTGGCGTGCGAAGCCGAGCTTGAAGGCCTCGGCGCTCTCGGAGGCAAAGCGGCGGGCCGCGTCGAACACGGGGTGGACGAGCGGCGCCGCACCACGAGCCAGCTCGCCCGAGATGCGATCGGCGGCGAAGTACGTCACCGAATCCGCCACCTCGGACAGATGCGCGGCTGGGTCGGTTTGCCCGGCCAGCCACTGGTCGAGCTCGGCGGCCCTCGTGTTTGGCTGGCGGCTGTTGTACGTCTTGCGGTTCGCGAATGCCCCATCCTTGGCGGCCTGCACGAGCAGGTCGACAGCCTGGTCGCGACTGCGCTGCCAGGCTTGGACGAAGTCGTCCGCGGCAGCCCGCCACAGGGCCACTGGATCGGCCTCGGTCGGCAGCTCGGGCAAGAGCCGCGCATCGCGATCGGCCTCGATGGCCTTGGCGAGGTCCAGTAGATCGGCGCGATCGATGCGCGCCCGGCTGAGCTGACGAAGCCAGCCCGCTGGGGCGCGTCGCAGCTCTACCGCGGAAAAGTCGTCGACCAGCTCCTCGAGCAGCTCCGACAGATCCTGGACCAGCTCGGCATCGAAGTCGGCGCGGCTTTCCAGGGCGCTGTGGAGCAAGGTGCGCTGGCAGAAGCCGTGGATGGTGGAGATGGGGGCCTCGTCGAATCGCTCGCGCGCCGCTCGCAGCCTGCGGAGCCACTCGTCGACCGTCTCGGGCCCGGCCGCGCGCGACTCGGCCACCAAGCGGCCGATCAGCTCGTCCTCGGCGGGCTCGGGCTGCCAGTCCGGCTGGCGGCTCGCTCGCTCGAGGGCTGCCACGGCCTGCCCTAGCCTGCGGCGCGTGCGCTCGCGCAGCTCGGCCGTGGCGGCGCGGGTGAAGGTCACCACCAGGATCCGGTCGATGGGCACGCCCTGCTCGGCGATCAGTCGGACCACCAGGTTGGTGATGCAGTAGGTCTTGCCCGTGCCCGCGCTCGCCTCCAGGAGCGCGATGCCGCGCGACAGCGGAATGGCGGAATCGACCGCGGGCGGGCGGCTGCGGTCGGGCGCGCTCATCGCGTCGTCCTCCGGCTGCGGCGAGCAGGCTGCTGGGCAGCGAGCAGCGGCCTCCAGAGCGCCACTGCCAGCTCGGCGAAGTCCGAGCCATCGGCCATGGTCTCGAAGGGGCACTTGGCTCCGTAGACCTGCGCCAGGTAGCGGTCGTCGCGCTCTGGTTTGACAGGGCCCATCTCCTGCTGCCACCTACCGCGAGCGCGGCTGCGCGCGGCGCGAAGGTCGGCGGGGTCTTTGCGAAGAGCGGTGGCATAAACATGCGAGGTTTGCGCGAACAGGGGCAGGGGCTCGCGCTGCCCGCGGCGGTAGAGCCGAACGAGCGCTTCGAGGTGGGCGCGCGCCCTTTGACAGCGCTCGGCGGGCTCGCCGTCGAAGGGGCCGAAGACCTGCAGGTCGGGCTGGCCCGAGGAGCTGACGCCCGCGGCGATGGTCTCGAAGGCAGTCTCCGGCTCCGCCGCGCAAAGCGCGAGGAGCCGCAGCCAAGCGCCGAGCTGATCCTGCGGCCTGATGGCGCCGATCCGGAGCGCGACCTGGCGCGGACCGTATACCGCGCCCACCGTGCCGACCAGTCGGCAGGCCTCGAGGTCGAGGTCGATTGCGAGCTCGCGCGGCTCGTCCTGCTGCGCGGCTCGAGCCTGCTTCAAGAGCGCGTCCACCGCGTTCTCGATGTCCTCGAGGCGGCAGGCGCCAGGCGTGCCCAGCGGCAGGCGGCCGCGGGCTATCTCCGCGGCTCGCCAGGCGGCTTCGTCGCGGCCCTCGAGGCGCGCGGTCAGCAAGTCCTGGCCGATGCGCCATTGCTCCAGCCGATCCAGCTCGACCGGCTCGCGATCGGCCAGCCCGGCCACCTCCTCCTCGAGGAACAGGCCCAGCCCGTGCCTCAGCAGGTAGCGGGTCGGGTGCTCGACAAAAGCGGTGAGCTCGCCCAGCTCCAGCACGGGCGCTGCGGAGGGCGCGGCCTCGGGCTCAGGCAGCGGCGCCTCGAAAAACGGCGGGGCCTCCGGTCGCGGCCCGAGCAGGCAGCGGGCGCCCTCGAGCAGCCTCCGGTCGTAGCTCCACGGCTCGTCCGCGGCAAAGCTCCGCGGGCTGAAGGCCTGCAGGGGATGCTCGCGCACCACGCGCTCGCGGGCGCGCTCCTGTCCGTCCGCGGGCAAGAAGGAGGCGTCGATGGCGTCGAGCAGCTCGATGACGGGCACGGCGGCGGGCCGCGGATCGTTGCGGTGCTCGTCGCGGCCTGCATAGGTGATGATCAGGTGGTCGCGCGCCGCCAGCAGGGCCTCCAGAAACAGGAAGCGATCCTCGTCGCGCGCGTTGCGGTCTCCTATCTGGGGCTGGCTGGCCATCCAATCGAAGGCGGGCGCGCTCGGGTTGCGGGGAAAGGACTCGTCGTCCATGCCCAGCAGGCACACCACGCGGTGCGGGATCGATCGCATGGGAGCGAGCGCGCAAAAGGTCAGCGCGCCCGTCGGGTAGCCCACCGCGCCGCGTCCCGTGCTCAGCGCGCCGTCGAGCAGTGCCCGCACCACCTCGGGCTCGACCGGTCGGTCGAAGCGGCGCTCCTCGCCCGAGGCCGCCCCTTGGAGGCGGGCCTGCTCGCCTAGCTCGTCGAGCACGGTGCGAACCTGGGCGGTGAGCCAGGCGCTCTCGTCTGTCGTCTGCGTCAGGGCGTCAACGGTGGCGCTCAGGTCCTCGGTCCAGGCGGCGATGGGGCGCGGCGCGCGTAGGCGGCCGAGCTCGGCAAAGAGCACCTCGCATAGCTCAGCAAAGCGGCCCAACAGCTCGACGCTGTCGCCCTCCATGTCGTCGAAGGGGACGATGTCCGCAAAGCTGCGGTCGTCCTCATCGGCCATGGCCACGCCCAACATCAGTCGGTCCAGCCCGAAGCGCCAAGTATTGGCCGAGTCGGGCGGCTGCTCGTGGGTGGCGCGATGGGGGCCGTCAATGCCCCAGCGGATCCCGCTCTGGCGCACCCACGACTGGATCGGCGGCAGATCAGCGGCGCGCAGGTCGAAGCGGCGCCGCACGGGCTCGACCCCGAGTAGATCGACCACGGCCGAAGCCTCGACGCGCCCTTCGGCGAGCTCCAGCACCTTCATCAGGGCGGCGGCCACCGGGTTTTGATCGCGCAAGCTGCGGTCGGCCAGGTGAAAGGGGATCCGCGGTGCGCCAGCGACGCCCCAGCGCCCGTCCCGCCCGACGGCGCGCCCGCTCGTCGGCTCGCCGCGCCCGTCCGAGAAGACCGCCGAGACCACGGGCGCGAAGGCCTCGATGCAGGGCGACATCACCAGAACGTCGCCAGGGCCCAGTGTCGGATCGGCGTCGAGCAGATGCAGGATCGCCTCGCGCAGCACCTCCACCTGGCGGGTCAGCCCGTGACAGACGTGCACTTGGATCGAGCGATCGCTGGGCGCCACGCGCGCGGCCGCGGGCCGTCGCTCGTCATTGGAGCTGTTCGATGCGCTGCGATGGCGCAGCTGCAGGATATCCGATTGCACGAGCTCGAGCATGGTGGGCTCGCGCCCATGCCGAGCGGCGGCAGCAGCCGGATCGACGAACAGCTCGTCGCCGCCATCGTCGTAGCCGTCGGCGTGCTGGCCCTCGAGCACGCACTGGAAGTCGCGGCCCAGCCGCCCGAGCGAGTCGAGCAGGGGGTTGCCGTGGTCGAGCGCCAGGGCGGCCGGATCGACGGGCTCGGCCGTGGAGCCGAGGGTCTCGCGCTTTTCGCGCACCAACCCCCAGTAGCGGTGCGACGGGCACAACAGATAGAGCGACACGGCAGCGGAGGCCGACAGGGCGGAGAGCAGTGCCAAATAGGCGGGGGGAAGCGCGCTCAGACCGAAAAAGCTCACGCGCTCGAAAGGCCTGTGGCCGTCGGGCAAGCCAGTCCGCAGCAGCTCGATCGCTCGGGCGAAGCGAGCTGCCAGAGTGGGCGCCGAGACCTGCTCGGCGAGGGCCTTCCAGAGCCGCGGCTGCCAGCGGTGGGCGGGCTCGAGCAGGCCCTTGGCCCTCGGTCCTGCGGGCTCACCCCCAGTCCAAGCGAGCGCCATGGTTGGGCGGTACAGGGCGTAGCGATCGAACAGCTCGGCCAGCCGATATGCCAGGGCGTACTGCCGTCGGTCGACCGGTTCGTCCGCGCGGCCGAGGTAGTCCTTGAGCGGGGAGTCTTCGCGCTCGGCTCGAGCGAGATGTCGCGGCAACAGCTCGAGCAGGCTCCAGACCAGGCGATTCGGCGCCCAAGGGTCGGGGGCCTCGGGATCGACGCCCAGGCAGGAGGCGAGCACGAGCCTGACGACCGCAGCGGGAAAGGGGTAGCGCACGTTGGCGCACACGCCGCCGCTCGGCTCGGCCGCAGCGTCCGCCGCTCGGCCCGCGCCGAGTCGCTGCGCGAGCCGCTGCGTGAGCCATCGCTCCATGCCGCGGCTGGGCACCACCACCAGCTCGGGGCTCATGGGGTCGCCGAGCGGCGCCTGGTCGAGCGCGGCCGCCAAAGCCTCGACCAGGCTCTCCATGCGGTTTGAGCGGTAGACCTGGAGCATGACGACGATGGCGGCGACAGAGCCCGTGGCGGGCAGTGGATCTCCTGGACGATAGCTCCCACCGCTCGGAGTTTGGTAGGATTACCCGCCCAACAAAGGAGGACGGAATGATCGAGCAGCACTTCCCGGTTGTCGCCCAGGCGCTCGGACAGGTTGAGGCGGTGTGCTCCTGCCACCCGGCTCACGCCCAAGGCGGAACCGGATCGTGGTGGATGAACATCCTCAACCTGATCGGCATCGTCAAGGTGCGATACAAGGCAGTGGTGGTCTACCTCGCCCTGCGCGGCAACGAGCTCGTCCACCTCGGCGTTGACGATGACGGCGAGGTCTGCGACACGCTGGTGATGCCGTTGGAGCAGATATCGGGCGCTTCGGCCAGCCCCAAGGGTGAGTACGAGCACCAGCTGGCCTTTTCCTTCGACGGCACGGCGCGAAGCTACACCACCTGCGCCTATCTGTTCGGCCAGGAGACGCCCGCGGAGATTCAGGGCCAGGTCAAGCAGATGGAGGAGCACATCGTCGCCGTCGTCGGAGCGCGCGCCTGAGCCGAACCACCCTGCTCTAGCCGGAACGGGCGACGCGAAGACCGATTGGCCCAGAGCAAAGACACGGGAGAAGACAGCATGACGCTTCAGAGGTTGAGTTGCCTGTTCGGCGCCGCTGGCCTGGTGCTGGTGGCCGGTTGTGGGACGACGATCAAGGTCATTCCCGATCCCACCGAGGCCACCATCAAGCTGGACGGTCAGGAAGTGGGCCACGGCGTGACCGAGGTGGCGCTGCCGGAGTCCGAGAATACCTACCAGCTCGAGGTCTGCGGCCCGCCCGGCTACTTCTGCAAGAGCTCCGACGTCGATGGTCGCCTGGGAAGCCGCACGCTGAAGATCAAAGTGCCGCGGGATCTGTCATTCGACGAGACCGTGGTCTACGACGTGGCCAACAAGTGGCTCAAGGTGGACGTGGCGAGCAGCTACGAGCATGACGACGCCTGGAAGAAGGTGGTCTCCTGCGTCAGCGACGCCTACCCCGACCTGGAGACCCTGGACGGCAAGTCGGGGTATCTGAAGACGACCTGGAAGGTGAAGGACTACGGCTATCCCGAGCAGTACAAGCTCCGCGCCAGGCTCATCGTCGGCACCGAGAGCTCCACGCCGCTGCAGTACAAGGTGCGCCTCGAATCGGAGTACTTCAAAGGCAACGATGCCTGGGCACCGTACGATCGCGTCTTTCGCGTAGACCACGACGCGGTCAGCTGCATACGCAATCGCGTCAAGCGCTGAAGCCTTGGGCGAGCGCAGAGCGCGAGGCCACCACGGCCGATCCCTCGGCGAGGCCCGTGAACGAGGCGACCACCGCGCACTTGACCATGAACAGGAAGAAGGTGGGATAGCGATCGTCGTCGTGCAGGGTCTCGAAGTTGCCCTGCCCCTTGACGATCACGAGATCCGCCCGTGAAACGGCCTGCTGAAGCTCTGCGCTCGATCGGTCGACGTCCGTGCCCGCCAGGGCCAGACCGGAGTCGATGACGCGCGCCAGATCGCCGAGGCCGACCTGCTCGGCATCGGCCCTGAGGGCGTCGTTGAGCGCGGGGCCGCCGCGCACCGCCACGGTCACGCGCTCGGGCGCGCCGAGCTGCTCGATGAGCAATCGGTCGAAGGCGATCTCCCCAGCGTTGTCGGCGAGGTAGAGCACCCGCTTGGCCGCGGACGCGCGCTCGCGCAAGCGATCGATCTCGTCCACCTTGGGCTCGCTCCGCAGCAGCTCGTCGATGGTGGGCTCGAGCGCAAAGGGGCGCGGTACGCCGAAGTCGATGATGTTGCCGCCGAGCGCCAGCTTGGCCGCCGTGCGAAAGGGGTCGTCGCTTTGGCGGATGCGCTCGCGCAGCGCGGGCAATAGCTCGAGGACCTGCTGGTTGGTGCGCCGCTTGATCTCTGCAAAGGGATCGGGGCTTTCGAGCTCTTGCCCGACCGCCGCGAAGACCTGCCGCGCGATGAGCGGGGGCGCGGTGCCGTAGTCGGCCTCGGCCAGGATCTGCATCACCGATCGGCTGACGCGCAGCTGAACCGCAGCCTCGGTGCCCAGCCGATCCATGGTGAGCTGGGCGAGCTTGAGCAGGCACGGCAAGCAGGGCGGGTAGGTGTGCATCATGGGGCGTTCACTGGCTCGGCAGGGCGCGGACGCGGCCACCGTAGTCGCCAATTGTCGTCCGGAAAACCCCACGGCGGCTCTTGGCGGGCTCGGGCGGCTGGTGTAAGCAGGAGCCACCTGGGGACGTTGCGTGCATGGCGTCCGCTGCCGCGGTCAGACGGATCGCTTGAGCCCGCCCCCGCAGCTCTGGAGGTATTGCAATGTCGAAACTGGCCTCAGCCTCGCTCGCCCTCGTCGGTGCCGCTGTGCTCACCGGTTGCCCGGCCGAAAACCGCTGCCCCCAAGGGCAGGTCTGGAACGGCCAGTACTGCGTGGGCCAGGCCCCGCAATGCCCGCCTGGCCAGATGTGGAACGGCCAATTCTGCGCGCCAGCGGGTCCACAATGCCCGCCAGGGCAGAGCTGGAACGGCCAGGCCTGCGTGGGCGGCGCGCCGCAATGCCCGCCAGGGCAGAGCTGGAACGGTCAGGCCTGCGTGGGCGCCCCGCCGCAATGCCCGCCAGGGCAGACCTGGAACGGTCAGGCTTGCGTGGGCGGCGCCCCTCCGCCTCCGCCGCCGCAGGGCTGCGGGCAGGCCACCACCACCGACGCCTCCGTGGCGCAGCCGATGATCGCGCCACTGGTGGCGCAGCACGTGCCCGCGGGCGCGCGCGCGGTAGGCCCGGCCATCTACGGCAACTTCAGCCCGGGGCAGTGCATGGAGATGCAGGTGCAGCTCCAGCCGGGCCGCTGCTACACCGTGGTGGGCGCGGGCGGACCAGGCGTGCAGAACCTCGACGTGAAGTTCGTGCCGCCCATCCCCAATGCCCCGCCGGTTGCCGAGGACCAGACCCAGGGCTCCCAGGCCGTGCTGGGCGGCAAGCCCAACTGCTTCCAGGGCGCGCCCTTCATGCCCACCCCGATGAACCTGGTGGTGCGCGTGACGGCAGGCCAAGGCCCCGTGGGCGTGCAGCTGTACGAGAAATAGCGGCCGCTAGGGCTTGCTCGTGAGCTTGCCGTCCTCGCCGCGCAGCACGTAGGAGCCGCCGCCGCTTGGCGAGTGGATGATCCACACCCGCCGCTTGACGCCCGCGCGCGACTCGTTGCTGTAGGAGACGTTGATCGAGGCCTGTCGGTCGAGCCCGGCCTTGACCGCGTTGCGCCAGACCGTCTCGACGTTGCAGCCCGGCTCGGCCGTGGGCGCGGCTCGGGCGGGCGAGCGCTGGGCCATGAGGCCGCGTCGATTGATCACCACCGAGATGCTCTGGCCTGTCCGAGCGCCCGTAAACGAGAACTGAGCGCCCGAGGCCTGGGTAAGGTCCAGCCGCCCGTCGACGACCCCCATGGCGATCATGGAGCTGAAGCGGGCGGTGGGCTCGAGCCGTCGGGCTGCCGCGCGCGCCGTCGTCAGCAGATCGTCGACCGCCTCGACCCGCTTGGGGTCGCGCACCTGAAGCGGCTCGCAGTAATCGGCGGCGCAAAAGGCGGGCGCCGCGCTCGCGCTGGGCGCGGCGCTTCCGGCTGGCACGGCGGCCAGGGACTCGGGCTTCAGCCAGAACAGGGCTCCCGCGCCCACGATGGCTGCGCCCGAGAGCAGCACGACGGCCGCCGCGACGAGCCACAGGCCCAGGTTGCGCCGCGCTGGCGCGGCGGGCGGCGGAGCCGAGCGGGGATAGGACAGCGAGGCGGCCGAAACAGGACCGTGGGAAAAGGGCGTGGCCGAGGCCGGCCCCGCGGCAAGTCCAGGCGCTTGCGACTGGGGCGGTAGGGCGACGGTCGCAGGCGCAGGGGCGAGCAGCGGCTCGGGATGGCTCGCCGCGCGGGCGGGCTCAGCGCTGGCGGGCGTTGCGGCGGGCGGCGCAGCCCTGGCCTCGGCTGCTGGCTCGTCCGTCGGTGCGGGCGGGCGCCACGACGGCCTGCCGCTGGCGGTCCACCCGGCCGCCAACGCCTCGAGGCGGCGGCTTGCCTCCTGTCCATTCGGAGGACGGCGCTCGGGCGCGCTGGCCAGCATCTCGACGACCAGCCCTTCCAGCTCGGCGGGCACGTCCGCGCGCAGGCTGCGGAGCGTCGGGGCCTCGTCCACGGCGGCGCTCAGCAGCAAATCCATGGGCGTCTCGCCCACAAAGGGGGTCCGCCCGGTCAAGCACTTGAAGATGACGCAGCCCAGCGAGTAGACGTCGGCGCTCGAGCTTGCCCCGCGGCTCGATCGCACCTGCTCGGGCGCCATGTAGCCGGGCGTGCCCAGCATCGACTCGGTGGCGGTCAAGGCCCGCTGGGGATCCGAGGTGCGGGCGATGCCGAAGTCGACCACCTTGACGCGCTCGAGCGCCTGGTCGACCAGGAACACGTTGCCTGGCTTGAGATCGCGGTGCACCACGCCGCGCTCGTGCGCCACGGCCAGCGCGGCCGCCACGCCTCGGGCCATGCGCAGCGTCTCGCCCACGCTCAGCAGCTCGCGCCTGAGCCGCTCGGACAAGCTCTCGCCCTCGAGCCACTCCATCACCAGGTAGGGCGCACCCGTGGGCAAGGTGCCGTCGCCGATGAAGCGCACGATGCCCGGGTGGTCGAGCTCGGACAGCAGCCGCGCCTCGCGCGTAAAGCGCGCCACCTGATCGCGCGAGTGGATGTGCAGCACCTTGAGGGCGACCACCATGCCCTCGCTGCGATCCCAGGCGCGGTAGACCGCCCCCATGCCACCCTCGCCTGCCAGGCGGTCGATGTCGAAGCGGTCGTTGATGACGCCAGAGAGCATCGGCCAGCATTGTAGTCGATTTCGGCGGGCAACCGTTGCCCGTCGCGCCCCTCGCCTTGTCCTTGCAGCGGACCGAGCTCTGCCCCATTCTTGGCTCATGGGTAAGGTCACCGCCGTCAAGATGGACGTCATCACCAAGAAGTCCGGTCATCAGATGACCGGCATGGCGGTGAGCGTCTGCACCACGCCTGCCGCGCCCAGCCCCTTGCCGATCCCTTACCCCACCATGGGCACGGTGGCCGAGGGGATCATCGATCCCTGCCTGCGCACCAAGATCAGCGGCGCCATCGTGTTGACGGTCGGCGGGTGCATGTCGAAGTGTCACGGCAACGAGCCCGGTACGCTCAAGGAGGTGGTGAGCCTCAACACGGCAGGGCCCTGCTTTCCCGTCATGGGCGCGCCCATCGTGTTCATGGAGCTCGGCATGGCCGGGATTACTGGCAGCATCGGCCAGATGAACAAGTCGATCACCGTGGGCGC
>CAYTYV010000055.1:0-21469 GCA_964441055.1 uncultured Polyangiaceae bacterium | reverse complement strand
CTACCACGTCAACTGATACTACGACGGCGGTGGCGGCGGTCCGCCCTCCTGCGATGGCGTCCAGTGCGCGCTGGACGAGCAGACCCAGGCCAACACCTGTGCAGGTACCGAGCTGACCTGGGCTCAGGTCACGGTCGACATCTCGCCCTTTGCGACCGAGGACTTCCAGGTGGGCTTCCGCTACGGGTCCCACGAGCTCGAGATCTTGTGCCACCAGCGCAGAGCTGGCTGGTACGTCGACAGCGTGTCGATCGTGATTCCGGGACCGTGTCCATAGGGCGGCTATCGACCCCGCGGTCCCAGGCCGCAGCCCACGCCGAGCTTGGGGGTCACCCGGGCTGCGCTCAGATCGCGGCTGTCCGCTTCGATCTTGAGCCCGATGGCAATGCTGCCGTGCACCATCCAGCGCGTCACGCCGCCGAGCAGCCCGCCTAGCTTGCGCCCCAAGCGCGACTGGACCGCCGCGCCCGCCACGTCGGTGCAGCGCAGCTCTCCGTCGAGCTCGAGCCCGATGGCGGTGTGCTCGGCGTGACGATCCAGCTGGCCCTGCCCCGCGAGCGTCAGGGTGCCGTGCCGCAGCTCGGTGCTCGTCAGTCGGATGGTGCGCCGATCGGCGGACACCTCCAGCTCGGTCTTGAGCTCGGTGGTGTCGCCGAAGACCAAGCTCTTGAGCTCGGGCGGTGCTGGTGGACGGTAGCCCTTGAAGGTCGCCCGAATGGAGCCGTCCACCGCGCCCCGGTCGAGCCCCTCGGCAAAGCGCAGCACGGCCGAGCCCGAGGCCGTGACGCCCTCGACGGGCAGCGCCACGCCCAGCGGAGCCGCGAGCTCGGCGAGCGGCGTGGGCCGCAAGGTGATCTCGGCTTGCGGCTCCGTCGGCCCGAGCTGTACGTCGATCAGCACGGGGGCCTCGCCCAGGTCCTCCTCGCCGAAGCCGAAGGCGATGTGGGTCGAGTCTCCTGCCCAGCTCGCGCCCACCTTGCCCACGTCGATGCCCGCCACCTCGGCGCGCAGCGCCACCAGGTGTCCGCCCGCCTCGGTGGGCTGCACGAGCGCGTCGGTGATGTGCAGCCACGGCTCGGCCGAGGGCTGAGCGCGCCAGCGGAGGTTGACGCCGTCCGCACCCGCGGGGATGCGCACGAGCTGCGGGTGGTTTTTGGTCCACTCGCCGAGCCCGAGCGCCAGGGTAGCGGCCGAGCCCTGCACCGAGACGTCGATGCCGTGGGCCACCACGCTGGTCGGGGTGAGGCCGTCGTGGCGCACCGTGAGCTCGGCCACCTCGGCCGACACGCCGTCCACGCCGACTAGCGAGCACCGAAAGCGCTCCAGCCGCACCTTGGACCAGCCCAGGTGTATCTCGCCCAGCGTGAGCACGATGCCGCGCTCGCGCGCCTGCTCCACGACCAGGTGGCGCACCAGCGGCTCAAAGCCGAGCAGTCCGGCCACGACTAGCGCCGCCACCACCACGCCGAGGGCGATGAAAAGAGCCCGCCGTCGCTTCTTTTTTCGAGGCGGCTTGTCGCTGGGCGGGGCCCGTTGTGCGTCATCGTCCATGTTGGCTTTGGGGAGCATAGCCCGTGCGGGACGACGGGGGCAGCTTTGCCCTATCGCGCGAGATGGGAGAGGCCATCGCCATGCCGTTCTGGTATCCTAGGGCCCGTACCGCTGGCGCGCGGGGCGCGGCGCGCCGTGCCAGCGAAAGTTTCGTGGCGGAGGATTCGCGTGATGCATTGGCGACTCATCACTGTGGGGCTGCTGGGCGTGCTAGGGGCAGCGTTGCTGTTCGGTGGCTGTCAGGAAGGGGAGGGGGGCTCGCAGCAGTCCTTCGCCCAGAACGAGGGAGCGGTGACGCTCTCGGATGCGGAGGCCGCCGCCGTGCTGGACTTCGTCAACGACGCCGAGACCAGCTTCGAGGTGCTCGACATCGACGTGGGCCTGAACCGCCGCGCCGCGCAGAACATCGTCGTGCATCGCAACGGCCCAGACGAGGAGTACCCGACCGAGGACGACAACGCCTTCGACAGCATCGGCGAGCTCGACGCCGTTCCCTATGTGGGCCCGGCCGCGCTCGAGCAGATCCGCGATTACGCGATGGAGCAAGGCGCGGGGGGAGGCTCGGGCGGCGAGGTGGGAGAGACCGTCGAGGGCGTGGTCTACTCGGTGGAGCAGGCCGAGGCGGTCATCTGGGGCGTGAACCAGGCCACCCTGGAGGAGCTGGACGACACCGTGGGGCTCAACGCCAAGGCGGCCCAGAACCTGGTGGACAATGCGCCCTACCAGAGCGTCGCCGAGATGGGGGCCGTCTCCTACGTGGGCCCAGCGGCCCTGACGCAGCTGCGCGACTACGCCTCGGTGTGGCGCGCCGAGATGGAGGCCAATCCCGAAGGCATGGCTGGCACCTACGATGGCGTGCCCTTTGGCGACGACGAGGCGGCGACGGCGCTCGAGATCGCCAACCTGGCGAGCGAGCAGCAGCTCGCCGACGGCGGGGTCACCACGTCGCCGCGCAACAAGATCCTCGACAACCGTCCCTGGGATCACCTCGAGACGCTGGCGGCCTTTCCGGGGATCGGGCCAGCCACCATGCAGGCTCTCAAGGACATGGTGCCCGGCTGGAGCGGCGCCGTGGCCCCGCCCTTGGAGGCCACCATCGAGCTGTTGGTGGAGCAGACCGAGCTTCCCTCCTCGGAGTATCACGACGCGCGGGTGCACGTATCGCGGGCCATCATCACCGCCGAGCCCCAGCTCTACGGATCGGGCAACATGGCATTCTTCGTGGCCGACCCCGCAACGGGCAATCAGCAGCGGCTCAAGGTCTACATCGCCACCAGCGCGGAGCAGGACCTGGACTACCTGAGCTTGTTCGACGACGTGGAGCTCACTGGCAAGCTCACCCAGTACTACTCGACTTGGGAGATCTTGCTCGACGATGCCGAGCTGCACGCCGTGGCCTTGAACCGCGGTGGCGTGCGCTACGAGCAGTACCTGGACCTGCAGGACGCCTGGTCGTCAACAGGCGCGAACCCCGAGGGGGTGGTTCGGCTGGTCTCGTCGTTCGGCTACACCTACATGGTGCCGTTGCCGCTGTTCAAGGACCACCCCATGTACGACGGCGAGCCCGATCCTGGCGATCCCGACTCGGCCTATCCCGGTAGCGATCATCCCGGCCAGCTGTGGTGCGGCGACCAGCAGGCCCTGCTGGACGCCTGGTTGGCAAGCCGCTGAGCAAAGCATCGGTTGGACGCCGTCACCGAGCGCGCGGTGAGGCTACAGCCATCTGCGAGCAGTGCAGTTTCGTATAGTTGCGCTGACGAGCCAAGCCTTGCCTCGTTCCCGAACTACTGATATTATGTTCAGTAGTTCGGGAAGCTATGATGGGCCTTTCTCCCCTTCAGTCGATCGATGCGCTTGCCAAGCTGCGCCCTGGCTCGCTCCTCGAGGCGCGCGCCAAGGCGCTGCCGCTCGGCCTCGCGTCCATCGATGAGGTCTTGCCCGATGGAGGGCTGCCCCAGGGGGCGGTGGTGGAGCTGAGCGCTCCGGATGGGCTCGCTCGGGCTACCCGCCTGGCGCTCGGGGCCTGTGCTTCGGCCCAGCGCGAGGCCGAGCGCCGCGCAGGGTCGGGGGCTCGGGACGGCTGGTGCGCCTGGATCGATCCCGGCTCCAGCCTGTTCGCTCCAGGCGTGGCCTCGGCTGGTGTGGATCTGGATCGCTTGCTGGTGGTGCGCCCCAAGGCCGAGGCCGTGGCGCGCATTGCCGTGCGGCTGGCCACTAGCGGGATCTTCGCCGTGGTGGTGATCGATCGCTGCGGCGTGCCAGGAGCCGGCTGCGCCCGAGCCTCCACGCGCTGGAGTACGGCGGTCCGCAGGCTAGGGCTGGCCGTGGAGGGCGGCGAGTCCACCGTTTTGCTGCTGAGCAGCACCCGTCAGGTCTGCGCGGAGGCGCTGCCCGTGGCGCTGCGCGTCGAGCTGGGCCGCTCGAGCCCCGCGCACTTGAGCGTGGGCATCGCCAAGGATCGCCATGGCCGCATCCGCGCGCCGCAGACGATCTCGCTCCGCGAGCGGCGCGCCGCGGCCGCGCTGCCTGGGCTGGTCGGAGGCGGGAAGGGCTGAGGATGCATGTCCTCGTCCGGCCTGCCCGCCAAGCGCTTCGCGGCGATTGTGCTGCCCGATCTGGCCTGTGAGCTGGCTCGAGGGCGCGCGGCCCATGTCCGCCGCACGCTCGGTCCCCTTGCCGTGATCGTCGACGACGGCTCGGCTGGTGCAGCCCGAAACGACCCGCCTGGCTCGTCGCTGCTCGCGGCCGTGGACGAGCAGGCCTGGCGCTACGGCGTGCGGCCTGGGCAGAGCGTGTCCGAGGCGGCGGCCTTTGTCGGCAAGCTTCGCGTGGTGCGCCTTTCCTGGCACGAGATCGCGCATGCCCTCGGGGACGTGGCCGAGCTCGCCCTGGCCTTCGGCACCACGGCGGCCACCAAGCTCGAGGCCCGCTCCAGCCGCGCTCCGCCAGGCTTTGCCAGCTACCCCGGCGGCGCGGGAGCTGGCCCAGTCGAGACGGTATGGCTGGACGTGAGCGGTTGCGGGCGGCACATCGGGGGAGAGGACCTGCTGTGCGAGGAGCTGGGCGAGCGCGTCGGGGCGCTCGGGCATCGCGTGCGCGTGGCCACGGCCGAGGGGCTACGCATCGCCCAGGCCGTGGCGCGCTGGGGACGAGCCGGACGAGCCGGACGAGCCGGGGGCGTGGTGCCGAGCGGCGAGGCAGCGCGCGTCTTGGCCGAGCTGCCCGTTGCCGCACTGCCGCTCGAGCCCGAGACGGCCGGCTGGCTGGGCAAGCTGGGTCTGCTGCACATCGGCGATCTGGCCCGGCTCGACCGCGCCCAGCTCGGACATCGGCTCGGCCCTGGAGCCCCGGATCTGCTGGCTTTCATCGACGGACGCGACGAGCAGCCCCTCGTGCCCTACCAGCCGCCGCGGCAGGTGGACGAGCAGGTGAGCTTCGACGAGGAGCTCTGCGGCACCGAGCCCCTGCTCTTCGTGCTGCGCGGCCTGGTCGCTCGCGCCAGCGCTCGGCTCCGGGCCCGCGGCGAAGCCTGCAGTCGGCTGGTGCTCGAGCTCGGCTACGACCGATCCATGGCGGAGCTTCGCGGCGCGGAGGGGACGGCGGCCCGGCTCGCCCTCGAGCTGCCCGTCGCCTTGAGTCGAGCCGAGGACTTGCTGCGCCCGCTGCGAGCAAGGCTGGAGCGCTGCGAGCTCGGCGCGCCCGTGGTCTCGGTAAAGCTCCGCTGCGAGCTGCTGAGCCCTGCCCCCCGCAGCCAGCTCGATTTGCTGCACCGATCGGGCCCGAGCCCCGAGGCCCTGCCAACCCTGCTCGCTGAGCTCGAGGCCTGGCTGGGCCGCGGTCGCGTGGGCGTGCTTCGCAGGCAGGACAGCCATCGCCCCGAGGCGCAGTCCCGGCTCGTGCCCCTCGAGCCCGCCTCGCTCCGAACGGGGCGGCGCGCCTCGGGCGAGCCTGCGGCCTTGCGCCTCGCCGAGCGATCGCCCTTGTGGCTGCCCGAGCCGACCCGCTTGCTGCCCGCGCCCCTGTGGGTGGGGCCCGTCGAGCACGGGGGGCTGCTCTCGGCCGAGGGGCGGCTGTACTCGATCGAGCGGCTGCGCTTCGTCACGCGCATCGATGGCGTTGAATGGTGGACGGCCAAGCCGGTCTGTCGCGACTACTTCCGCGTCGGGCTACGCGCGGGCAGCGAGCGCAAGCATCGGCACGAGCACAGCGAGGCGTGGGTATACCTCGAGCCCGCCCGCCAGCGCGGTTTCCTGCACGGCTGGTGCGATTGAACAATTCAGGCTACGCGCAGATCTCGTTGCTCGTGCCCACGAAGTCCTTGGGCGGGTCCACCGCGTAGCTCAGCGCGAGCACCTCGATCAGGATCAGGCGATACACGGCATGGATGCCGTCCAGGTCGGCCTCTACGGCGTGCGTCTCCAGCGCGGCTTCCAGGTGCTCGTGGACGAATGCGAGCAGGTGCGGCTGCTCCATGGCCACCACATCGTCGGAGTCCACGGCCTCGTCTGGGTCGCTGCCCCGGAGCTGCTCGTCCAGCGCCAGCGACTCCTCCACCCCGGCGATGTCGCCGTTGCCGAGTCGGCCAACGCGGGCGCCGAAGGCCTGGTCGAAGCCCAGCCACACGGCCACCGTGAGGAAATAGCCCAGCGCCAGTGCCACCTCGTCGTCGGTCTTGCCCAGCGCATCGCCGACCCGGTCCGCCAGCTCGGGCTGCGTGCCCTCGAACCGCTCGAAGGCATCAGCGAGACGGCGCTCGGCATCGCCTTCCTCGTCCGTCAGCCAGTCCTCCACGTCCATCAAGGCCACCGCGGGCACCTCGGCGTAGGACGGAATCGGTCGAATGGCTGCGCTGCGCACCCACACGTTGGATACGGTACCACGAACGGCGGCGCGGGGGCCACGCGGCGAGACGAGGCTGCGCCGAGCGGGCGATGGAAATAGTCCCACTATTCCTTCTCGGCCAGGCGTCGCTCTCGGCCAGGCGTCGTTGACCCATCGGCGGACGAGCAGCTGAGCCGTGGCCCTGGCAAGGGCGAATTGTCGTTCGGTCGCAACCTCACTACGCTACCGCCCATGGCGGACGAGCAAGGCTCCGAGCTCCGGGTGCCGCGGCGCGGTGAGGTCATCGACAAGCATCGCGAGGGCGGGGGGCAGATCGCGGCGGTGTTCCCCATCCACTACCCGCGCGCCCTGCTGCGCGCCTTCGGCCTGTTGCCCGTGGAGGTGTGGGGGCCGCCAGGGCGCGAGGTGGCCCTCGGGGAGACGCACCTGCAGAACTACACCTGCTCCATCGTGCGGGCGGGGCTGTCCTTTTTGGCCTCGGGCGGGCTCGGCGTGGCCGACGTGGTGCTGGTGCCGCATGGTTGCGATTCGCTCCAGGGGCTGGGCAGTGCGCTGTTGGACTTCGTCCGGCCCCAGCAGCCGGTTCTGACCCTGTACCTGCCGCGGGGCGAGGGCCCCGAGGCCGAGACCTTTCTGACCGAGGAGATCGGCGCACTGGACCGTCGTTTGCAGGAGCTCAACGGCGTTCGACCCAGCGACGACGAGCTGATGGCCGCGGTGGTGCGCGAGGAGGCCGCCGACGCGCTGCTCGCCCAGCTCTGGCAGCAGCGAGGCCGGCTGCCGCTTTCCAACCGGGACTTCTATCGGCTGTGCCGCACGCGCGAGTACCTGCCCGCCGAGGACTTTGCCGCGCTTGCACAACAGTGGCTGGACGGCGCGAAAGACGATGCGATTTCGGGTGTGCCCGTCGTGCTCTCGGGCGTCGTGCCCGAGCCCATGGAGGTGCTGGACGCGCTTTCGCAAGCGGGCGCCCTGGTGGCGGCCGACGACACGATTTGCCTGGGACGGCGGATCTACCCGGCCGGTCGCAGCAGCAAGCCCAGGCGGCGCATGGCCGAACGCCTGCTGGGCGGTCCCCCCGACTCGACGCGCGGCCGCCCGGTCGAGGCCCGAGCGCGCCACCTGGAAAAGCTGGTCACCGACGCGGGCGCGCGCGCGGTCCTGTTCTTCCACGTGAAATTCTGCGAGCCCGAGCAGTTCTACCTGCCGCTGCTCCGCAAGTCGCTCGACCGGCTGGGGGTGCGCTCGGCCGTGGTGGAGGTGGAGCTCTCAGATCCGCTGCCCCGCCAGGCCGTTACCCAGATCGAAGCCCTGCTGGAGACGGTGTCATGAGCGTGCTCGGAAGGCTGCAGTATCACTTGTACGTGGACCTTTTGGGCCGCGCCGCGCTGCGCGTCGAGCGGCTGCGCTCGTCCCGACGGTTGCGTCAACCAGGCACCTGGAAGCACGAGCACCTCGGGCCGCCGCTCGGTAGCTCGCCGCGCCTCAAGGAGCTCATCGCCTCGCACTACCTCAAGGGCCGCTACGCCAACGAGCGCATGAAGGTGGCCTGGGTGACATCGGGAGCGCCCGTCGAGTTCCTGCTGCCGCTCGGCTACTACGTGCTCTACCCCGAAAACCACGGCGCCGTCTGCGGCATTCGCCGCATGGCCGAAGAGCTATGCGTTCGGGCCGAAGACGAGGGCTGGTCGCGCGACATCTGCTCCTATGCGCGCACCGACTTCGGCTCGGTGCTCTCTGGCAAGACGCCCGTGGGTCGCTTGCCCAAGCCCGACCTGCTGGTGTGCTGCACCAACATCTGCCAGACGGTGCTCTACTGGTACCGCGTGCTGGCCGACCATTTCCGCATCCCCCTGGCGGTCATCGACACGCCCTTCGTGTACGCCGAGGCCGAGCCGCATGCCGTCGACTTCGTGAAGCGCCAGCTCGAGAGCGCGGTGGAGCTCAGCGAGCGGGTGGCCGGTCGCTCCTTGAACTATGCGGCGCTGCGGCGCACCACCCGCTTGGCCAAGCAGGCCTGCGAGCTGTGGATGCAGGTGATGGAGCGGGGCCGCGCGCGGCCAGCGCCGATCACCGCCTTCGACGAGTTCATCCACATGGCGCCCATCGTGGAGATGCGCGGCGAGCCCTTCACCGTGGACTACTACCGCCGCTTGCTGGGCGATCTCGACGCCCGCATCGCGGCGGGCGAGGGCGCGCTACGCCAGGAGCGCAAGCGCCTTTTATGGGACAACCTGCCCATCTGGCCGCGCGTCCGCTGGCTCGGTGACCGGTTGGCCGCGCGCGGGGTGGCGCTGGTGGCCTCGACCTATACCCAGGCCTGGGGCGAGCTCGCCTCGCTCATCGACGAAGAGCGTCCCGTCGAGTCGGCCGCGCGGGTCTACCTGCATCCCATTCTCAATCGCGGCACGGGCCACAAGCTCCGCACCATGCGCCAGATGGTGCGCGACTACTGCGCCGACGGGGTCATTCTGCATTCCGATCGCTCGTGCAAGCCCTACTCCATCGGACAGATCGCCCAGCGCGAACGCCTGGCCGAGGAGCTGGGGATCGCCGCCCTGCTGCTCGAGGCCGACCATAACGACCCGCGCGTGTTCGCCGAGGAGCAGGTGGCCAGTCGGCTAGACGCCTTTTTCGAGGTGCTGGGGGTGTAGGCTCCGCCATGAGCGCGCCAGCCGCCAGCTCGCTGCGCTTCGGCACCTTCCTCGGCGTCTACACGCCCAGCGTGCTGACCATCCTGGGCGTCATGATGTACCTGCGCTTCGGCTGGGTGCTGGGCAACCTGGGGCTGCCGCTCACCCTGCTCACCGCGCTGGTGGCCAGCAGCATCACCTTCATCACGGGCCTGAGCGCCTCGGCCATCGCCACCAACATGAAGGTGGGCGTGGGCGGCGAGTACTTCATGGTCTCCCGCAGCTTGGGGCTGGAGCTGGGCGGGGCGATCGGCATTCCGCTATTTCTATGCCGAACCCTGAGCCTGACGCTGTATGCCTTTGGGTTGGCCGAGTCGCTGGCTCCGTTTTGGCCCGCGGCTTGGGGCGCGCAGGCGCCCGTGGCGCTCATGGCGGCCGCGATCATCGTATTCACCACCGCCATTGCTGGTCGCAGCGCTGAGCTCAGCCTCAAGCTGCAGATCCCGATCATGATCGCCGTAGGGCTCAGCATCGCCGCGCTGGCGGCGGGGGCGCTTTCCGGCGGCGTGGCCTCGCCCGAGATGGTGCCGCACTACGAGCGCTCTGCCCCGGAGGGGTTCTGGGTCGTCTTTGCGGTGTTCTTTCCCGCCGTCACTGGCTTTACGGCTGGCATTGGCATGAGCGGCGACCTCAAGGATCCCAAGCGGTCGATTCCCCGCGGCACCATCGCGGCGGTGCTCACGGGCACGGCGACCTACTTGCTCATCATGGTGCTGCTGGCCTTCACCGCGCGGGTCGGCGGCGCGGAGCTCGCTCAGCTCGATCCGACTGCCCCGCCCATCTGGACGCGTATCGCGCTGTTCGGTGCGGTGTTGATCTACCCGGGCATGTGGGGAGCCATACTCTCGTCGGCCTTCGGCAGCGCCTTGGGCGGCCCTCGGGTGCTGCAGGCCCTGGCGCTCGATGGGCTCGCACCGCGCTTCATGGGCCGCACCAGCAAGACCGGTCAGCCCACCATTGCCACCTGGGTAACCGGGGCCATCGCGCTCGGCGCCGTGCTGCTCGGCGATCTGAACGCCGTGGGCCGCTGGGTCACCATCTTCTTTCTGACGCTGTACGTCACCATCAATCTGGCCGCAGCCCTCGAGCGGCTCGTCGGCGATCCATCGTACCGCCCCACCATTCGAGTGCCGTGGGCGGTCTCGCTGCTCGGCAGTGCGGGCGCGATCGCGGTGATGTTTCTCATCAGCCCGCTGGCCTGCGTCGCGGCCATCGTTCTGGAGCTCGGGTTGTACCTGCTGCTGCGTCGCCGCGCCCTCAAGAGCAGTTGGGGGGACGTCCGTGCGGGCATGTGGGCTGCCCTGGCGCGCTTTGCCTTGCTCAGGCTGCGCGGCACGCCCGTGCGCGCGCGCAACTGGCGGCCGAACATCCTGCTATTCACCGCCAACCCAGCCAGTCGCATGGGGCTCGTGCGGATGGCCAATTGGTTCAACCAGAACCGCGGCGTGGTGACCGTATGTCAGGTCATCGAGGGCGATTTGGACGACGACCGGGTGGACAAGCGGGTCGTCGAGCGCGAGATGGGCGAGACGATCCGTCGCGAGGGCATGGCGGCCTTCTGCGAAGCGCACGTGGTGCCCGACTTCGAGGCGGGCATCGTGGGCATCGCGCAGGCCAACGGCTTTGCGGGCTTGCAGTCCAACACGGTGATGTTCGGCTGGTCGGACCAGCCGCGGGGGCTGGAGCGCATGCTGGCCATGGTCCGCACCATGGCCAAGATCAATCTCAATGCCATCCTGGCGCGGCTGCCGCATCAGGAAGGGCCCGCCCTGCGCCGCCGCATCGATGTCTGGTGGCGCGGACTGCAGCACAATGGCGATCTGATGCTGCTCTTAGCGCACCTATTGCACCTCAACCCGGAGTGGCGTCATTCCACCATTTCCGTGCGCACCATCGTCGAGAGCGCCGCGCAGCGCGAGCGCATGGTGGCGAAGATCGAGCGCATGATCGCCGATGCTCGCCTCAGCGTTCGGACCGAGGTCACCGTCAAGGCGGAGGGCCGCACGGTGCTCGAGCACATGCACGAGGCCAGCCGCGAGGCCGACGTCGTGTTCCTGGGCCTGGCCGTGCCCGAGCCCGGCCAGGAGGCCGAGTTCGCCGAACGCCTCCGCAAGCTCGCCGCGGGCTTCCGCACCACGGTCCTGGTGCACAACGCCGATCCCTTTGCGGGGGAGCTGATCTGAGCTCGTGGCGGTTGGCGGAGCCCTCACCGCCCGGGCGGGCACGATACCGGGGCCGCCACACAGCGGGCCTTGGCGTCGCAGGTCTTGAGGACCGCGGTCTCGACGCAGCTCGGGTCGCCAGGGCGGCACAGCGTGCAGGGAGCGCCGCAGGGCTTGAAGAAGCAGGGGTGGTAGGGGCGGGCGTCTGGCGGTGGCAAGGGCGGCTCGGCCGGGGGCTGGGCCTCGGGGCAGCTCGGCGGGGTGGCCACGCATTGGCCTTTGGCATCGCAGGCCTTCAGCACCATGGTTTCGACGCAGCTCGGGTCAGCGGGGGGGCACAGGGTGCAGGGAGCGCCGCAGGGCTTTGCCTGGCAGGGGGACCAGGGCGCGGGGGGCGGCCCCGGAGGCGCCTTGGGCGGCGGTGGCGCAGGCCTCTCGCAGCCGCTTGCCGCACCTAGCCAAAAAGCTACGGCTAACAGTAGCGTACCCGATCGTCCGCATTCCACCACGTCGTCGTCCTTTCTTCAACCGCGCGAGCGCGCTGAGCGCTGTTTGCTCACCATCGTAGCCGCTTGTCAGGCGGCAGCGTCAAGCGTGTCGGTCGATGCGTCGCCGTTCTCGCGTTCCGAGCGCCGTCGCCGCCGATGACGCTCGCGCGGCCCCAAGAGGCAACCGCGAGGCCGAGAAGCCAGACCCCGGGCGCCAAGGCCGGGCGTACTACCGCCGTGCCGCGCCCCCCCCCCGAGGGCCGCTGCCGAGCTCGCGCCGAGCGCTCGACTACGCCGATGCCTGCCGTGGCACAGGGCCTACCACGTCGCCCGCGTCCACCTTGGCGATGCACGGACCGGTAGGGCACTGCGTCCAGACGGAGATGGTGATTTGTCGCCCGGGGAAGGCCGTGTCTACGCGCATGATCGTCCCCGTTCGTCCGTCGTCGAGCAGCACGCTGCGGCGATCCCTCATGTACTCGTGGATGTACCGAACGTCTGCCATACTATTTAACATACGCATTTCCGGCCGTTTGGCCAGTTTTGTACTGCACGCGGGGCGGCTACGGGGTGCGCGGCAAGGGCGGCCACGGAGCCCTTGTGCTGGAGCGACCGGGGCAGTAGCGTGCGCCTTCGCTTCGTCGAGGCGCATGGCATGGCACAAGACCTGGTAGATGCCGTTCGAGCCGCCGGGGTCGTCGGCGCGGGCGGTGCGGGCTTTCCCACCCACGTCAAGGTGGGGGCGCGCGTCGATGTGGTCATTGCCAACGGCGCCGAGTGCGAGCCGCTGCTCTACTGCGACAAGGCGGTGATGGAGCACCATACGGCCGACGTGCTGCGGGGCCTGCGCCTGGTCGTCCAGGCGACGGGTGCCAAGCGAGCGGTGATCGCCCTCAAGCGGCGCTACGCCCAGGTGGTCGAGGCCGTGCGCCGCGGCATCGGCGAGGCGGGCGATGTCGAGGTCTTCGGGCTGGACAACTTCTACCCAGCGGGCGACGAGCAGGTGCTGGTCCACCTGGTGACGGGCAAGGTCATCCCGGAGGGCGGGATCCCCCTGGCGGTGGGCGTGGTCGTCAACAACGTCATCTCGCTCGCCAACGTGGCCCGGGCGGCGGACCGGGGCGAGCCCGTGACCCAGCGCACGCTTACCGTTCACGGCGAGGTGTCCCGTCCGGTCACGGTCAGCCTGCCGATCGGGGCGCCGATGTCCGCGGCGATCGAGCTCGCGGGCGGCGTGACCTGTGCCGATGCGGTGTTCGTCGAAGGCGGGCCCATGATGGGCGTCGTGGTTACCGATCCAACGACGCCCATCAGCAAGGTCACCTGCGGCATCCTCGTGCTGCCTCGCGACCACCCGGTACCGGCTCGCAAGCTGATGAGCATGGAGCGCGAGCTGCGGCTTTCCAAGACCGTCTGCTGCCAATGCCGCTTCTGCACCGATCTGTGTCCCCGCTACCTGCTCGGCCACGATCTAGAGCCGCACCTGGTCATGCGCGCGCTCAACACCCAAGGGGTGGCCGACTCGCCCAACGAGCACCTGACCCGCGCCTTTCTCTGCTGTCTCTGCGGGGTATGCGAGGTGTATGCTTGCCCGCTCGGCCTCTCGCCGCGGCGGGTCTACGAGAGCACCCGCGAGGAGCTCGCCCGGGCGGGCGTGAAAAACCCCCACCAACGCGAGAACCTGACCGCTCGGGAGGATGCCTCAGGCCGCCGCATTCCCGTGCCTCGGCTGGTGGCCCGCCTGGATCTAGCCCGCTACTACGGCCGCGCCCCCGAGTACCTGCCCGAGGAGCACCGGGTCAGCTGGGTTCGCATCCCGCTCGGCGCGCACTTCGGTGCGCCCGCCGAACCGGTCGTGCGGCCCGGGCAGCGCGTTCGGCGTGGCGATCTGGTGGGCGAGATCCCCGAGGGCGCCCTCGGCGCGCGGGCGCATGCCTCCATGGCTGGCAAGGTGACGGCCGTGGACGCCCAGGTCGTCGAGATCCGCTAGCCCGAAAGACCAAAGCCATGGACCCGGCCATCGCCAGCATCGAGCTCATCAGCATTGCCCGCGGCGTTCGCACCTGCGACGAGATGGCCAAGAAGGCGCCCATCCGGGTCATCGAGGCCGCGCCCATCTGCCCGGGCAAGTACCTGATCGTGATCGCGGGGCAGACGGGTCCCGTGGGGGAGTCCTACCGCCAGGGAATCGAGGTGGGCGGCGATGCCGTGGTGGACGAGCTATTCCTGCCCAACGCGCACGAGCAGCTCTTTCCGGCCATTACGGCCTCGACGGCGATCGAGCGGGTCGAGGCGCTGGCCGTGGTGGAGACCTTTTCGTCCATTGCGGGCATTTTGGCCGCCGACGCCTCCTGCAAGGCCGCGGCGGTCGAGCTCATCGAGCTGCGGCTGGCGCGCGGCATGGCTGGCAAGAGCTTCTACACGATGTGCGGCTCGATCCCCGATCTCGAAGCGGCGGTGGCCGCTGGCGAGGGCATCCTGAAGGAGCGCTCCGGCTTCCTGTTGCGCTCCGAGATCATCCGCGCGCCCCATCCCGACATGGTGGCCAAGGTCTTCTGAGGGCTCGCGCCGATTCACGATGCGGCCGCGGCTGCCAAGGCCAGCGTGTTCCAGGCGACCGGCTCGGGCAGCTCGGCGGGAAAGAGCCGCGGCACGAAGTCGGAGTGCAGCACCAGCCGATCCAGGTGACCGATGGCATGCAAAGCGCCCGTACCGCGAGCGCGCTCGATGCGGTAGCGCGCCACCAGGGCCAGCAGCACGCCCAGCAGCCGTCCCAGGCTGGCGCCGGTAATCAGGAACTCCGGCACCAGCAGGCGTCGGTCCAGATAGCCGTTTAGCAGCTCGTCGCTCGGTGGATCCGGCGGCAGGTCGGAGGGCTCGATCCGCGAGGCCCAGTCGTCGTACAGCGCGGACAGCACGGTCCGGTCGGCGCCCGCCGCGAGCAGGGCCGCGCCCTGGGCGGGGTCGAAGCGGCGCTCGGCCCAGAGGCGAGGATCCACCTCGATGCGCGGCAGCCGGGTGCGGGAGACGCGCTCGGCCAGGGCGCACACGCGCTCGGTCGGGCTGCCGCCGAGCTCGCGAAAGGTGCCGAGCCAGCTCCAGTGGGCCTCCCAGAATGCGCTCGCCGCCGAGGCCCCCTCGCCGTCCGACTCGGCCTCGGCCTGCCCACTACCCTGCTCGCCGCGGAAGTCGCACAAGGTCTCGAGCGGCAGCTCGCCGCGATAGTCCTCGTCTAGCTCGAGCGCCGTTCGCTCGGCCAGCAGCGCCAAGGCCGTGGGGCAGGCAAAGGACAGCCCCACCAGGCGCCGCCGAGGCGACAGCAGCCCCAGGTGGGGAAACTTGCGGCAGGAGACGGGCAAGGTCTCGTCGCCGTGTCGGATGCGGTAGGCGCAAAGGCCGCCCTCGAGGAACAGACACGAGCCGTCCGGCTTCATGGGAAGGGCGCAGGAGCCCGTGAGCCGCCGCTCCTCGGGGTGCTCGGCCAATAGGCGCATCATCGCGTCCATGCCGCCTGTCTCGGCTGAGCGGCGCGCCATCTCGCGGAGCTCGGCCGGATGCGCGTCGATCCGCCAGCTGCGGCAGCAGTGGGTGCGACGGCGGCAGCGCCACCTGAGGGCGAGCGGATCGATGACGGTTATGGGCCGCAACGGACGCCGGAAAGCTTAGGAGCCGTGCTTTTCGATCAGCTTTTCCTTGGTGCGCCCGTCGGCGAAACCCGTGGGCTCGAGCGAGAAGGCCTCCTGGAAGCCCTTCAGGGTCGCTCGCTCGGCGGTCTCGGTTTCGAAGTAGTAGGGGTCCTTCAGCTTCTGATCGATGGGCAGGTAACCGAGGTGGAGCAGGCGCGCGCCGAGACCGGTGCGCTGATCGGTTGGATCGAGCCCGCCGACCCACACCTCGTGCTCGACGTTGCGCTCGGGAAACTCGATGACGAACGAGGAGGTCAGCGCGGGCACCTTGAGACTCAGCTTCCCCTCGCCGTCGAGCTGGCCTTCGAGCGGCTCGTCCGGGTTCTCGCGCGCTTCGGTCAGCAGCTCGGCCGGGCCGTCGATGCGGAACTCCTCGTTTGCGAGGGCGCCCTTTTCGGAATGGAAGCACAGATGCAGGTGCACCATGGGGACCTTGGCCACGAAGCGGTTGGTGGCTTGGGGAGAGACCGAGGCGGTGGGGGGCTCGGGCGGCGGGATGTAGAGGATCTCCCCTGGCGCGAGCATGTGCGGATCGCGCTCTCGCTCCTCGAAGACCGGGGCGTTCTTTTCGTGATCCACGATCTGGTCGACCTCGACCTCGTGCATTAGGGCGATCGTGAGCACGGTGTCGCGGGGTTGGACGACGTAGGGCTTGGCGTCGTCGCTGTTGTCGTCGCCGTTGCTGGAGGCTTCTTCGTCGGTCATGCTCTGATCCCTCTATCCAAACGAGACCTTGCCCATCGAGATGAGCACGCAGGCGTCCTCTTCGGCTCCCTTGGTCCGCTCTTGCCAGGTCTCGGGGGGCCTGGTCGAGTCGGCGTTGTGGTAGTACATGACGTCGATCTCCCAGTTCACGTTGCCGTTGACGTCCTCCTCGAGGTGAAACGGAGAGTCGGGCTTGCGGACCTGGCCTATGGTGCTCGTTCCCTTGTGCGTGATCGAGAACAGCCAGTCTTTGCGCTCGATGAGCACTTGGTGGCCTAGCTCGTGAGCCCCCGTTTCGGCGAAGTCGGCGTCGACGTCGGTGACCCAACCCCGCTCGACGTGGCTGTCGTCGAGCACTTTGCCGTCAGTCCAGATGTTGAAGGTCGGCAGCCCCTCCACCAGGGAGAGATTGAACGATCGGTGCGCTTCGCTGCCCCTCATCGCACCGATGAGCCCTCCCGACGACGATAGATAGGTCCGCGTGGCGTCGACGGCGCGCTCCTTGCAGTTGACGGTGAGCGTCCAGTCCTCCCCTTCGATCCGCACCGTGCGCGACCAATGTCGCTGGATCCCGGTCATGACGGCGGTGCGCAATCGATCGAATATGGGCTGCTCGAGATCGCCGCCCCCGAAGATGCGGCCGAGCTCGTCGCCGACCTCGAGCTTGCCCGTGTTGAGCATACCCGGCACGAGCCCCAAGTACTGGGATATCCCGTCGGCGGCCTCGGACTCGTCGTCCTCGTCGTCCTCGTCGTGGCTGCCCTGTCCCTCGGTGCGGAACAGCCCCCGGAACTCCTCGAGCAGATCGTCGAACTGGGTGCCCGCGTCGGACGGCCAGGCATCGAGCAGGCTCGTCACCATGCCCATCATGCCCGCCCCTCCGCTGGGGCTGGCCTTGTCGGCGAGCCAGCCCATGCCGCCGTCGATCAGGTTCGATAGATTGTCGACCGGCAGATCCAGATCGAAAAAGGTCATGTCGCTCGGGTTCAAGAACTGGTTGAACACGGTGACGTCGATCTGCTTCTCGGCGGGATCGATGTGCACATCGGTCCAGCGGTGCTTGTCGGGGGCGGTGGCGATAGGCATGGTGGCCACGGCGGTGCGCCCCTTCAGATCGGTGACCGTCAGCCGGGCGCTCAGATCGCCGCCCTTTAGCGCCATGCTATCGAAGATGTCGTCCTTGTCGTAGCCGTCCCACGACCAGATGTGAACGCCTGGCAGGATGAACTCGCCGAGCTGATGGGTCTCGCGGTAGTACAGCGAGTCGCCGCGAAAGATCTCGATCTGCGTATTCTTGGCGGAGACGGGAATGGTGATGCGAAAGCGCAGCTTCGAGGCGCGCAACCGCCGCCCAAAGGGCCCGGGCAGCAAGGGCACGGGGTCGCGCAGCGGCTTGATCGTCTGTCGACCGAAGCCGTCGAGCTCGATGCGCGGCGGCGGCAAGCTAACCACCGTGACCGTTCGGCCTTCGGCGCTCGAGCTACCATCGTCCTCGGGCGAGGTCGGCAGCGCTTGAATGGGCACCCCGCGCAAGGCCTTGCGGGCGAGCACCTTCTTCAGCTTGTGCTCGTCCTTTTCAGCCGGGACCATCCACGGCCAGAGCTTGCCCCAAACGCCGATCCACGGATCGTTGCTCAAGAGCCAGAATATGGTGGCGCCCAGCCCGGTGGCGATGTCCATGAAGACGTCGGCCCAATCCACGCCTTCGGTCTCGCCGTCCGCGACGTAGTCGTTGATCAGCGCCGCGCGCAGATCGGTGTTTTCCCAGTATTCGAAGTGCAGCATCGCCAGATCCCCCCACGGGTAGTTGTAGGGGTTGAGCAGCAGCGCAGGGATCTCGAAGGCCGACTTGGGCATCATCTCGGGCCAGTTCGCGGCGGCGGCCGAGGCCCAGCTCGTGTAGACGATCTTGGGATCGAAATGGGCGAAGCGCTCGGCATCGAGCTCGTAGCACGCCTGCATGACGTCCTTGATGGTCTTGTCGGCGGTATCGACCTCCTCGGGCACGTCCACCCATTCGTAGCCCTCGCGAAAAAAGCGCGCGACCGAGGGCGGGTCGATGGTCAGCCCCAGCGAGAAGCTGACCAAGTCGCCGACGTCGTAGCCCATGTCGACGGCGGACGAGCGGAACCCTTCGGAGGCCAATCCGGGCAGGCCCAATGAAAAGCCGTGTCGGCCGCCTTCGACGTCCCGCGGGCGCACGCGGTAGGGGGTGGCCCAGATGTCGATGATGTGGGAGAGGTGGGCCGCGGTCGCATCGAGCACGGTCCAGCGATAGTTGATGACCTGGGTGTGACGCTTCATCGTGCTACCCCGCGGCGACGTCGACTAGACCTGGAAAACGAATACTTGCGCCCTCGTCGAGGACGAGCTCGACCTGGCCGTTTTCGTCCAAGAATCCGCTTTGCTCGGAGCCGTCTTCGAAAACGAGGATGTAGCGCTGACGGGGTAAGGGGTCCCCGTTTTCGTCCTTGAGCTCAATGGTCGTCAGCTCGCGTTCGGTCTCGTCCAGCCCCTCGACGGACTCGGGTCGGCTCAGCGAGATCTGGGGACCCAATAGCTCGGCCTTGTCGGTGAGCTTGAGCATGGCCTGCTCGCCCTTTAACGTGACCACCTTGGATTTGATGACCGCCTTGTCGTCCGCGTCGACCCACAGCTCGCCTGCCTCGCGCAGCTCCATCTGAACGCCGGGCGCCTGGAGCATAATCTTGTCGGATACGAGCAGGATTTGGTCCTCCATGACCTCGATGATGCTGCTGCCGCAGCGCAGGCGCAGGCCCTGGGGGGAGACGAGCTCGGTGATGCCCGTGCTCTTGAGGTGAGAGGCGCCCTCGACGTGAAGCGCGAACGAGCGCTTGGCATCGTGCTTGCCGACGACGGTGGCGTGATTGCCCTCGGTCTCGGTGGTGAGGTCGTCGCCCGCGCCGAGCCAACCCGTGCGCTGGATATGGTGCCGTTCGGCGCCGCCGACCTCGACGAAGCAGTCTTCGCCCACCTTCGTCTCGCTTCTGCCGTCGACTTGGTCGAGGCGCAGGCCCTCGACGTGCACCTTGGCATCGCCGCCTACCGCGCGGTCGAGGTCGGCCTTGACGCGCTCGGTCTGCTTGCCCGTGACCCCCTTGACCTCGCTGCCGCGCACGATGGTCTTGCGGTCGCGTCCGACAAAGGTCTCGTAGTCTGTCTGGGCCCGCAGGATGACCCGCTCCTTGCCCGCGGTGTCCTCGAAGGAAAGCTCGTTATAGCCGTTGCCTCCCGGGGTGCTGCGCGTGCGGAACCCGCTGCGATTCTGCCCTTCGGGCGGCATGAAGGGAAAGGGCTGAACCCCGTTGTAGACGCTGCCGATCACTACGGGGCGGTCGTGATCGCCCTCCCGGAAGGAGACCAGCACCTCGGTCCCCACCCGCGGCAGGAACTGGGCGCCGTAGGCGGTGCCGCTCCAGCCCTGCAACACTCGAACCCAACAGCAGTCTTTCTCGTTCGTGCCGCCGTGCAAATCCCAATGAAACTTCACCTCCACCCGACCGAGCTTGTCGGTATAGACCTCGTGGCCTACTGGGCCGACCACCGTGGCGGTCTCGATCACCTCGCGGCGTCGCTTGGGCTTGCGCTTGGGACGATAGGCCACCTCTTTGGGCACGCAGACGAAGCGGTTGCGGTACACCTCGTCCGCCGCCCCGTGCTCGTCGCCGACGTGCTCGATCTTGGTGACCACATAGTCTCGATCGAGGTTGGTCACGCCAGGGACGAGCGAGTGAAACGTGAAGTAGTAGCCGGGCGCCAGATGGCGGCAACAGCCCGTGCCGTTGGCGCGTACGCGGTTGCGCTGGTACTGATCCAGGCGCTCCTCCGCGTGCTCCTCGTCGACCCGGTCGGGCCCCAGCGGGCAGTGATGCTCGTAGACGCGCAGCTGTTGGGTGGCCTGCTCGTCGGCTTGGTCTCCCAGAGCCGTTTCGCCGAGCCCGTAGACCGTCGCGCCGCCGTGCGTCTGGCGGGTGTGGTCCGTGTCGGCGCCCCGCGTTTCGCGTCCTTGAGACCGGCTCTCCCAGGTCCACCATTTCTCGACCGCGTCGCCGTCGTTCACGTAATCAACACCCGGGCGCGGCGCGGTCGGGGCGCTGGCGGTGATGTCCAGGCGGGGGCGGCGGTAGTCGTAGTCGCGCAGCAGCACCGCGTTGGGCTTAACGGTGTGCTCGAGCTCGAAGCTCCAGAGCGAGGTCGGCCTGCTGGGAAGGGCACCGCCTGTGACCGTGCTCAATTGCAGCGTGTCGGGAGCGGGGTTTCGGTCGGCCGGGTCGACGTCGAGCGGCGGATAGTCCGCGGTGTCGAGCAGGACGAGCCGCTCGGCGTTCGATGTGGGTGCGAAGTTATCATCATCGTGCCACGGCACTCCGTGGTCCTCATAGAGGAAGCGCTGCATCGCGCCCCCGCTGTCGGCGGTGAATTCCTCCCTGCCGTGGTCGAAGTACCAGAAGATTCCCTCCTCCGACAAGATGCGCTTGATGAACGCGTAGTCGGACTCCTGATACTGCATGCAATATAGCCGTTTCGGATAGTCGTGGTGTAGGTTTTGCGCGAGGACCATGCCCAATAGCGCGTAGTCTTGCGAGCCCAGGATCTCGGCCACGATTTCCGGAGTGCTCTTGTTTTGGAAGATGCGGCTGTGGACTTGTTTCTTGGCGAGCCAGAGCGTCGGCACGATCCGCGCCTTCCAGAATTGCACGGGAGCCAAGGGGACGACGGAGGCCGGGCGGTGGACGGTGGTCGTCTCCCCTTCGGGCACGATGGATGCGACGATGCCCCGCACGAACCGCGGGGCGTTGCCCACGGGCAGCTTCAGGAGCGCTCGGGCGCGCAACCAGGGGCTGGCGGTGCCGTTCGGATCGGGGTTGTGCAGCAGATTGTCTCCACAGGTGAACCGCACCTCGAAGGAGTAGAGCTTCGAGAGCGCTTCCTTGCCCGTGAAGGAGGTGACGTTCAGCGTGCTATTGCAGCCTTCGATGTACAGCTCATAGCCGGCCGAGCCGATCCGTGGGCCAATCGTTGCGGTAGCGCTTGCGGAGGTCGCCGGGTTCTTCATGGTGCCTCTCTGGACCGGGTTTCAGAGCCCGAGGTGGGCCGCGGACTTGCGTCGATGGGCAGCGAGGAGTGCGGTCGCGGGCGGGGTCGATTCGGAGCGACGCATCGTTGGCTCACCGCGGTTTCTCGCTAGTGTAGTATTGGCGATAGTGAGCGACGAGCCGGTCGTGTTCTTTCGCGAGCTTCTCCTCCTTGTCGTGGCGCGTTTGCCAATGCTGAAGCACGCGCTGGAGCACAGACTCGCTCGGCAGACCGAAGCGGTGGGC
>CAYTYV010000054.1:0-21499 GCA_964441055.1 uncultured Polyangiaceae bacterium | reverse complement strand
GCGCCACTCCCTCAGCCTCGCCACCCGCAACACCGACGACTTCGATCCCGACCGTCACCCGTTCGTAGTGGTGCCCTACGTTCTGGAGGCCGGGGGAAGCCGGTCGAGCCAGTGATGGTTCGAATTCTGATCCGGTTCGCACAGGCACAGTACAAGCAGATCCACAAGCTGGCACACCGCAAGCACATTTCGGTGTCCGAAGCGGTTCGTCGGCTGGTGCGGCGGGGGCTCGGCGTTGCCGCGTTCCGCGCCCTCGGCGAGGCGGTCGACAGCGCGATGGACGTCCTTTGGGTGGACGAAGAGCTGCATCACCGCGCCTGGAAAGGGGCCAGCCAGGTCGGGCGAAAGGGCCCGAGCCTGGTGGACTTCGTGGGATTTCTCGCCATGCAGGCCTTGCGCGTCGACACGGCGCTGTGCCTCGACCAGCACTTCCGCGACCAGGGCTTCGCGACCTTGCCGTGAAGGAGTCCGCTCCCCTAGGGGCGGCTCCCTAATGGCTGGCCGCGCGTCCCTACGGGCAGTTCTCCTCCCCCGGCTGCGAGCAGCGGTACGCCCGCACCTCGGTGTACACGGGGTACGGCGTGCCATTGACCTCGGTCCAGGCGAAGTTGTTCCAGGCGCTATCGCGCAGCATGAAGGGGGTGATGCCGAGGATGCTCGGGTGGGTCAGCCAGACGTTTTCGTAGGCCTGGACGGTCCAGCCAGCGACCTCTTGGCGAGTATGGTTGTAGGACTCGTGCTGAATGGTCCAGCCGGTCTCGGTGATGAGCACGGGAAGGTCGCTCTGGCCGATGGCGGCGAGCTCGTCTTCGAAAAAGTATAGGCCTGGCGCGGCCTCGTCATAGGGACAGAAAAAGCCCCAGCCCAGGCCCTTGGACGGATAGGAATGGGAGGCGAAGACGTCGACCTTGTCGAACACGCCTGGTACGGCGTCATTCATGTATTGCAGGAAGGTGGTGGCGAGCGTGCCTGGGGCGAAGTTGCCCGTGCCGCATTCGCACCACGCCGCGCCGCCAGGGGCGAGCGGCCCATTCAATACGGCGATGCGCGGGTCGCCGATGTCGTGCAGGGCATCGGCCACGTCGCTCAGCATGTGGGCGTACTCGCTCGCGATCTGCTGGTCCGTGAGCGTGCCGCTGTCGCACTCCCATTCGTAGCAGAGGTTGGGCTCGTTATGGACCTGCACGTAGAGCGGCCAGCCCGCGCGGAGCGGCAGATCCAGAATGACGTCGCGATAGACGCCCGCCAGCGCCTGGTAGGAGGTCGGGCTCTCGCCCATGTTGCGCACGTTGCGGTCGCCCCAGGGCGGCGCCATGCGAATGACGGGCACGAGGTCGCGCGCATAGGCCTCGGCGATGGAGCTCTTCCAGCTCGAGTCCGCGGTGCTGCGACCCGGTTGGATGTCGGGGAAGATGACCAGCACGTAGCCGCCTGGCCCGCAGAGCGCGGCCGTCAGATCGTGGTCCGAGCTCGACCCTGGGCCCACATAGCCCATCCCGTAGCGGCTCTCGGGCACTCCCCCGGCAGAGCCCGCGGTGCCGCCCGTGCCCGCGGTGCCGCCCGCGGCCCCGCTGCCTCCAGTAGCCCCACTTCCCGCAGTGCCGCCCGAGCCCGCGACTGCGCCGCTGCCGCTCGTGCCCCCGCTACCCGCACTGCCGCCCGATCCGCCGACTCCGCTTCCCGCGCTCGCGCCCTGTCCCTGAGCGGCATCGCCGCCGTCCGCGCCGCCAGAGCCCACCGAGCCCGTGCACGCGAAATGCCCCATCAGGGCGCCCGCACACCCGAGCGCCGTTCGCGTCGTCGCCCACACGGCCCCATCGTACCACGACCGACGGGACAGAGGACTTCGACAGATCTACCCATGATCTGAGGGCATGGGTTCTCGTGGCCCTGAGATTCTAGCGCCCGCCTTTCTCGGAGCGCAGCGGCGAATCCTCGGACGAGGGAGGCCGCGCCCTGCCCAGCACCTCGACCGCATAGCGCTCGGCCCGCTCGGCGTACTCCTTGCGCCCGAGCTTGCGGTATCCCTCGGCCATCATGCGGTAGATCGCGGCTGCCTCGGCCGGCTCGGGCCCGGCGATGATGGCGCTGTTGAGCTCGTAGATGGCCGAGATGAAGCGCCCGCTGCGGGCCAGCGCGCGGGCGTAGAGCCGATGGATCTCGGGGTTTCGGAGGTCGACGAACAGCGCGCTCTCGCCCACGGCCACCGCTTCCTTCCAGTAGCCGCGCTGGACCAGGAGCTTGAGCAGCCGTCGCCACACGCGCGGGTCGTGCTGGTCGAGCTTGGAAAGCAGGCGCAAGGCCGCGAGCTCGCCGTCGACGTCCTTTTTCTCATGCGCCAAATCGTAGAGTGCCTGCAAGGGCTCGGCCTGCGAGGGGTCGAAGCGGTGGGCCGCCTGCAGGTGCTCGCGCACCTTGTCCTCGTCCTCTTGCCGCTCGGCCAGGTCGGCCGCCTTCATGCGCACGGCATAGCCGTCGTGCCCAGCGCTGATGAGCCCATCGACCAGCTTCTGCGCCTCGGCGGGATCTTTGTCCCGCATGGCGCGGCGAAGCTTCAGGTAGAGCGCCTGGGCGTTATCGGGCTCGTGGCGCAAGGCGAGCGCCAGGGAGGCCTCGGCCTCGGCCTCTTGCCCCTCGGCGAGCAGCCCGAGGGCCAGCTCGACCAGCTTGTCCGCATTGTCGGGATCGGCTTGGACCGCGCGCCGAGCCTCCTTGAGGGACTCCGGCGGGCGAAGCTTTGGAACGAACTGCTTCTCGTAGCGACCAAGCCGCATTTGCAGCCAGTCGCGGAAGCCGCGATCGATTTCAGAGGCAGGCACGCCAAAGGCCTGCTCCAGCACCTCGGGCGTGCGCATGCCGCGGCCCCAGGCGGGCAGCGCGGCGACCACCTTGTCAAAGCCGAAGCGCTCGGCCAGGTAGACGACGACTTGGCTGGACGCGTAGTAGGCCATGGCCACCTCGCTCGGGTCGCGCACGTGGGTGAAGGTGCGGTTGAGCTCGGTCACCTTGGGCAGCCGGCCGTCGCGAAGCGCCAGGAAAAGCTCCACGTCCTGTTCGCGTCGCCATTCGGGTCGGCGCACGATGGTCTCGTACTCGCTCATCCCCTCGGTGTACCAACGCGGTACGCGGCTTCGGGAAAGCTGGATGGCAAAGACGTGGCCCAGCTCGTGCCAGCTCACCATGCCCCAGTTGAAGGGCGCGGCGCTGGGGCTGAGCGCGGCCAGTGTCTTGCCGAAGCACACGCCCTGGATGCCGATATGGGGCAGGCCGGAAGTGCGCACGGCAAAGTGCTCGGCATCGGCGTACAGCTCGATGCCGACCGGGGTGGTGGGCGAAAAGCCATAGCGGCGTACCATCGAGCCCCAGGCCTCTTCGAGCATGCGCGGCAGGTAGCGCTCCAGAAGAGCCTTGTCCTTTTGGTGATAGCGAATGCGAAACGGAGTCCCGTCGACGGTGACGTAGTCGGTGGCAATGGTCTCGCGGAACAGGTTGCGGGTGTTGAAGACGCGCACGTTGAACTTGTCGCGCCGCCAGGCCTTGTCCAGCATCCCGAGCCCCTCCTGCTCCTTTCCCGCGCGGATGAGGTTCAGCCCGAGGACGGCGTAGGCCTTGGCGTCGCGGTCGTCGATGGCCACGGCTCGGCGCATCATTGCCACGATCTCGTCATAGCGATGCTCCCACTCGGCGTACTCGCCCACGATCTGGAAAAAGCGCGAGTACTCAGAGTTCAGATCGAGCACCTGCTTTTCGAGCGCGTCAAAGCCGGCCCGGTCGTCCGCCAGAAACTCCGCGGCCGCTTTGATGGACAGAAGCTCGAGGTTGCGCGAGTCGACCTTGAGCCCCGCGTCGGCGGCGGCCCGGGCGGACTCGAGGTCCATCGTGCGCAGCGCCAGACCCGCGCGCACGAAGTGGGCCTCGGCGAGCTGGGGGTCGACCTCCAGCGCCTGATCGATCTGCGCCTGGGCCGCGACAAAGTCCATGGCCTGCGCCAGCTTGACGTGCGCCATGGCCACCCGGGCCCGCGGGTCGTCGGGCGCGAGCTCGAGCGCTTCGGTGACCACCTGGGCAGCGTGGCCGGGATCGTATTTGTCGAGGTACAGCTCGGCGCGCCACAGAAGCGTCTCGACCCGCTTGCGCGCCCCGACGCGTTCGGCCTGGTTGTAGGCGTCGTTGGCGTCGCGCGCGCTACGCAAAAGGTGGGCGGCTCGGCCGACCATGGACAGCGCCTCGGCGTCGCGCTCGCCGATGAGGTCGCGGTTGTAGTCCTCGACCAGGGTCATGAGCGGCCCGCGCGCCCGGGCGCGCTTTCCCTGTCGGATGAGCAGCTCGCCCAAGAAAAGTCGCGCGCGGCGGGCCTCGGGCTCGGCCTCCACTTCGCGCAGGGCGGCGATGGCCTCGTCCACGCGGCCCTGGCGCGCCAAGGCCTCGGCCAGCCACGGCGCCAGCTGGATCTTGGCTGCGGGGCCCAGGCGCAGGCCGCGGCGCGCCTCGCGAGCTGCCTCGGCGTAGCGCCCCGTCCACAGCAAAAGCCGCGTCCTGAGGTAGGCGGCCTCGGCCTGGTCCGCGCCGCGACTCGCCGCGTCGAGCTCCTTTTCGGCCTGCGCATAGTCGCTTCGGGCGAGCGCGGTGCGCGCCCGCTCGAGCGCCCCGCCGCCAGGCCCAGCCGCGGCTGGAGCGGACAGTAGCGCCACCGCCAGCGCGGTCAGCCACAAGCGGAGGGTTGTCGGGAAAGCTCGACTCGTTCGCGCGTTCATACCATCCTCGTACCCAGAGCGGCGGGCTCGGGCCCAGGGCCCATCGAGCTCGGCGCGCAGCACCCGGCTAGTGTTGCGCGCCTGGGGCAAGGCCGCCAGCTCGGCCTTGCCCGGTTGCCTGCCAGCCTCATCACCGCTACCGCAAGCTATCGACCATCAGCCGGAGCCTCTGCCATGAATCGAACGCGTCAGTGTTTCTGCTTCATCCTGCTCGCCCTGCTCACTACGAGCTGCAGCCTGATCGGCGGCAGCGGGCTCGGCGTCGCAGCCTGTCCCACGCTCAAGCCCAACGTCGATGCGCTCAGCGCCAGGCTCTCGGCCAACGCGCGGGTGGACGGCAAGGTCAAGGCCTTCGTCCAGGCCTCCAAGGACATGGCGCGCATCTCGGCCCAGATGGAGGCCGAGGCGGCCGACGCCTGCCGCCGCATGGGCGTCGACCTCGGGCTCGCGCCCCAGCACATGAAGCCCGAGGACGGACCTGGCGGCGCCGCGGCAGGGGCGTGCAAGGCCGTGGCGGCGCGCATCGACGGCATTCTGCGAGGCGGCATCGGCGGCGCGCACGTCTCGCTGCGGGTCACCATCCAGCCGCCTGTCTGCCAGGCCAACGTCCAGGCCCAGGCGCGCTGCGACGGCGCGTGCGCGGGTAGCGCCCAGGCCTCGCAAGCCGATGCCGAGTGCCGCGCGAGCTGCAAGGCCCACGCCGACGCCCATGCCTCCTGTCAGCCCGCGCGGGTCCAGGTGGAGGCTACCTCGGGCGCGCACGTGGCCGGCCGACTGGTGGCCACCTTGCGAGCCAACCTGCCTCGGCTGGTGCACGCACAGATCGCGCTCGGCCAACGCATGGTGCAGAACGCCCGCGTGATCGCCGAGGTCGGGGTGCAGCTACCCAAGATCGTCGGCGAGGCAGGCGCTCAGGCCTTGGCCTGCATCGCCGCGGCCGCAGATATGGCGGCCAGCGCCTCGGTGCGCATCAACGTCAGCGTGCGGGCCAGCGCCAGCGTGACCGGGCGGGTTAGCTCGGGCTAGCGGCCCTGGGAGGGGGACGGCCAACGCGAGCCCAAGGTACCGACTGGAGGCGCCTGCATGAAGTGGTACGTCAACGCCGAGGGGCAGCAATGGGGGCCGCTGGAAGAAGACGCGGTCGTGCACATGATTCAGTCCGGTCGGCTCCGAGGGGGCCAGATTTGCCAGGCCGGGAGCTCGCAGTGGGTCGCCATCGAGTCGCACCCCGCTTTTGCCAAAGCGCTCGGTGGTGACAGCACGGGGGCGGCGCCTGGCGATGCCGGGGCAGGGCCTGGCGATACCGGGGCAGGGCCTGGCGATGGCCTCGATGCTCTGGCTTCGACCGTGTTCATGCCTGACCCCGACGAGCCAGCCGTCAGTAGCGCGGCCGAGACTCCCGAGGCTCCTAAGGCTCCCGAGGCTCCCAAGGCTCCCAAGGCTCCCGAGGACCCGTCGCTGAAGCCGGCCTTTCTGGCCACCCAGGCGATGGACATGAGCCAGATCGACTTGGTCAAGGCCGCCAGCACGCTAAGCGGCAGTGACCGGCAATCGGGAGATCCTCCCGCGGTGGGCGCGCCCGCGGCCCTCGCCGCACCGACCAAAGCCGCGGCCGGAGCGCCGAAGCAGCCGCCGCCCTTCCGGGTGGCGCCTGGCGTTGGCATCCCTGCTCCGACCCCGCGGCCAGCGCCGCCGCGAGCCAACCTCGGACTGCTCATCGGAGTCATTGGCGGCGCCGTCGTGATCGTGATGTTGGTGGTGGCGCTCGTCGTGGTGCTGGCCTCGGACGATGAAGAGAGCACCGCGGATGTCGTGTTGCTCTCCCCAGCGGTCATCGCGGAGACCGACTTGTCGCTCGAGCAGCAACAGTTTCGAATGAAGGTCGAGGGAAGCGCGGGGCTGGAGCTGCTTTCCCCAGCGGTGCTTCCCCGCATGGCCCAGACCGCCGAGGTCGTCCGCCTTCCGGAGCAGGGATTCGTCTGGCTGGAGTACGACATATCGGCTCTGGCGTACGCCAAGCACGAGTACAAGCTCGGGGTGCGCCAACCCGGCCAGAGCCAAACGAGCAAAGTCCCGTTCACCATCGACAAGCAACCCGGGCTTTCGGTGACCAAGGAGGACTCGCAACAGCAGATCGCGGGATTGGGGGTCGAATGCGTTGGCACGCTCCTTCCCTCGGGTCTGCTCCGCTTGAAGCTGCCGCCCCAGACGAGCGCCACCTGGGAGGGCGAGCACGCCACCGCAACGGGCGAAAAGCCGGTCGAGCTTGTCCCGGACTTCCTGTCCCGAGTCACCGAGGCGAGCTTCTCCGATCTGTTCGGCGAAAATCCGAACGCTGGTCCGTTCAAGACGGTGTTGGCCCTGCAGTACGGCGATGGCAGAGCCGTGACCGCCGAGCTCGAGCTCACTGCGGGAAGACACCTGCGGGATTTTCTCGGGCGTTACCTGGGCCAGCAAGTGCCCCGGGGCGGGGTTCTCTTCTCCGGGGAATCGGCCACTGGTGATCGTGGCGCACTGCTCGACCTGCGTACCGGAAAGCTGCACGGCGAGGCCAAGAGCCTGCAGGAGATCGATCAGGTGGCAAACTCCAAGCCCCGCCCCAAGGAGCGCAGCTGTGGAGCCGACCGCCAGCCCGACGCGGACGAGGGGGCCGCCGTCAACGTGGTGCGCATCGACTACACCATCACGGTGTACGAGCGTCGCACCGGGCAGCGGGTTTCAGCCAAGCGCTTCAAGGGCAAAATGCCCGAGTGCCCTCGCGACGCGGCCGACGCGCAACCGCGCGAGGGTCGCCCCAAGAGCAAGGCGATCGAAGCCTGGCTCGGCGCCCACCTCGACGAGCCCTGAGCGGGAGAGGATCAGGCCGCCGCTTCCTCGGGTTGCGGCTCGGTCGCGGCCGCGCGGCCCGTCGAGGGCGCAGGGGCTGGGACGGCAGCACGCTTGCCCGCAGCGGCGGACCGCACCGCGGACGCGTCCGGATCCATGGCCCGCACCGCCACCGCGACCACGAGCTCGGCGGTCATGCGCACCGTGGGAAAGCGCGGCGCCATGGCGATCACCCGCTCGTCCGGCTTTCGTCCAGGCGAGATGCGACCAAAGCGGCAGACCGCGTGAAGGGCCTGATCGCAAGGCGAGCCTGCCTCCACCCTGACCAGCACCTCGGGAAAGGCCACCCGCGCGCCGAGCCCGACGGCGTAGCGCAGGCCGACCTCGATGCCGCCAAAGCCGCGCAGCGGCAAGCGGGGCACCACCAGCAGACGCAGCTCGTCCGGGTCGATCTGGCCGCTCGGAATGCGGATCCGCGGGACGAAGCGCAGCTCGCCCGCCGTCTTCATGCGCCGCATGCGCCGCACCAGCTTGCGCAAAAAGCGCGCGGGCTCGACGGCCAGCTCCGGTGGCAGCGCGCTCTGGCGCCCCGTGCCGAACAGCGCCAGCAGCGCCACGGCATCGCCGCCGACCAGAACGCCGTGAGGCAGCGACTCGCGGCCCACCAGCACGGCCGCGGCTCCGACCATGGCCAAGCTCAACGCCAGCAGCAGCTTGCCCGCGCGAGTCGAGGCGTCCAGGCAGGCGCCCGAGGGCCGAGGCAAGGGCCCTAGCGCCTCGGACTCCTCCACGGCAAGCCAGCGACCAGGCCCGCGTAGCCGCCCACGAGACTGGGGGCGAGCTGCGCCGTGCGCGGCCAGTAGGCAGGCTACGAGCACCGCAATCGTGCCGAGCACGGGCCGGTCGAAGACGAGCTGCAGCGAGGCGCCGCCCACCAAGGCCAGGCCCGCACCGATGGCGCGAAACAGCAGAGGAAGGCGCACCGCGGGCGGCATCTCGGCCTTGGCAGCACGCGCCAACCGCGCCACCTGGCGCCCCTTGACCGCCACCAGCACGGTGTAGATGACGAGCAGCGCCACGGCGATGCCGACCCACCAGGCGCGCCCAGTCGGCTCGGAGGGCAGCGCCAGCACCGCGCTCTCGTCAGGAGCGGGCGGCGGCTCGGGCTCGGCCTTGGGCAGAGGGTCCAAGGCGCGCGGATCGACGCGAATGGCCCAGATAATCGCCTCGCCCTTGGGCGCGTAGCTTCGCAGCAGCTCGATCTCGTCGGTCTCGCTGCCGCGCCGCACCTCGGACAGAAAGGTCGGGGCCATGGGCGCCTCGTCGCCGTGCTCGCCCGCCTCGGACAGCTCGACGGCCTGAGGCGGAGTGGGCGCCGCGGGCAGGGCAAAGGTCGTCCGCGCGTTGTCGAAGCCGTCGTCCCACGCGGGCGAGGTCCAGCGGATCTGCACCATCGAGCCGTCCCGCTCGAGCAGCCCGCGCACCGCCAGATCCGTGCGGTAGCGCAGCACGAACACGTAGGTTCCGCGCCTGAGGCCGCGGTCGTCTTGCACCTCGATGCGGAGCCGGGCGGGCGGGGCTTGGCTCGCGGGAGCTGGCTCGTCCGAGTCGGCCGGGCGGCGTGCCTTGGGATGGACCAGCTCAACCGCCAACGGAACGGCCGAGTCGAGCGAGCTCGACACGGCGTCCCGAGCAGGCACGGCGTAGCTGTTCGGCTCGATCGCGGCGTCGCGATCCACCCCCCGCACCACCAGCGTGCGCAGCCGCTCGTTGCCGTTGGTCTTGAGCGTGAAGCGGTGCTCCACCAGCGCCTTGCCCGAGCGGTCGACCTCGAGCCGCACCTCGCTGCCCAAGACGTGGTTCTCGATCCAGCCGTAGGCCGGGCGCTCCGCTGCCACGAGCAGCGTCGCCACCAGGCAAATGCACGGCAACAAGGCGCGGGGGGCCACGGCACCACCCCTCCCATATCCGCCCAGGACGGGCCAAATTCATCAAGGATCTGGCTGGGTTTGCACTTACCCCACGCGGTACAGCGCGGCGATCTCGTCAGACCCGAAGCGCTTGCGGAGCCGCGCCAGGGCGCGGAGCTCGAGCTGCCGAACTCGCTCCCGCGTGACGCCGTAGCGCTCGCCGATCTGCCGCAAGGTCATGGGCTTGCCAGTCTCGAGCCCGAACCTGAGCCGCAGCACCTCTTCCTCTCGCGGCGGCAGCTCCGCCAGCATGCGCCGAGCCTCGTCGGCCACCTGATCGGCCCAGATGCGCTCCGAGGGCGGCACGGCGTCGCGGTCCGCGAGCCGATCCTGCAATAGCTCGGAACGGTCCGCCGCCACGGGCTCGTCCAGCGCCCGCGCTTGGGCTTGATGGTTGCCGTGGAGCACCCGGCGAACCATCTCTAGGTCGAGCTCCAGCCGCTCGGCCAGCTCCTCGGCCGTGGGCGGCCGGCCCAGCGAGCGCGACATCTGGCGCTGGGCCGCGCGCACGCGATAGGCCGCGCGCAAGACCGAGTCGGGCACGCGTACGGGGCTCTGGACGCGCTGGAGGTAGGCGGCCACAGCCTGGCGGATCCACAGCACGGCGTAGCTGCCAAAGCGCGCGCCCTTGGTGTGGTCGAACAGGCGAGCCGCGCGCATCAGCCCCAGGTTGCCCTCTTGCACCATGTCGAGAAAGTGCTTGTTGCTGCGAGGAAAGCGATGGGCGACCCACATGACCAGCCGCAGGTTGGCCCGCGTGAGCTCGCCCACTACGCGGTCGACCTCGGAAAGGCCGCGACGCACCATCTCCCGGCCCTCGAGCCAGGCGGCGCGCTCGGCGGCAGGCCCTTCATGCGGCTCGCTCGCGGGCGCGTCCAGACGTCGGAGAAGCTCGCCACAGGCCTCGTCCGACAGCTTGCCGAGCTCGGTGCCCGCGGGCAGGAGCTCTGGGGCCCGCTCGCCCAACAGCTCGAGGCCGCGGACGATTTCGGCCCGCGCCTGCGCCTTGGTCACCGACAGCTCGATCTCTTGCTCAGCGCTGAGCCGCGGGATGTTCTGGGCCTGCTTGGCATAGGCCGCGGCCACCGCATCGTCGACGTAGTGCGCGGGTAGCGGCTCGGCAGCACGGACGGTGGCAGGGGCGGGCATGGGCGCCGCCACCTCCAGATCGATCAGCGCGACCCACACCCGCGCGCCGTGGTGCGTCAGCATGGCGCTGACGTCGCTGAGCGAGTCCATCAGCACCAAAGAGGGGCCCGTCGGCACGGGCGAGCCCACCGCCCATGGCTGGATGGCCACCAGCTCCTCGACCGGGCGAGCATCGACGCGCAACGCCGACAGGAGCTTGTCCACCCGCTCGGCAGGGCTCGCGAAGACCACCAGGGCGTCGCGGGTGCGACTGGCGCCCTCGATCACGCTGGCCACCGCGAGCAGCAGCGGCACCACCCCGCTGGTAGGCACGAACAGCGCGCGGCTGAGCGGACCGCTCTGGACCCACGGCTCGCTCAAGAGCGCGGCCTCCACGGGTGCGCGGCGCATCGACGGCGGTGCTGGCCGGCCGCCCATGGTCAAGGGTCCGAGCTCAGGCAGGGAACGGGCAGCAGCCTCCACCAGTCGGATCCAGCCCTGGCGAGCGGGCTCGATGCCAGCTACCACCGAGTCCAGGATGTAGGCATCGTCCACCAAACCGCCCAGGCCGAGGTCGTTGGGGGCCTCGACCTCCCGAGTCACGAGATAGGTGAGCCCAGCGCGCGCCTGCCGTCGCTCCTCCGCCGTGGCGTCCGCGCTCTGCAGCACGGACAGCAGAAACTCGGCGTTGCGCAGCAGCCGGCTCGCCAGGGGAGCCTCCGGATGGATGGGGAACTCGGCGCAGCGGTGACGCACCAGCTCCACCAGCTGTTCGTCGGACAGCGGCGGTCGCTCGAGCAGCTCCTCGAACAAGGCCCTGGCCCTAGCGCGCTCGGCGGCCGCCAGGCTGGAGACCTCGACGAGCTCGCCGCCCACGTGCGCCCGCACGTCGTGCAAGACCAGGGCGAGGACGAAGCAGCGCACGCGCAGGGCGAGCTCACCCAGGCGCTCGGGCGCATCCGTGCCCCCGAGCAGGTAGGCCAGCGCGGCGCGACAGCGCGAACGGGTGTCCGACTCGGGGTGGGCGGAGGCGAGCTGGCTCAGCACCTCGACCTGCCGTCGCAGCAGATCGGCCGCGCGCCGATTCGAATCGAGCCGCGCCGTCCACTCCCGCGCCTGCTCCACCACCCCCTCTCGCTCGGCCGCAGGGCTGCTCGCGAGGCGCTCGAGCACCACCAGGTGATCGGCGTAGGTGATGGCGTCCATGGCCCGTTCGAACGCGTCGGCCGCAGCGAAGCCAGCCAAGCCTTTGGGCTGGCCTCCCCTACAGAATGCGGCACATCAGGTCGAACTCCATACATAGGCGTTTGCCGCCGATGTTCCAAGCCCTAGCGGCGTGCGGCGTTCGGTGATGGGTTCGACGATGAGGGCTCCGGTCGTCGCTCCGCTCCTCCCTCTGCCCCCAAACCCCCGCAGGGGTCTCTAAACCCCGGCAGGGGTCTCTGGAGGGCAAGCTCGACTCGTTTTTCAATGAAATCCTTCTTCAAGGACTCTTGCGCGAGCCCTCACCCCTTTGCTCCTTCGAATCGGCTATCGTTGGCTGCCGCGTCTCCAGCGGGCTGACGCTGCGCCTGCACCGCCGTCGCGGTCGTCAGGGGCGAGACGCGGGGAGCGGGGAGCGTCATGAAACGATGGAAGAAAGCCCTGATCGGCCTGGCCGCTGCGCTCGCGCTGCTGGCCATCGCCGCCTACGTCGTCTACGGCGGAGCGCGCCACGAGCCGCCTGGCACGGTGTTTCCGAACGCGCTCGGCAGCGCTCCGGTGGCCGAACGGCTTGCGCGACAACAGAGCGCCCAGCAGCGCTTTGCCACGGATGAGCGTCGCGCCACGCAGATCCTGTTCGGGGATCTGCACGTGCACACCACCTTTTCCACCGACGCCTTCGTCATGAGCATCCCCCTGCTCGGCGGCGAGGGCGCCCATCCTCCGGCGGATGCCTGTGACTTCGCTCGCTTCTGCTCCGACCTCGATTTCTTCGCGCTCACCGACCACGCCGAAGGGCTGACGCCGCAACACTGGCAGGAGTCCAAGGAGTCGATCCGACAATGCAACGCCGTGGCGGGCCGCGGCGACAGCCCGGATCTGGTGGCGTTCTTGGGATGGGAGTGGACCCAGGTCGCTCCCACGCCAGAGACGCACTACGGGCACAAGAACGTGATCTTCGAAGGGCAGGCAGACGACGAGCTGCCCGCGCGGCCCATCGCTGCTGGTGGCTTCGCCAACCGTGCGATGCAGGCCAGCGGCGCCGACATGGGACTCTGGCTCGCCTACGCCACCGTGCCGATCCGCGATTTCGCGGGCCGCCAGCGCTACGCCGACTTCTACCAACACCTGCAGGAGCTGTCCGCCGTTCCGCTGTGCCCGGGAGGCGTGAACAGCCGGGAGCTGCCCACGGACTGCCTCGAGGTGGCCACCACCCCGCGAGCGCTATTCGACAAGCTCGACGAATGGGGCTTGGAGACGCTGGTCATTCCGCACGGCACCACGTGGGGATTCTACACGCCACCCGGCTACCGCTATGACAAGCAGCTCGCAGCGGCACAGGACGACCCCGACAAGCAGCGGCTCATCGAGGTCTTCTCGGGGCACGGCAACTCGGAGGAGTACCGACCGTGGCGGGCCGCACACGTTGGCTCGGACGGCGAGCCCATCTGCCCGAAGCCCACCGCCGACTACGAGCCCTGCTGTTGGCGCGCTGGCGAGATCATTCGCGCGCGCTGCGGCGAGCTGGCTGCCGACGAGTGCGAGCGGCGGGTGGTCGAGGCCCGCGCCCGCTACCTGGCCGTTGGCGTGGCTGGCTTCCGCTCGGTCCCAGGCGTCACCGTGGAGGACTGGCGCGGCTGTGGTCAGTGCCGCGATTGTTTCAATCCCGCCTATAACTATCGGCCGGGCGGCTCGGTGCAATACGTGCTGGCGCGGGGGAGCTTCGACGAGCCGAGCCGTCCGCGGCACGTTCGCCTTGGCTTGCTCGCCTCGAGCGACAACCACAAGGCGCGGCCGGGCACGGGCTACAAGGAGTACGCCCGCCGCAAGATGACCGAGGCGACCGGCCCGGTTGAGCCGCGCTGGAACGAGCTCGTCTACGGCGAGAAAAAAGAGCCCGCCCCGCGCGCCGTGGAGCTGCGCCGCGAGCAGCTGGTGCCATATATGGCGGTGTATGCCGAGCGGCAGGCCTCCTTCTTCATGACCGGGGGGCTCGTGGCCGTGCACAGCGAGGGCCGCACGCGCCAGGCCGTCTGGCAAGCGCTCCACCGCCGCGAGGTGTACGGCACCTCGGGCGACCGCATCCTGCTGTGGTTCGAGCTCGTCAACGGACCGGAGGGCACGGCGGCCATGGGAAGCGAGGTCGCTCTGGGCGGCGAGCCGCGCTTCGTGGTCCGCGCGGTGGGCGCCTTCGAGCAGCAGCCCGGCTGCCCCGCGCACGTCGAGCAGGCACTGTCGCGAGACCGCATCGAGCAGCTGTGCGCGGGCGAGTGCTACCACCCTTCCGACCGCCGCCGGAAGATCACCCGCATCGAGATCGTGCGCATTCGACCGCAGCGCACGCCGAACGAGCCGATCGAAACGCTCATCGAGGATCGCTGGCGCAGCTTTGCCTGCCCGCCCGACCCGGCGGGCTGTCGGGTCGAGTTCTCCGATCCGGATTTCGTCTCGGGCGAGCGCGACGTGCTCTACTACGTGCGCGCCATCCAGGAGCCCACCCAAGCGGTCAACGCCGACAACCTGCGCTGCGAGGATCCCTCCTGCTCCAAGCTGCGCCCCTGCTATGGGGACTACCGCACGGCCTTTGACGACGACTGCTTGACCGAAAACGAAGAGCGCGCCTGGTCGTCGCCCATCTGGCTGCGGTTCGACGCTCGGGCGAGCTCGCCTGGCGCCGATGCTGGAGCGGATGCCGCCGCGGAAGGGGGTGCACGGTGAAACGCGCCGACCGAGGGAGCCGCTTGCTGGCTGCGGGTGCAGCCCTAGGCGTGGTGATGGCCGCCGTGGGCATTGGCGGACGCGGCACGGTCTCGGCCCAAAGCGTTCCCACGAACGCCATAGCCGTGGTCAACGGGGCGCCCATCCTGCAAAGCGACTACCAACGCGCGCTGCGGGCGCTGGCTGCGGATCTGCAGGGCGACGACGCGAGCCCCGCCATGCGGCAGCGCGTGCTCGACCGCTTGATCGAGCAAGAGCTGCTGGTACAGCGAGGGCTGGAGCTCGATCTCGCAAGCCGCGATCCGCGCATTCGGGCAACGCTTACGGACGCGGTCATCGGTTTGCTCGTGGCTCGCGGCGCCCCATCGGACGAGCCCTACGGCGACGAGCAGCTGCGGGCGTTCTACCAGCAGCATCGGGGCTTCTTCCGCAAAGCAGGACGCCTTCGATTGCAGCAAATCTGGTTCGGCGATCGCGACTCAGGCGGCGCCCAAGCTGCCCGCGAGCGAGCCAGGCAGGCCCACCGCCGACTCGCCCTCGGCGAGGACTTTGCCCAGGTGGGCCGCGATGGCGATGCCGCGCCTGCTCCGCTACCCGACGCCTGGCTGCCGCCGAGCAAGGTGCGCGACTACCTGGGGCCCGCGGCGGCGCGCGCTGCGACGCAAACGCAGCAGGGCCAGCACAGCTCGCCTCTGCGCGTAGCCGGAGGCTACATCATCGTGCGGGTCCGCGGGCTACAGCTCGAAGGCGCGCAGCCCTTCGACCAGGTGCGCGACCAAGTGGCTGCCGAGCTGCGGCGACGGCAAGGCGACCGCGCCTTGCGGAGCTTCCTCGATGAGCGGCGCGCCGCGGCCCACATCGCCATCGCTAAGGAGCGGCTGTGAATCGCTGTCACGGCTCGCAACGCAGCCCTGGTGGCTCGAAGTCCGCCACGGCTCGGCGCGCGGTGCGCCTGGCCGCGCGGCTCGGCTGCGCGCTCGCCCTTGTCCTCGGGCTTATGCCCGCGCTGGCGCACGCCCATACGCGCAGCATGTCGTTCGCCATCTGGAGCATCGACGGCCGCGACGGCTCGGTGCGGCTCGAGCTCTCGGAGCTCGATCGCACGGTCATCCAGGCCACGGTGGCGGCGGCGCAACCCCATAGCTGGCAGGCCCATCTGCCGCGCCAGGTGCAGCTCTACGATGCCGCCGGGCCGTGCGTCCCCGAGCCCGCTTCGCTGCAATCGCTGAGCGCGCCGCCCGGCCAGCTGCGCGTTGGCTGGCGGGTGCGCTGCTCGCGCTCCGACGGCCCGCGGCGCGTGCGCAGCGAGCTACTGTTCGATGCCGTACCGTCGCACGTACAGCTCGCCACCGTTCGCTTCGCCTCGGGCCGCGCCGCCGTGGATGTCGTCCTGACGAACGCCCAGCGCGACGCGACGCTCGAGGCCACAGCGCAGCCGGGCCCGACGGCGTGGCGCGCAGCTGCGCGGTACGTGGGCCTGGGAATCGAGCACATCGTCACGGGCTGGGACCACCTGGTATTCCTCGTCGCGCTGCTGCTGCTGGCGCGGTCGCTACGCCAGGTGGCCGCAGCCGTCACCGGGTTCACCCTAGGGCACAGCGTGACCTTGTCGCTGGCGGTGCTCGGCTACGCGCGGCCCGATCTGCGCGCCGTCGAGGCGCTCATCGGCCTTTCCGTCGCCCTGGTGGCTGCTGAAAACGTTTGGCTGTCGCAGCGGCGCCGTTCACCGACGCTGCCCGTGGTCACCGTCGCGGCCGTGGGCCTCAGCGCCATGGCCGCGGCGCTGTGGCGGACCGAGCTCGCCCTGGCCGTGGCAGGGGTGGGCTTGTTCGCGGCCTGCAGCTTCGGCCTGCTCGGCAAGCTGTCGCGCCCCCACGCTCTGCGCTGGGCGGTCGCCGCGCTGTTCGGGCTGGTGCACGGCTTCGGCTTTGCGGGCGCGCTCGAGGGGCTGGCGCCGACTACCGAGCAGCTCGCGCTCTCGCTTGCCAGCTTCAACGCAGGCGTGGAGCTGGGCCAGCTAGGCTGCGTCGCGCTGCTCTGGCCGCTGCTCGTCCTGCTGCGCCGACGAGGATTGGAGGGCTCCGTCGTGCAATGGGGCTCGGCAACGGCCGCGGCGCTGGGCACCTACTGGTTTATCGGACGGGCGTTCTCGTAGTCGGGCGCAGCAGCAGCTTCTCGACCCCCCAGCGGCGGTCGACCCGCAGCAGCCGCATGCCGCCCAGGTCACCGCGCTTGGTCGGGATGAAGGACATGGCGCGCTCGGCGAACGCCAGGATCGACAGTGCGGGGTTGACGCCCAGGTTGGTGGGGATCACCGAGCCGTCCACCACCAGCATGTTGCGGTAGCCGAAGACCCGTTGGCGCCCGTCCACGACGCCGCGATCGGGGTCCTCGGCTATGGTGCAGCCTCCGAGGATGTGGGCGGTGGCGGGCGCGTCCCACAGCACCTCGCTGAGCGAGCTCAGCGCGATGCCGCCCAGGCGCTTGGCCATGCGGCGGGCGAACTCGTTGGCCTCGGGAATGTAGGTCGGCAGCGCCTCGCCCTCGCGCTTCGAGGCGAGCCCGTAGCCCCCGCCCCGAAGCCAGCGGCGCCGCGCGACCAGCCGCAGGCTGCTGTCGTGGTCCTGCATGACCACGAGCACGATGCAGCGGCGTGCGAAGTCCCGCGGGAAGGCCACCTCGAGCAGCTCGCGCGGCCGCTTGATGGCTTCGGCGGCAAAGCGCAGGGCGCGCGGGATCCGTCCGCCGCCGTCGACCAGCAAGCTGGACATGAGCGCCAAGGTGTCCGATCCGGCGGGATAGCGATCGGTCTGCACCTGGGTGTGCTCGTCCGGGAACACGCTGGACGAGGCGGCGATGCCCTGTGAGTAGTCGGTGCCTCTGGGCGCCAACACCCCCAAGATGGCCTCGCTGTTGGTGCGCACATCGCGACCCAGCTGGGACGAAAGCCGGGGCAACAGGCCGCGCCGCTTGCACTCGAGCAGCAGCCGCACCGAGCCCATCACCCCAGCGGCTACGACCAGCCGACGGGTGCGGTATCGCCTCGGCCTCCGCCGCGCGCCCATGCTGCGCTCGGTCTGGACCTCGAAGCCCTGCGCGCCGTCCTCGCCCAGGGGGCAGATGGCGGTGACCCGACGCTCGGCGATGATCTCGGCGCCCAGTCGTTCGGCCAGGTAGAGGTAGTTCCGATCGAGGCTGTTCTTGGCGTGGTGCCGACAGCCGACGAAGCAGCCGCCGCAGGTGTTGCAGCCCTGGCGCTCGGGTCCCTCCCCGTGAAAGTAAGGGTCTGGGGACCATCGCTCGGGCTCGCCGAAGTAGACGCCCACGGGGCTGGCCGTAAAGGTGTGGCCCCGACCGTACTGTTCCGCGGTCTGGCGCAGAATCCGATCGGGCTCGAACAGCCGCGGGTTGGCGGTGGTGCCCATCATGCGGTTGGCGAGCTCGTAGTAGGGCATGAGCTCGGCGGCCCCGCCCAGGGCGCGGATGGCTGGCCGCCCGAAAAAAGACCGCCGCGGAACGAACAGGGTATTGCCGTAGACCAGGCTGCCGCCGCCCACCCCAGCGCCTCCCACCACCAGGGCGTGGCGCAGCGGATCGAGGCGCTGGATGCCGAAGCAACCCAGCCGGGGAAGCCAGTAGTAGCGCCTGCTATCCCAGGTGCTGCGCGGGAAGGCCTCGGGTGCCCACCGCCGCCCCTCCTCGATGACAGCCACGCGGTAGCCCTTCTGCGAGAGCCGCAGCGCCGCCACGCTGCCGCCGAAGCCCGAGCCGATGACGATGCTGTCGTAGTCCACCACGAACCATCCGGTTTAGAATCGCAACAGGTCGCGCAGATCCACCTCGCGCCGCCGCCGCCTTTCGGCATGGTCGAGCCGCAGCCGGGCCGCCACCACAAATGGGACCTCGCCCGCCACGGCTTGGAGGCGCTCGAGCAGCGCGCGCGCCGCATCGATCTCGCCGAACAGCGCGAGCGTGGTCACCTGCTCGGCGAGCGTGCGAGTTGCGACAGCGGCCGTGGATCGGTCCCGGCTCCAGCCAGTGTCGATGGCCTTGACGATGCGGCCTTCCGGAGCCAGCACCCGCTGCCCCCGCAGCTTGCGGTCGGAGCGGCCCAGGGCCTCGGGGGCGTAGCTCAGCCAGGCGCCGTCGACTGCCAGGTGGCTCAGCACGCGGTGGGTCCAGCTCGGGTCCAGCTCGACGTACAAGGGGCGGGCGTCGGCCAGGGTGGACAGGGCGTACTCGCTGCTCTGGCCGGTCAAGGCCAGGTCGCGCATCAGCTGCTCGACCGCGGGCTCGGCGGGAAAAGGCGTGGCCCCGAGCGCGGCGGTACGCACGAGCGGCGCTGGGATCACCACGGCGTCGGGCCGCTCGCCTCGCGTGATGCGGGCGGCCCACAGGCGCCAGGCGAGCTCGGGCGAGTGCACCAGCACGGCCGCGCTGGGCACCAGACCGCCGAGGGCCTGGTCGGTCCATTCCTCGGCGGCGAAGTGCTCGCTCCGGTCCGCCTCGAAGCCGGCCTCCTCGCTCGTCACCGCCACCATGGTCATGTGGAAGACCACCATGAGCGCGGCCGCGGCCCGCGCCATAGGCACGTCCAGCCGCCAGACGAAGCCCACCACCTCGGCCACGCCCAGGGCGGAGAGCGCGGCCAGGGCACCGACGGCCAAAAGGCGCAGCGCGGTCAGCGGATCGGCCACGCCCGGCCCAGCTGCCGACAGTGGGTAGAGAAGATCCACGACCACCCATAGCAGCAGCACGGCAGTGGCGCGCCGCGGCCCTTTGCGCATTAGCCCCATGGCCCCGCCCACCGCGGCCAGGCCGAGCGCCACCACGCCCAGCTCCTGGGCCCACGTGGTGACCGCGGCGATGCGGGTGGCGGTCACATCCAGCTCAGCCAGGCGGGTGGCCGACAGGGCATGACCCACGTCGCTCCAGGACCGAGGCGCCCACTGTCGCAGCAGCAGCGGCGCGATAAGGCTGGCGGCGACCACCGCGCAAATCGCCCACAATAGCCCGATGAGCCGGCTGGGCGGCCCCTTGCGGGTGACGATGGCGGTGCCGACCGCGATGAGCAGCAGGGCAAGGCCCGCGGGCAAGCTCTCGGCCAGCGCCGCCCCGGTTGCCGCGGCCAGCAGCAGCCAACGCTGGCCCGTCTGAGGCGTCAGGCGCGCGGCATCGCGGGCCGTGACCTCGATCAACAGGTTGAGGCCGCCGAGCGCCAGCACCACGGCCACCATGGCGCCGCCGCCGATGGTGGCCTCGTGCTGCCAGGTAGGGCTCAGCGCCGCGCCCAAGGCACCCACGGCCGCCAGCAGGGAGGAAAGCCGTGGCCCCACCGAGACCCTGCGCAGGGTGGCGCGCGTAAGGCGCGCGAGCAGGAAGGCCGCCACGGCCACGGCCAGGGCCGATCCCAGCGAGGCGCGAAAGGTACGCGAGCCCAAGGGCAGCAGGCACAGCGCCTGGGTGAGCGCGGTCGACACGCTTCCCCCTGGGCCCACGGCCACCATGGCCTGGTCTCGCACGGCCGCCAGATCGCCCCGCCACTGCGCGCTCGAGGCTCCGCGCAGCACCGCCAGGCAAAGCGGCAATGCCACGGCGAGCGCGGTCAGCGCCGCGCCCAGCCAGCTCCGCTCAGCCGCGGGCTTGTTCTGCGAGCCTTTTCCGGCCCCGCCCTCGACCGAGCGCCTCTCGCTCCTCACCTTCCGGCTATTGCCAGAAGGGCTCGGAGCCGTGCAACTTTTTCCCGAGAGCCGCTCGGCGAGGACCGCGTTTTGGGGCCCCGCGGTGGCGCACGGCTCGCCGCGGACAGCTCGCGCTTTTCCGCGGGGACGCGGGCCGAGCCGCGGTAGACGAGCGCGGCTTGCACCGGTAGAGGTAGATCCGTGAAGCAAAGCCTTCTGCTCTCCGCGCTCATCGCAGCGGCCGCCATCGGTGCCACAGAACGCGCCCGGGCCGATTGCCCCATCGGAACCGAGATCGAGGTCGACTACGATCTGCCGGGCTCGGGCTACTCCGAGGAGTCGGACAACTGGACGACCTGGAACACCGCGCCGTGCGCGGGCTCGGGCTATCGCTACCTGAGCCACACCGTGGGCGACGGCTCGCGTCGGGGCAAGGCCTTCTTCGAGCCGGCGATCACGCACGATGGCTACTGGCAGTTTTTGACCGGCTATCGGGCCACTGGCAACCGCACCAACGATGCCGACTACTGGGCCTACGACGACCTCGGCGGCGCCGTGCACCAGTCGGTGGATCAAACGCAGGGCGAGGACTGCGAGTGGGTCGATCTGGGCACCTTCTACTGCCAGGTGGGCGGAAACTGCCGCGTGGTGCTGGACGGCACCGACGACGGCAAGTCGGACTGTGCTGACGTGACCATCTTCCGGCTGGTCAGCTGCGACGACCCGGGCGACGCGGGCGCGCCCGATGGCGGTCCTGCGGGGCGCTGCGACGGCATTCGCGCCGTACCCGCCTACGAGGTGTGCGAGGAGACCGCCACCACCTGCGCAGGCGTGTTCACCGATGGCTCGGGCTGCGCCGCCTACTGCGCCGCAGCCGACATGACCTGTACGGCTCGCTATGGGGGCGAGCCGAACTGCCAGAAGGAGCCCCAGAACCCCATCGACTGCGGCGCCAACAACGGCCACCAATCCGATTGGTGTGAGTGCGAGGGCCCGCCGCTGGAGCCCGATGCAGGCGTAGGCGGCTCAGGGGCGAGCGGCACGGGCGGCACGGCTGGAACCGGCGGCAACGGCAGCGTCGCAGGCAATGGCAGCGGCGCGGGCACCACGGCAGCTGGCGGCGCGGCAGGCTCGGGGGCAGCAGCGATGGATGGCGCAGACCCCGGCTCGCTGCACGGCAGCTGCGGCTGCCGCGCGATCGGTCGTGCCCGAGCCGCGG
>CAYTYV010000053.1:5437-21551 GCA_964441055.1 uncultured Polyangiaceae bacterium | reverse complement strand
GGGCGTCTGGGATCCTGGCATGCTGGTGGCGGGTGAGCCCGAGGCGCGCGTGGCTCCGGAAGAGGACGAGGGGCCCGAGATCTTGCTCGCCCTAGGCGGCAGGACCATGTCGGCGGAACGAGGGCTCGAGCTCGCCGAGCCGCCCATCTTCGAGCGCGGCGCGGCTGGGCGTCAGGGCGCGTCCATCCCAACCCTGGACGTCCCCGAGGTCGATGCGCGCGTGCACTTCGGCGAGCTGTCGCGTCAGGTGGCTGCCGCCTTGCCCGAGGTGAGCGAGCCCGAGGTGGTGCGGCACTTCGTGCGGCTGTCGCAGGCCAACTTCAGCGTCGACACGCAGATGTACCCGCTCGGCTCCTGCACCATGAAGTACAACCCCAAGCTGGGCGAGTGGGCGGCGCGCCTCGGGGGCTTTGGCGGCTTGCATCCGCTGCTGCCCGAGGAGCTGGCGCAGGGCGCGCTGGAGCTCATGTGGCGGCTCGGCCGCATGCTGTGCGAGCTGACGGGGCTGGACGGCTGCTGCCTGCAGCCCGCCGCGGGTGCTCAGGGCGAGCTCTGCGGGCTGCTCATGATCCGCGCCTACCACCGCGCCCAGGGGCGCAACCCGACCAAAGTGCTGGTCCCCGCGAGCGCCCATGGCACCAACCCGGCGAGCTGCACGCTGAGCGGGCTTAGGTCGGTCCTGGTCGACAAGTCCGACGACGGGCTGGTCCACCCCGAGCAGGTCCGCCGCGCCATCGACGAGGCAGGCGCGGACGATCTGTGCGGGCTGATGATCACCAACCCCAACACGCTGGGGCTGTTCGAGAGCCACCTGCCCGAGATCGCCGAGATGGTCCACGAAGCGGGCGGGCTGGTGTACGGCGACGGAGCCAACACCAACGCCATCATGGGCCGCGCGGGCTTTGCCGCCGCGGGCGTGGACGTCATCCACCTCAACCTGCACAAGACGTTCAGCACGCCTCACGGCGGCGGCGGTCCAGGCTCGGGGCCCGTGTTGTTCCGCGATGAGCTGGCGCCGTTTCAACCGGTCCCCGTGCTGGTGCGCGACCGGGAGCGCTTGCGGCTGGACTGCGATCGCCCGCAGAGCATCGGCCGCGTGCGGGCCTTCCACGGCAACTTCGGCGTGCTCGTGCGGGCGTACAGCTATCTCCGTGAAATGGGTGCCGAGGGCCTCGGGCGGGTGAGCGATCTGGCCGTGCTCAATGCCCGCTACCTCGAGGTCAAGCTGGGCGAGGTGCTGGAGCGGGCCACCGAGCTTCCCTGCATGCACGAGGTGGTGCTGAGCGATCGGCAGCTCGAGCGGGAGACGGGCGTCAAGACCCTCGATATCGCCAAGCGCTTACTCGACCACGGTTTCCACGCCCCGACCGTCTACTTTCCGCTGGTGGTCCCGGGTGCGCTCATGATCGAGCCGACCGAGACCGAGACCCTGCAGACGCTGGACGAGTTCGTGGCCGCCGTGCGCGCCATCGTGACCGAGGCGCGCGAAGATCCCGAGCGCGTTCGAACGGCCCCGCATCGCACACGGCTGGCGCGGCTGGACGAGACGCGAGCGGCGCGAAAGCCGCGGCTGCGCTGGACGTCGGGCTCAAGTCCTTGATATAATTAGAACTGGCGTCCATGTACGGGGGCGCGGGCGTCCTATCTGCTCGGCGGTATGCCCCAAATTCGCGCAGCTTGCGCGGTGATCCTACAATGGGCTGAGCCTTGGCGCGGGGTGGTTCCCGCGCACCTACCCATCGACGCACGTGCCAACTGCCATCGAGAGCTCAGGCGACATCGAGACCATCTGCCAGACCGATGATCTCGCTGTCGGAAAGTCAGCACGCCTGGTGTTTCGTGCATGGGACGACGTCTCGCCGCCGTTCACCGTCAAGGTCCGCTCTCCAGCGGGCAAGATCATTCTCGATCGGGTCATCCGCGATCTGCCGACGGGACGTCCACAGAGCGCTCCGCCCGTGATCTTCTCGGTGTCGCAGGGCGGCGAGTACCGGATCGAGATCAGCCAGCTCTACGGCGATGCGATGGGCGAGGCCACCCTGCACGTGCCCGACTGAATCAGCGAGCGCGGAGCTCACGGCGGCTCGACGGCGTAGCCCTCGAGGCCCTGGCCGCGCATCATGGCTTCGACTGCCGTGAGCGGGTAGGGGGCGGCCGGGTGGTTCGCGCACGACGGCAGAACATCGTGGCGGAGCTGGCGAGCAAGCAGCAGCCGGGTGGCCCGATCGCGCAGGGCCTGCTCGACGGACAGGTGCGCCGTCACCAGGTGATGGCCGAAGACGGTGGCGCGCAAGTAGAAGCGCTCGTGCTCGACCGGGTCGTTCGGCTCGACCAGGCGTTTGGCCACGGTTGCGGCATCGCTGAGCGCGCGGGCCCCCTGGGCAAGCCAGGCCGATAGCTCGCGGCTGGGATCGCGCTCGGAGCGCCACGCCACCACGGTCTGGCGCCTTGCCTCGGCGCGCGCCGCCAGCATCATGACCGGGTAGGTGAGGGCGCTCGCAGGCGGCGCAGTGGCTCGCTCGATCGCCCGCACGGCCGCGCGCGGGCTAAGTCCCTCGCTTCGCACCGCGTCGGCGAGCGCCCAGAGAGCTCCGAGCGGGTTTTCGAGATCGCCGAGCGCAGGCTCGACCGCCATGGCCCAGGCGCGCAGCTCGTCGCGGCTGGCCGGCTTTTCGGCGGTCGCCGCGACGAGGCGGGGCAGGCGCACGACGCGGCATCCCGGCACGAGCTCGGCCTCGACCTTGGCTCCCTCGGGCACCAGCGGGCTTCCGCCCTGCGCCCCGACACTAGCGAGCACGCAGGGGCACTCGACGCTGACCGAGACGCGCACGGCCGTGCCGTCGTCGACGAAGCTCGCGGGGAAGATGCGGCAGCCGCGCGGCTTGGCTTCGTGCCCTCCCGCCATCTGGATGCGACAGCGCCCGTCGTCGGCGAGGTAGGGGCAGTGGCCGTCGACCATGGTGATGGCGGAGTAGGGGCCGGGCACCGAGCCGTCGAGCGGCATGAAGCCGCGGCTGCGATCGGCATCGCTCGCCAGCACCTCGGGCACGAGCGCTCGGGCCAGCGCGGCCTCGGCGGGGGAGAAAGGCACCGAGCTGTAGATGCCGCAGCAGGTGCCCGTGGCCTTGCAGCTCAGCGAGAAGTCGGGCAGCACCTCGAGCGGATGGTCGGGATGGCGCTCCTCGTCGGGCTCGTCGGGCTCGATGCCGTCGGCGAGCAAGCCGCGCCCTTGGAAGTCGCTGAGCACGCCGATCACCTCGGAGGCGCGGCGGTAGATCCCGCGGCGCACCGCTGCCAAGAGGATCCCACCCAGGTCCCGGGTGCCGTCGGCGCAGCAGATGACCTCCACCGCGCGCGCGTCGATCTCGATGAGCTCCTCGGTGCGGTCGTCGTGAACGAACAGGTGCTCGACGCCGTCGACCAAGTGGCGCCGAAGCTGAGCGTGGTCGGCCAGCCGCGGTCGCACGGGTAGGGAGGGCTCAGCGGGCATCGTGCGTTCCTCGTGGGTAGAGCGCCTCGAGCAGGCGCGCGGCGTTGGCGCGTACGGTGGCGTCGGGATCGCCAGTGGCGAGCTCGGCGATGCGAGCTCCCAGCGCGGGCCAAGGCGCGTAGGTGATGGCCACCAGCGCTGCGGAGCGCACGGCCGCGCTCGAGTGGCCGAGCCCGCCGCGCACGGCCTCGAGCTGCGCGTCGGTGGGCTCGGGGCCGGCCATGAGCGCCACCGCGCCCAGGGCTCGCGCGTAGGCCGCCTCGTCGTCTGGGCGGGCGAGCTGGGCGGACAGGGCGGTGTCGTCGTAGCTCGGCAGGCGCTCGCGCAGGGCGTTGAGCTCTTGGGCGAGGCCATCGCCCTGGCCGGTCAGGTAGACCAGGCCGAGCCGGGTGTCCTCGACCACGAACAGGGTGCCCTGGCGATCGCCCGTCGTGAAGATGAGCTGACCGGGATGGCTCGAAGAGGGGGGCACCACGTTGGTCAGCCGACAGCCGCGCTCGGCCATGGCATCGTCGATGTGATCGCGCGTTGCCCCTTCGCCGAGGATGACTCGTGGCGGTGTCTCGCTCATCGTGCTCCCAGCTAGCGGGGAGCCGCCGCCTGCGTCAAGTCGCGCCCGAGCGCAGTAGCCGTGGCACTTCCGCGCAATCGATCCCCGCGCTCGGGCGCAGCTCCGAATCGTACGGTTTTGTTGTAAGCTCGGGCCGTGAGCCATCCGATCGCGGACCAGCGCGCCACCGTCACCGCGATGCTCGGCCCCACCAATACGGGCAAGACCCATCGGGCGGTGGAGCGCATGCTCGAGCACGAAAGCGGCATGATCGGCCTGCCGCTACGGCTACTGGCGCGCGAGATCTACGACCGCATCACCGTGCGGCTGGGCGAGGGCCAGGTGGCGCTGGTCACGGGCGAGGAAAAGCGCATCCCGGCCGAGCCGCACTACTGGGTGTGCACGGTCGAGGCCATGCCCATCGATCGGCCCGTGGACTTTTTGGCGGTGGACGAGATCCAGCTCGCCGCCCACCACCAGCGCGGCCACGTGTTCACCGACCGGCTGCTTCACGCCCGCGGCCTTCGCGAGACCTGCTTCATGGGCTCGGACACCATGCGGCCGCTTATGGGACAGCTTTTGCCCGCGGCGCGGGTGCGCACCGATCCGCGGCTGTCGACGCTGCGGGCGGCCGGTCCGCACGGGATCGGCGCCCTGCCGCCCAGAAGCGCGATCATCGCCTTTTCCACGCCCGAGGTCTATCACCTGGCCGACCGAATGCGCCATCAACGGGGCGGGGCGGCGGTGGTGCTGGGCGCGCTTTCGCCGCGAACGCGCAACGCCCAGGTCGCCATGTATCAGGCGGGCGAGGTCGATTTCATCGTGGCGACCGACGCCATCGGCATGGGCCTGAACCTCGACCTGGACCACGTGGCCTTTGCCGAGCTGTCCAAGTTCGACGGCCGCCGCACCCGACCGCTCCGCCCTGCCGAGCTAGGCCAGATCGCCGGTCGGGCGGGCCGACACCTTCGCGACGGTACCTTTGGCCCGCTGAGCCCACTCGAGCTTCCGCCGCCCGTCGGGCTGGCCATCGAGCGCCAGCGCTTCGCCGCGGTCAGGCGGGCCGTTTGGCGCAACAGCGACCTCGATCTGTCGTCGATCGAGGCGCTCACGGGCTCGCTCAAGGAGCGTCCGACGCGCGGGTGCTTGACGCTGGTGGAGCAGGCCGAGGACTTTGGCGCGCTGGTGCTGCTGTCGGGTCGCGCCGAGGTGCGGGCCCAGGCGCGGAGCCCCGAGGGCGTGGCCTTGCTATGGCAGGTCTGCCAGATCCCCGACTTCCGCAACGTGCTGGTCGAGTACCACGCCGAGCTGCTTGGCGAGATCTTCCTCCAGCTCGCGGGCCGCGCGGGCCGACTCGATGCCGACTGGCTGGACGAGCGGGTGCGCCGCCTCGAGGACGTGAGCGGCGACATCGACGAGCTGATGATGCGCATGGAGTCGATTCGCATCTGGACCTACGTCTCGCACCATACCCAATGGCTGGACGATGCCGTCCATTGGCAGGAGCGCACGCGCGAGGCCGAGGACCAGCTCAGCCAGGCGCTGCACGAGCGGCTGACCGAGCGCTTCGTCGATCGCACGGGAAAGCCGCGCACGCGTCGATCGCGATCGCGGGGCCGCCGCCCGCTGCGGGGCGATGAGCAGATGGCCGATGAGCTCGCCTCGACCGGTCCCTTCGGTCCGCTGGCCGATCTGAAGCTGGAGCCGGCCCGCCCCAAGAGCGCTGTTCAAGACGATTGGGTGCACGAGCTCGCCGACGCACCGCACGACCGCTTCCGCGTCGATGGCCGGGGACGCATCCTGGATGGCGAGACGCCGCTCGGTCGGATGACGCGGGGCGCGGATCTGCTGCACCCCGGGGTCAAGCTCACCCTCGGGCCCGAGGTGGGTGCTGGCGCGGCGCGGCGGCTGCTGAGAAGGCTGCAGGCCTGGAGTCGGGATCTGGTCGGGCAAGCGCGGGGGCCGCTCGCCGACCCGCGCGCCGAGGAGCTGTCCCCTGCGGGCCGCGGCCTGGTCTACCTGCTCGAGCAGGGCTTGGGCACGGTGGAGGCGGAGCGCGCCCGCGATCAGCTTCGCCAGCTGAGCGAGGCCGACCACGGCCTGTTCCGCCGCCTGGGCGTGGTCATCGGTCGAAGGGTGGTATTCGCGCAATCGCTGTTGCGACCGCGCGCCATCGAGCGCCGCGCAGCTTTGGGCGCGGCCTTCGTGGGCGCGATTCCGGGCCTGGACGGTCCGCTGGTGGAGGGCGCCTCGGTCGCGCGACAGCGGGCGGTGGAGCCAGCGGTGTATGCCGCCATGGGCTATCCCGCGTTGGGCCCGCGGGCCGTGCGCGCCGATCTGGTCGAGCGCGCCGAGCAGCGCCTTTTCAAGGCCTCGCGCCGTAGCCCGAGCCGCGTGCCGCGCGAGATTGCCGCCTGGCTCGACTGCGCGCCGCGCGAGCTTCCCGCCATTGCAATGGCGCTGGGCTTCTGCTGCGATGCCGAGGGAACCTTGCTTCCCCCGCCAGGGCGCCGCCGCGGGCCGAAGCGATCGTCGGGTGCGCCGTCCAAGGGCGAGCGGCGACGAGGGGAGCGGCCGGGTCAGAGAGAGCAGCCGGGTCGGGGAGAGCAGCGGCGTCGAGGTGAGCAGCGGCGTCGAGGTGAGCAGCCGGGTCGGGGTGAGCAGCGGCGTCGAGGTGAGCAGCCGGGTCGCGGTGAGCAGCCGCGACGAGGTGAGGAGCTACGTCGTGACGAGCGCGGTGCGGCGGAGGCGTCGCGAGCACGACAGGGCGAGCGTGGTCCAGCCGAGGCGTCGCAGCCGCCGCAGCCGTCGAAGCGCAGGCGCCGCAGGCGGCGCAAGAGAAGGCCGCCATCGTCAGATGATGAGGCTTCGCCCGGGTAGGGAAGGCCGCCACTCAGCCTTGAGACCCAAACCGCTTACAGTGCCGCCCAGCATGCGCATGCCCCACGTGGGCCGCCCTACCACCAGGCCGGGCTCGTGGCGTCCCTGAAGCTCGAGCCCCACGGACCTCCGCCCCACGTGGGGGCTCCGCAGCGACATCTTCGCCATTGCCATCGAAAAGTACCCATTCCCGTCCGCCGCCCGCATGCTAAACCCTCCCCCATGCAGGTCGCCCAGCTCAGCGGGGTTGGCTTTGGCTACGGCAGCAACGAGCTGTTCCGCGAGGTGAGCTTTGTGCTGAACCGGGGGGACCGGGTGGCCTTGGTGGCGCCGAACGGAGCTGGGAAGACGACCTTGCTGCGGGTCATTGCGGGCGAGCTCCGGCCCGACGAAGGCAACGTCAGCCGCCCGAGCGAGGCGGCCATCGCCTACTATCGGCAATCGCACGAGCTAGCGGCCGAGGGCTCGGTGCGCGACTCGCTACTCGCGGGCTTCGGGGAGGTGCTCGAGCTTCGCGACGAGCTCGCCGAGGCGCAGCGCCAAGCGGCGAGCGGCACCGAGCAGGCCCTCGCCAGGCTAGCGGCGCTCAGCGACCGCTATCAGCTCGCGGGCGGCGACGAGGTGGAGCGGCAGATGGCGGCCGTCGCGCAGCGGCTGGGCTTTGGCGAAGCCGATCTCGAGCGGCCCGTGGCGAGCCTCTCGGGCGGCGAGCGCGGTCGGCTACGCCTCGGGATGACGCTGGTCAAGCCGGCCGACCTGCTGCTGCTCGACGAGCCCACCAACCACCTCGATCTGGACACCATCCGCTGGCTGGAAAAGCACCTCGGCACGCTGTCGTCGGCCGTTCTGTGCGTCTCGCACGACCGCGCCTTTCTCGATGCCGTGTGCGATCAGACCGCTGAGCTCGGCAAGCGCAGCTTCCGCGTCTACCCCTTGCCCTACAGCCGCTATACCGTGGTGCGGCAACAGGAGCTGGAGCAGGAGCAGGCTCGGGTCGATCGGCAAAAGGCGCTGGTCGCCAAGACCGAGGAGTTCATCCGCCGCAACATCGCTGCGCAGAAGACCAAACAGGCGCAATCGCGCCGCAAGATGCTGGCCAAGCTCGAGCGGCTGGAGCGTCCCGAGGACGTCTGGCAGGTGGCCGAGCGCGTCCGCTTTCGCTTTGCCGAGGCGCCTCGCAGCGGCGACATCGTGCTCGATGGCCACGGGCTTTCCGCCTGCCGCGGCGGCAAGGAGCTGTTTTCCGGGCTCGATCTGTTGGTCCGTCGCGGCGATCGCATCGGCATCATCGGGCCAAACGGCTGCGGCAAGACCTCGCTGCTCCAGCTGTTGAGCGGTAGCCCGGCCCCCGAGGACCGCGGAGAGATCCGGCGCGGCACCAACCTGTACCAGGGCTACTACGACCAGCACCTCGGGACGCTGGAGCCCGAGCGGAGCGCCATCGACGAGATCCGCAGCATCCGCGCCCAGCTCAACGAGGACGTCACTCGGCAGTACCTGGCTCGCTTTCGCTTCTGGGGGGACGATCCCTTTCGCACGGTGCGGAGCCTGTCGGGCGGCGAGTGCGCGCGGCTGGCGCTCGCCAAGCTGCTGCTCGAGCCGCTGAACCTCCTCTTTCTGGACGAGCCCACCAACCACCTGGACATCCCCGCCGCCGAGATCCTGGAAGAGGCCTTGAGCGATTTCTTCGGCAGCGTACTGGTGGCCTCCCACGACCGACGCTTTCTGGAGACGGTCACCACCCGCATCGTCGCCTTCACCGCCGATGGGGTCGAGATCTACGAGGGCAACTTCGCCGACTACGTAGAGCAATGCGCGCGCGCCTCCGCCAAGCCCGAGCCCCAGCGAAAAGGCCGTCGGCCGCGAGGTCGGTCGCGAGGCCGCGCCACGGCCTCCACGGCAAAGGCGGCTTCCGAGGCTACGGGCGGAGGCTCAGGGCGACGCCGGGTGGCCCGCGCCGTCCGCACCAGCGCGTCGACTGGTAGCGCATCGACCGGCGGCGCGTCGAGTGGCGGGAGCGCATCCTACGCCGAGCAGAAACGGGCCAGCCGCATGCTCGAGCGCAAGCGCCGCCGCCTCGACCAGCTCGAGCAGGAGATCGCCAAGCACGAGGCCGCGCTCGCCCAGATGCGCGAGCAGCTCAAGGCACCTCCTGGCGAGGACTGGCTTGTGCTGGCCAAGCTGGCCGAGCGGGAGCAGGCTCTGCAGAAGCAGGTGGACCACAAGATGGCCGAGTGGCTGCGGCTGAGCGAAGAGCTCAGCGGTCACGAGGCGGCCGGGGATGTCGGCTGATGGACATTCGGCTCGTAGCCCGTTTTCTACTCCTTGCCCTTTTGGCGAGCTGCGCTGGTTGCTCGGGCTGCTCGGACGACAACGCTCCAGTCGGCACCGATCCTCGAGCCGCCGCCCCGCTGCCGCCGCTCACCCTGACCGACGACACCGAGGACCTGCTGCTCACCTGGATCGACGAGCGCGGCGAGACCCACACCGAGGTCGCCATCGCCGACGTGCACGAAAAGGGCAGGGCGCAGGTCCGCGTCGTCATCACGGATGACAAGGCAGGCCACGGCCATCGGCTCTACGTGGCCGATCTGAGCGCCAAGCAACCCGACGGCAGCTACCCCGTCCGGACTATGCGTCGGAGCGAGTGGGAGTCGCTCATCGAAAAGCGCCGCCAGGCCTACCTCGCCCGCCACGTGCCGCGCCCCCCGCCTACCACGTCCACGACAGCTCCCCTTCCAGCCGAGGGTGGGGACAAGCCGCTGGCCATCGTCTACGGCGCCGCGTGGTGCAAGCCATGCCACGTGGCCAAGGCCTATCTCGAGCGTCGCGGCGTCCGCGTCATCGAAAAGGACATCGAGAAGGATCCGGCTGCCGCGGCCGAGATGCAGCGCAAGCTACAGCGAGTGGGCAAGGGCGGCGCCAGCATTCCCGTCATCGATCTGGCCGGTCAGATCCTGGTGGGCTTCAGCACCGCCGCAGTAGACCGCGCCATCAAAAAGGCGCAAGCTGGCACGCGGCTGTAGGCGTGCCCGCGGGGAAGGGGGACCGCTCGAGGTCCGGGCGCGGATCACCTTGCCCCCTGTCGCCGCTTCCGGCTACGACTGCCCCAGCGAGGCCCCATGCCATCTCACGATCCGCCCCTTGCCGCTGCCGATCCCGACCTTCATGCGCTCGTCGCGGCCGAAGGGCGGCGCCAGGCCGAGAGCGTCCGGCTCATCCCCAGCGAGAACTACGCCTCGCGCGCGGTGTTGGAGGCCACGGGCTCGGCGCTGACCAACAAGTACTCCGAGGGCTACGCGGGAAAGCGCTACTACCAGCGGCAGGAGCACATCGACGCCATCGAGCGGCTGGCCAAAAAGCGCATGGGAGAGCTGTTCGGCGCTGAGCGGGTCAACGTCCAGCCCTACTCGGGCAGCCCGGCCAACCTGGCCATCTACCTCGCCTTCTGCCAGCCCGGCGACACCATCATGGGCATGGGCCTACCCGCTGGCGGGCACCTGACCCACGGCTGGAACGTCAGCATCAGCGGCAAGTACTTTCGCTCCGTGCCCTACGGCGTGCGCCGCGATACCCACCGCATCGATCTCGACGAGGTTCGCGAGCTCGCGCGCGAGCATCGGCCCAAGGTCATCTTCTGCGGCGCCACGGCCTATCCGCGGGTCATTCCCTTCGGCGCCTTTCGCGAGGTGGCCGACGAGGTAGGCGCCATCTTGGCCGCCGACATCGCCCACATCGCTGGGCTGGTGGCGGGCGGCGTGCATCCCTCCCCAGTGGGCATCGCCGACGTCGTGAGCACCACCACCCACAAGACCCTGCGCGGTCCGCGGGGCGGGCTGTTGATGTTCAACAAGGAGCACGCCAAGGCGCTCAACCGAGCCGTTTTTCCCGGCCTTCAGGGCGGGCCCCACAACCACGCGACCGCGGCCATGGCCGTGGCCGCTCGAGAGGCCATGCAGCCCGAGTTCAAGGCCTATGCCGCCCGGGTGGTCGAAAACGCCCAGGTCCTGGCCGAGGAGCTCGCCGCGCGGGGCTTTGCGCTCGTCACGGGTGGCACCGACAACCACCTGTTATTGGTCGACATGACGCCCAAAGGCCTGCCGGGCAAGCCCTATGCCGAGGCGCTCGAGCGGGCGGGCATCGTGTGCAACTACAACTCCATTCCCTTTGACCCGCGCAAGCCCTTCGACCCCTCGGGGGTGCGCCTGGGCACGCCCGCCATCACCTCCCGCGGCATGGGCCCTGGCGAGATGAAGCGCATCGCAGCCTGGATGGACGAGGTCGCCCGGGACGTCGAGGCCGAGGGCACCCTCGTGCGCATCCAGGGCGAGGTTCGCGAGCTGTGTGCGGCCTTTCCCGCTCCCGGCTTGTGCCTGTCATGAGCGGGCTGCAGCGCTCGTGTGTATATTGTTTCGAAGGAGATCTGCACCATGGACTCGTCGCAAGGTCTCGTGATCACGCGGCAGCTCATACGCGAGCTGCCCAAGACCGACCTCCACCTGCATCTGGACGGGTCGCTGCGGCTCGACACGCTCATCGACCTGGCCAAGCGCTACCGCGTAGAGCTGCCCTCCTACAGCGAGGACGGCCTGCGCGAGACCGTATTCAAGCCTCGCTACGCCAACCTCGAGGAGTACCTCCGGGGCTTTCAGTACACCACCGCGGTGCTGCAGAGCGAGAGCGCGCTCGAACGGGTCGCCTATGAGCTGGCGGTGGACAACCAGCAGGAGGGCGTTCGCTACGTCGAGGTGCGCTTCGCGCCGCAGCTGCACATGCACTCGCACATGAGCGCCGCTGGGGTGCTGCTCAGCGTCAACCGCGGGCTACGCCGAGCCAGCGACAAGTTCAACCGACGTCCGTCCGTCGCCTCTGGGGCCGAGCCGCCCTTCGAGTACGGCATCATCGTCTGCGCGCTGCGCATGTTCAACGAGAGCTCCAGCGAGTATTACGGCGACATGCTGCGGGTGCACCGCCACTCGCCCAAACGGCGGGTGTTCGCCCAGGCCTCGGTGGAGCTGGCCCAGGCCGCGGTGCAGATCCGCGACGAGCTGGGCGTGCCTATCGTGGGCTTCGACCTGGCTGGCCCCGAGCTCGGCTTTCCAGCCCACGACCACATCGAGGCCTACCGCTACGCACACAAGAAGTTCCTCATGAAGACCGTGCACGCGGGCGAGGCCTACGGCCCCGAGAGCATCTTCGAGGCCATCACTGATCTGCACGCCGACCGCATTGGCCACGGCTTCTACCTGATGGACACCTCGATGATCAGCGATCCCAGCATCCAGGACCGCGAGCGCTACCTCGAGGCCCTGGTGCAGTACATCGCCGACCGTCGCATCACGGTCGAGATCTGCCTCACGAGCAACCTGCAGACCAATCCGTCCATCGGCGAGCTGTCGAACCACGCCTTCCGCAAGATGCGCGACAAGCGGCTGTCGCTCACCTACTGCACGGACAATCGGCTGGTCTCCAATACCTCGGTGACCAAGGAGCTGGAGCTGGCGACGCAGTTTTTCGAGAGCGCCTACGATCTCAAGAACTCGCTCATCTACGGCTTCAAGCGCTCGTTTTTCCCGGGCTCGTATCTGAAGAAGCGCCAGTACGTGCGCCGCGTCATCGACTACTACGAAGAGGTGGAGCGCAGGCATCTCGCCGCCCAGCAGGCGGGCAAGGAAGCGCCCGAGCCGATCGTCGCGGTCGAGATCGACGACTCTGCGGGCTCCGAGTCGCCCGACTCGATCGGCTGACAGAGGGTCTCGCAGCCTCTTCGAGCCCGACTACTTGACGTACACGCGGCCCGCGGCGATGCCCGAGCCCGTGCGCACGGTGTAGACCGCCTTGGCGTTAATGCCCACGCCCGGAATGATGTAGTGGTAGCACTGGCCGCGGCCGCCGAGCACCGCGTCGGGACCCGTGGTCGAGTCCTCGGCGAGATCGGGGCTCACCCCGGGCATGGGGGTGAGCGCGACGAAGCGAATGTCCATCTCGGTCACGCCCGAGGCGCCGCGAGCCACCGCGGCGTAGCACTTGCCGGGCTCCATCTGGAACGGCTGCTCCAGATACTGCCCCTGTTGGAAGTTGCCCGCCACCGGATCGGTGAGCGGCTGCATGCCTTGCAGCTCGTTTTGGGCCAGCATGTTGAGCGGCACGATCGCCACCTGCGCCGCCGCTGGATCGATGGGCTGGGCCTGCCCTGGTGGGGGTTGCCCCGGATCGGACGAGCCGCTGGGCGCGGGCTGGGCTCCGGGGAACGGGAACGGCAACCAGGGGAAGGGGCTGCCCGGCTGCTGGCTCGCCGTGGGCGCGGGTGCCGTCCCTGGGGGCGGCGCGGTGTTGCTCGGCGGTGGCGCCGTGGGTTGCCCATAGCCGGGCTGGCCATAGCCGGGCTGGCCATAGCCGTAGCCGTAGCCTGGCGGGTACTGCGGCTCCTCCTCCCGCGGGCACCCGAAGAGGGCGACGCAGGCGATGGCCAAGAATGCTCCTATCCCAACCGTTCGAAGCACGGGGACCTCCTCAAGCTATGATGACGAGCAAGCTAGCGCGAGGCCCGTCCGCCTGCAACTGTGGGCAGGATCGCGGCGCACGCTGCGCGAGCCCGAATGTCGCGAACGTGCTCTTTGGGCTCGAGCTCGCGGACCAAGCCGCCCTTCGTTACCAGCTCCGCGTGTAGATCTGCGCGCCCACGGGTCCAGCGCCCGTGCGAGCTCGGATCTCCAGCAGCCCGGGGCCAGGGATGGGCAACGGGTTCTTGTAGCAGGTCTTGCCCCGCCCGATGGCCGCGGTCGGACCCGAATCGGAGTCCTGCGCCAGCACCATGTTAGCAAAGGGCAGCAATAGCGGCGGGATGTTGTCGCCGAAGTTGGGCTTGAGGGTCAGGTCCAGCTCGGTGACGTTGGGATAGGAGTGGGCCAGCACCGTGTAGCAGTGGCCGGGCTGCAGGTTGATGGGCAGCTTCGCGGTCTCGCCCTCGCCCACGTACTGACACAAGAAGGTGCTCTCGGCCTTCATGCCCCGGGCCAGCTCCGCCTTGCTGCGTGCCTGAATCGCGGTCTGCATCGCGATTTGCAGGGTGCCATCGCACGGGCCGGTCTGGTGGGCGGGCGGCGGCGGGGCCGTCTCGGTGGCCGTGGGCTCGGCCTGCACCACGGGCTCCGGCGCAAGCCCGCCGTCCGGGTAGGGCGTCTCCGGGTAGACGGGGTCGCTGCTGCAGGCGGCCAGCGCCACCAGCACAGCTGCCGGGGTCCAGGATACGATACGCGCCTTGATTGGAAACATGGTCCTCCTCCTCGCCATCAGGCTCTGGCACGGCGTCATAGCACGGGCCGAGGGGAGGGGGTAACCGTTCGCGCCGCGAGCACGACGGCGACGCGCCGCCGTGCTCGCCCTCGCGCCCGCGGCCTCAGCCTGTCGCGGGAGCCTGCACAAAAAACGAAAGGCGGTCCCGGATCGCTCCGCGACCGCCTCGTCGGGAACCGCGCTCGCGGAACCCGGTTTCGCCGTGCCGACTCAGCTCACGGCATCTTTGATGGCCTTGATCGGGCGCACCCGCACCACCTTGCTGGCGGGCTTGGCCTTGAAGAGCATCTCCTCGCCAGTGAAGGGGTTGCGGCCCTTCCGTGCCTTCTGCGCGGGCTTCTTGACCACGCGGAACTTGGCGAAGCCCGGCAGGGTGAACACGCCCTGCCGCTTCAGGGTCTTGTGGCCGATGAACGACAGTTGCTCGAGCATGTCCTTGACCTGCTTCTTGGTCAGCTCGTTGCCCGTGGCGTCGGTGAGCGCCTGGATCAACTGAGTCTTGGTCATCGGCTTCTTGGCGGGTGCCTTCTTCCTGGCTACGGTCTTCTTGGTCGCCATGCCAAATCTCCTCCCGAGTCGCACTAGCTCGCGACCCCATAAAACGCGGCCGTCCGGGCCGCGACGTCCGTTTGGACCTATTTTTCAAGGGGCATCGTGCGCCCTGTGGGGGAGCACGATACAGATTTTGCCCGGGTTGGCGAGAAAAAATGCGCCGCGAAGTCGATTTTGGCCGCTTTTTGTGGCGATTTCGTACCGCGAGGGCCATTTTGCCCCCTTTTTTGTGGGCTCTCGGCCCTTTGTCGAGCGCGTGTTGAGCGCGTTTGCGCGCTCCGCCGGGATGGCTCGGCGGTGCCGATCAGGCATTGTGATCTCCCAAGCTCGGCACTAGCCTCGCGGACCCCGATGTCCACTTCCACCATGAGCCTGGTCGTGTTCGTCCTGCTGGCCGCCCTGACGGTCGGCTCGGCTGGCGTGGTCGCCCTGTCGAAGAACATCATCTACTCGGCGCTCGCCCTGCTCGGCACCTTTCTCGGCGTCGCTGGGCTGTACATCACGCTGTCGGCGGACTTCCTGGCCGCGACCCAGCTCTTGGTCTACGTCGGCGGCACGCTCACCCTCATCCTGTTCGCGGTGATGCTGACCTCGCGCATCGAGGATCGCCAGGTGTCCAACCCCAAGCGCGGCCTCGCGGTCGGCTTCGCGCTTTCGGCCTTGGTGCTGTTCGTCCTGGCCTCGGTGGCCGCCTCCACCGCGTGGGTCGAGCAGCCCCGCCAGCTCTTGCCGACCACCAGCAAGCTGGGCCACGCGTTTTTGAGCGAGTACCTGCTGCCCTTCGAGGTGGCGTCCGTCGTGCTGCTGGCGGCCATGATCGGCTCGGTGGTGCTGGCCCGCCGCGCCGTCCGTCGGGAACGCGAGCCTGCCGAGGAGTAAGCCGGTGGAGATCGGACTCGTTCACTACCTGTGCGTGGCGGCCGTGCTGTTCGGCTTCGGGCTGCTGACCGTCATGACGCGGCGCAACGCGGTGGGCATCCTGCTGGGCGTGGAGCTCATCCTGAACGCCGCCGCGCTCAACTTCGTGGCCTTCGAGCACTTCGTGGTGGGTGACGTGGCTGGCCAGCTCTTCACGGTGTTCATCATCGTGCTGGCGGCCAGCGAGGCCGCCGTGGCCCTGGCCATCGTGCTCATGGTCTACCGCAACTACCGCAGCATCATCGCCGATCGGCTGACGTCGATGCGGCATTGAATCGACGTGCGGCGTGCTTCTGCCCCCGGCCTCACCCCCAAGCGGGTGAGGGTGAGGCCGGGGGCAGAAGAGCAGACGTGTGCGCGCGATTTGGGAGGTGGTTTTCGGGGGGGGGGGGGGGGGGGGGGGGGGGGGGGGGGGGGGGGGGGGGGGG